>JABBAI010000001.1:12740-31071 GCA_018608045.1 Octadecabacter sp. | reverse complement strand
CCGCGACATCTGTTTCAACGGCGTCTGCACCAAGGTCGACGACAAAGAAATCCTCGCCTTGTGGTGTGACTTCGGCCTCGGTTGGGGCCACTTCAACTGCCGTGTCCTCAATCACAATGATCGCGTCTTCCGACGCAGGCTCAACACCGATGGAGGGCTGCGCAGGTGTTGTTGATACCGTGACATCGGCTTCGTTTGTTGGGGTTTGCGGTGCCAAAGATTGCGGGTTGGGCAAGACGGGTGCCATAGGTTCACCGACAAGATTGCTCGCCTCAGGCGTGCTCGGCGCCTCCATCGCACCTTCAATGCTGGTGACTTCAGGTTCATCCAATGGATCGGTGTCCACGCGCGGGGCTTGTGCGTCTGGTTCAACGGGTGCGGGTGCATCGGGTTCTTGCGCGCTGGCTTCCCCTTCGGGCAAAGCGGGCGCAAGCGGTTCATCTATGCTAATGCTGCCGACAGTCGTATTTGGGGCATCAGCCGCATCGTCCATTTCAACCGCGTCAACAGGTTCTACCACGGGCGCGTCCACAAGAGGCGCACCGGGCGGCATTATCCCGGCTGGTTGTTCACTAACAACGGACAATGCGCCCAAACCCACGACGGACACCAATCCGCCCGTTAGCATTCCACCGATCAATCCACGCATTCTGCCACTGCCTTCTTTATCCGTGCCCCGCGACCTCTCATGGGTCGACGATTGGGCTAATGCGGGCCTTGACGCACCCCCGCGCCGCAGCCCATGTATGTTGCTACTATATATGCGGCGCGCACTTGCGCGGTAGCCCCAAATTAACCTCACTACAGGGTGGCAAATCTATGCTCCTTTTGATCGATAATTACGACAGCTTTACGTACAACCTTGTGCACTATTTCGGTGAACTGGGGGCGGATGTCGTTGTGCGGCGCAATGATGCAATTGATGTCGCAGAGGCAATGGGCATGGGCGCATCCGGTATCGTGCTGTCGCCTGGTCCCTGTGATCCAAGCGCAGCTGGAATTTGTCTCTCGCTGACCAAAGCCGCCGCAGAAACTAAAACTCCGCTGATGGGCGTGTGTCTGGGCCATCAAACCATCGGTGAGGCGTTTGGCGGCAAAGTTGTGCGCTGCCATGAAATCGTGCACGGCAAAATGGGCACAATGCATCACACGGGCAAATCCCTGTTCAAAGGGCTGCCCACCCCGTTTGAGGCGACGCGCTATCACTCGCTCACGGTTGATCGCGCCACCCTCCCCGATTGCCTTGAGATCACGGCAGAACTGGACGATGGCACCATCATGGGGCTGCAACACCGCGACCTGCCGATGCACGGCGTTCAATTCCACCCCGAAAGCATCCGGTCTGAACACGGTCACGCGATGCTCGACAATTTCCTCAAGACGCTAAAGGTGCCTGCATGAGTGACGCGCTAAAACCCCTAATTCATGCCGCCGCCGAAGGCCCGTTGACCCGCGCCCAAGCTGAACAAGCCTTTGAAATTTTGTTCAAAGGCGAAGCGACCCCATCCCAGATGGGTGGATTGTTGATGGCCATGCGCACGCGCGGCGAAGTGGTGGATGAATACGCCGCCGCCGCCGCCGTCATGCGCGCCCACTGCTTACCCGTCCAAGCCCCCGCTGGTGCGATGGATATCGTGGGCACCGGTGGCGACGGCAAAGGCACGCTGAACATTTCCACGGCCACTGCGTTTGTTGTGGCTGGCGCAGGTGTGCCTGTCGCCAAACACGGCAATCGCAACCTAAGCTCGCTTTCGGGTGCGGCGGATGCGCTTGGCCAAATGGGCATCGACGTTATGGTCGGCCCAGACGTTGTAGAACGCGGGCTGGCCGAGGCAGGGATCGGCTTTATGATGGCCCCGATGCACCATCCCGCTATCAAACACGTCATGCCCACGCGCGGCGAACTTGGTACGCGCACGATCTTTAATATCCTCGGCCCCCTGACCAACCCCGCTGGTGTCAAACGCCAACTGACGGGCGCATTTTCCCGCGATCTGATCCTCCCTATGGCACAGACCCTTCAAGCACTGGGGAGCGAGGCCGCGTGGCTTGTCCATGGCAGCGACGGAACAGATGAACTCACCATCACAGGCGTGTCATGGGTTACCGCAATGGCGGGCGACATGATCACACAGCGCGAGGTCCATCCAGAGGATGCAGGCTTACCCGTTCATCCGTTTGAGGCGATCCTTGGTGGATCCCCCGCCGACAACGCCAAGGCCTTTCGCGCCCTGCTGGACGGCGAAGCATCAGCCTACCGCGACGCCGTGTTGCTAAACGCCGCCGCCGCACTGTTGGTGGCTGGCAAGGTTGAAGGCCTGAAGGCAGGTGCAAAACTTGCCGCAGAAAGCATCGATAGCGGTGCCGCCAAACGAGCCGTTGAAACGCTTGCAAAAATCACCCAAGACGCGTGACCGACTGGACACCAGCCTACGCCTTTACCAAGCGGTTTTGGGCAGGATGTGTCGTGCTGTTGCTTTCGGCCATGTTCGCGACCGTCACGCTTTTGTCCGCCAATGATGCACGCCGATTGGGGGCGACACATGTGCAAGTCACAGCAACTGTGCTGGACAACCGCATTGTCACATCCAATGCGGCGGACGACGGGGCGGAAACGCATTATGTCACCTACACATTTACGCGCGGCGATGTCGTGATAAAAAATGAGCGCGGCGTGCCAGAGGATTTTTTCGACACCCACCCCGTCGGAACCGCATGGAATATCAAGGTGCACCCCGACCACCCGCGCATCCATGACCTCTACGCAGGACAAACCAGATCGACGGCTTGGGGCAACTTGCTCCTTAGCGTCCTAATGGCGGCGTTTGGCGCTTGGTTTGGTTTTTCAAATGGCAATTGGGCCGCTTTGCGCGCGCGGATATCCTGACCTCAACCGTTGATCCCGCAAAATTCGAAGAATTTTGCACCCGCCCGCCGTAGGCGCAATTGTCTTTCCCCTCTCGCAGCCCTACTATTGTTTCATGGATATTTTAGACAAAATCAAAGCCTACAAACTCGACCATATCGCCACCTGCAAAGACCAGCGCCCGATGTCGGATGTTGAGGCTGATGCCCGTGCCGCGTCCCCCACCCGTGGCTTTGCCGACCGCCTGATTGAGGCCAGCCGCGAAGGCTACGGCCTGATCGCTGAGATCAAAAAGGCCAGCCCGTCCAAGGGTCTGATCCGCGAAGATTTCAATCCCGCAGACCTCGCCGTGGCCTATCAAAGCGGTGGTGCCACCTGCCTCAGCGTGTTGACCGATGTGCCGTCCTTCCAAGGCGCTGATAAATTTCTCGTGCAGGCCCGCAATGCCGTTGAGCTGCCCGCCCTGCGCAAGGATTTCATGTATGATCCTTACCAAGTGGCTGAGGCCCGCGCCCTTGGGGCCGACGCAATCCTGATCATCCTTGCATCCGTTGAAGACACTCAAGCCGCAGAGCTTGAGGCTGCAGCGCTTGAGTGGGGCATGGATGTCTTGCTTGAGATCCACGATGTCGAAGAACTGGAACGCGCCTGTCTGTTGAAATCGCCTCTTATGGGGATCAACAACCGCAACCTGAAAACCTTTGAAACCACGCTGGACACGACACGAACCTTGTCCCGTATGGTTCCCGCGGATCGCTTGGTCGTCTGTGAAAGCGGGCTGAACACGGCCCAAGACCTTGCGGATATGGCCCAATTCGGCGCGCGCACATTCCTGATCGGCGAAAGCCTGATGCGCCAAGACGACGTCGCGACAGCCACACGCCAGCTGTTGTCCAGTCCGATGACAATGGGCGGTATGTAATGACCTCCAAACTGACCCATTTTGACGATGGCGGTCAGGCGCACATGGTTGATGTGTCTGACAAGGCCGTGACGGCGCGCATCGCCACCGCCGCCGCGTGGATCAAAATGGCGCCAGACACATTGGCCCATGTCACTGCAGGCACCGCCAAAAAGGGCGACGTTTTGGGCATCGCGCGCATTGCAGGCATTCAAGCCGCCAAAAAGACGTCCGATCTAATCCCGCTGTGCCACCCCTTACCGATCACCAAGGTGTCACTGGATTTGACCCCTGATGACACCCTGCCCGGCGTGCGTATCCAAGCCACAGTCAAAACCACAGGACAGACAGGCGTCGAGATGGAGGCTTTAATGGCCGCATCAACCGCCGCCCTCACGGTCTACGACATGCTCAAGGCGGTGCAAAAAGACATGGACATTGGCGGGCTGCGTGTGACCCTGAAAGACGGCGGGAAATCCGGACGCTTTGAAGGATGATTACGGTCGAACAAGCACAAGCCATGTGCTTGGACCTCGTGCCCCAGGTTGAGGATGAAACGATTGCCCTTGAGGACGCGTTAGGACGCACTCTTGCAGACCCTGTCAAAGCCAAGCGGGACCAGCCGCCTTTTTCAGCCTCAGCGATGGACGGGTACGCCGTTGGCGATGTTGCGCAGCATGTTGTTCTTGATGTCGTCGGTGAATCCGCCGCCGGCCATGGTTGGGACGGCACCATCACCGCCGGACAGGCCGTTCGGATTTTCACAGGTGCGCCTGTTCCAAACGGGGCAATGCGCGTCGTCATTCAGGAAAATGTCGAACGGGTTGACGACACGATCACGCTGTCAGAACCGATCACCGACAACATCAATATCCGCCCGCAAGGCGCTGACTTCAAATCTTATTTCGAAATACCTGCTCTGCGCGTTCTAAATCCTGCCGACCTTGCGTTAATCGCGGCGATGAACCATCCCAGCGTGCGCGTGGCACGGCGACCACGGGTGGCCCTCATCTCTACGGGGGATGAATTGTTGATGCCAGGTGGTGATCCCAATCCCGATCAGATCATTGCGTCAAACGTCTTTGCGCTTCAGGCGATGCTGCGCCAAGCGGGTGCAGACCCAAACGTTCTGCCAATCGCACCCGACACCCCCGACGTCCTTGATAAGACATTGCAAGACGCGACCGATTGGTGCGCCGATATTATCGTGACGATTGGTGGCGCGTCTGTCGGCGATCATGATTTGGTGGCCCCTGCGCTCGATCGGTTTGGCGTCACGCGCAGCTTTCATAAAATCGCCATGCGACCGGGAAAACCTTTGATGGCGGGGTCCAAAGGGCCGACGGTCTTCCTCGGTTTACCCGGGAACCCCGTGTCGGCTGTAGTGTGTGGCCATCTGTTCCTGTTGCCCATGGTGCGCCGCGCGCATGGGCAAACAGACGTCTTGCCTCGTGGCTTGAACGCACAGCTCACCACGCCCCTCCCCGCTTGCGGCCCCCGGGCCCACTACATGCGTGCGCGCTTTGAAGAAGGTGAAAACGGGCGCATCGTGACGGCCTTCGACAAGCAAGACAGTTCCATGTTGACGGTTCTGTCGAACGCGAACTGCCTGCTTCTGCGCCCCATTGGTGATCCTGCGAAATCCGCAAACGACAGGGTCACGATCTATCCGATCTAGGGGATGTTCTGGGTTTACCCCTAAGAACATATTGACACAAAACAAGAACACACCTAGAACATCCCTAACGTAATCCGTGAGGGGAGAGAGCATATGCTCACTAAGAAGCAACTTGATCTATTGGAATTCATCCACAAACGCGTCCAGCGTGACGGGGTTCCACCGAGCTTTGATGAAATGAAAGAAGCCCTTGATTTACGTTCTAAATCTGGCATCCACCGCCTGATTACAGCGCTTGAGGAACGTGGGTTTATCCGCCGCCTTGCGCACCGTGCCCGCGCGTTAGAAATTGTAAAACTGCCCGATGCGTTGCAGGCCAAACTTAGCGGCGTACCTGCCCCCACTGGTTTCAGCCCCCGCGTTATTGATGGGGATCGCCCCGACAGCCGCCCTGCCGCCGCCCAAGATCTAGCCAGCAGCGGCGCAGTTGAATTGCCTGTAATGGGCCGCATTGCTGCGGGTGTTCCGATCGCCGCGATCTCTGAGGTGAGCCACAATGTCACCGTTCCGGCATCGATGGTTGGCAAAGGCGATCACTATGCGCTTGAGGTGAAGGGCGATTCAATGATCGATGCGGGGATCAATGATGGTGACGTCGTGATCATTCGCGAAAGCCAGACAGCTGACAACGGCGACATTGTTGTGGCTTTGGTGGAAGACGCCGAAGCCACGCTGAAACGCTATCGCCGCAATGGAAACGCCATCGCCCTTGAGGCTGCTAATCCGGCTTATGAAACCCGCCTGTTCCGCGATGATCAGGTTAAGGTGCAGGGCCGTTTGGTCGGTTTGATCCGGTCTTATTAATCACTGCCGGGCGCTTGCGATCAACTTCGCGAGCGCCCCACCCCGAAGGCGCACACTTTGCGTATTCCACAAACGATTGCCAGTCCGATCCCGCACACTTTCAAATGTCAGCGTGCCGTCGATTATCCATCCCGCCAAGGCACCCGTGTCGCGGAAGCGGTTGATATCATAAACGTCGCAATCAGAACGGGCGGTCATTTCTTGATTGGTGACGATGATATTAGCGCCGCCGCATCCATTAAGTGCGGCCAGTGCGGTGCTGCCACGGACATTCACGATCTTTGTTGCGCCAACATCGGCCCACACCATCCGCCCGTCTTCTATCAAGCCCGTGCGACCATAGGCGACCTCTTGCGCGACCGGCGCGCCATCGTTCTCGAGCCAGTTACCCGCCGCAAAAGATTCACCGCGTTCTTTGGACACATCACGCCCCGCATCGGTCATGACCCCGATCAAAGACCCAGAATCAGCGATCAAAACTTGCGGACGCACAGCGATGTGCCACAGCAGAAATCCCACCATTACAGGCGCGACGCCGAGCCAGCGAAGCCCCCGCGCCAGATCACCACAAACGCGCCACCGAGCGCGATCAGCGCCAACACCTCAGGCCCTGGTGTCACCACATGGCGCAATGACCCGTCCAAATCGGACACAAAATGTGCCACACCAAGTATCCAGCGCAACCCAAGGTCCATTATCCAAAGGCCCGCCATCTCAAGCCCTAAAGGGGCCAATACTGCCGCCAGAACGGCCGCGGGCATAACGATCGTCCCCATCAGGGGCACAGACATCAGGTTCGCGATCAAACCGAACTGCGCAATCTGGTTGAAATGAAAGGCCGCGAACGGCGCTGTGGCAAGGCCCGCGACCAAGGACGACACGACAACAGCCCCCACGGGGCGCAACCAGCGCGGCAACCAGACCACATACATACCGCGCATCACCCCGAAGACCGCGACCAATGCCGTGGTGGCCGCAAATGACATCTGAAAGCCGGGACCGAACAGCGCCTCTGGGCGCAAGGTCAACACGATCATCGCGGCAATGGCGACAGCGCGCAGCGTCAGCGCACGGCGATCAAATAACACGGCCACCAGCACCACCGCGACCTGCACAAAGGCCCGTTCGGTTGAAATACTGCCCCCCGACAGCGCAAGATAACTCGCCGCGACACGCAGTGCCCCCGCGGCGGCGATTTTCTTAACCGGCCAGCGCAGCGCCACGTAGGGCCACAGGGCCAAACCATACCGGAACGCGGCAAACACGAACGCCGCCAAGATCCCCATATGCATGCCAGAAATCGCCAACAAATGGGCAAGGTTAGAAGCGCGCAACGCGTCCAGACTATCGCGCCCCATGCCGGATCGATCCCCTGTCATAATGGCGGCGGCAAAGGCCCCGGACTCGCCTGTCAGCCTTGCCTGAACACCCGCACTGATAGCGACGCGTTGGCGATACACCCACAAACCACCCTGCCCGTCAGATGCAGCAACGCCTAGCAAAACGGGGGTGCGTGTGTAGCCAACAGCACCCAGACCTTCAAACCACGCCATGCGCTGAAAATCAAAACCGTCGGGTTCGACGGGACCAGAGGGCGGCGACAAATGCCCTGTCATCAACACCACTTGACCCGGTTCGGGGGTGATGAACCCTTGATCCCCATGCAAGGATACCCGCGCCGTGGCAGGTGTGCGCCGCGGCCCCAGTCGGGCCAGCACGACACGGTCCAGTGTCAGGCGCACAGCATCCGACGACGATCGGTCAATCTCAATAATGCGCCCCTCAATGGGACCATAATAGCGAAACCCCAAAACCGGCTCGGCGACCATATCGGCCCGCACACCAGCCAGACCAAAGCCACCCATCACCAGCGCGAGCGCCAGCACCCAAATCCGAAAACTGTCAGGAACGATCCGTTGAAACAGAACAACAAAACACGCGCAGGTCAAAAGCGCCGCACACAACCCAAAAGCCGGTTCTTCATTCATCGCAAAATATGCGGCCACGCCAATGGCCAGCAGGACGGGCGCCCAACCGAAGCTATGACCGCGTTGGGCCAATACCTGCGCCCAAAGTCCACGCACTTGCTCTCCCCTCGCGCTATTCGTATTACCCGCCCAAGGCCTGCCAATCTTAATGAATTGGTGGTTAGCAAAAGGTTAATTTCCCATGTCTGACAAAGCCGTCGTCACTCGTTTCGCCCCGTCCCCCACAGGCGCCCTACATATTGGCGGTGCGCGCACGGCTTTGTTTAATTGGCTCTATGCCCGTGCGAACGGTGGGACGTTCTTGCTGCGCATTGAGGACACGGACAAAGCGCGATCCAGCGATGAGAACACGCAAGCCATTTTGGACGGGTTAACGTGGCTTGGCCTCGATTGGGACGGAGAACCGGTGTCGCAGGCCGCCAACGCAGATCGCCACGCTGAGGTTGCCTATAAAATGCTGGCAGACGGCAGCGCGTACAAATGTTTCTCCACTCAGGACGAAATCGAAGCGTTTCGCGAAGACGCCCGCGCCAACAAAACATCAACCTTGTTTCGATCCCCATGGCGGGATGTGGCAGACGCGGATCATCCGGACCTGCCTTTTGTTGTGCGCATCAAAGCGCCCCGCGCTGGGTCCACAACGCTAAGCGACCGCGTGCAGGGTGATGTGACGTGGCAGAACGACCAGCTCGACGATATGATCTTGCTGCGCAGTGATGGCTCACCTGTCTATATGCTCGCGGTGGTGGTGGACGATCATGATATGGGCGTCACGCATGTCGTGCGCGGGGACGATCACCTTGCCAATGCGTTTCGCCAAAACATGATTTATGACGCCATGGGATGGGACAAACCCACCCTCGCCCATATTCCGCTGATCTTCGGCCCTGATGGGAAAAAGCTGTCCAAACGCCACGGCGCGACGGGTGCAGCAGAATATCAGGCGATGGGATATCCCGCCGCTGGCATGCGCAACTATCTGACCCGCCTTGGTTGGTCCCATGGCGATGATGAATTCTTCACGGATATTCAAGCGCTTGAGTGGTTTGATCTGGACGGCATCGGCAAAAGCCCGGCCCGTTTTGACACCAAGAAACTGGAAAATATATGCGGCCAACACATCGCGATCAGCGATGATGCGGCACTGCGGCATGAATTTGAGGCGTTTCTTGCAGCCACAGATGTTCCGACCCTTACGTCGCACCAAAGTGACGGGCTTTTGGCGGCAATGCCGAGCCTGAAAGAACGGTCCAAGACTTTGCCAGAACTCCATGAAAAAGCTTACTTTGTTTTGACGTCACGACCCATCATTCCGGATGAAAAAGCGGCCAAGGCGCTGGACGATGTACACAAAAGTATACTGTCAGAATTGACGCCGCAGCTGCAAACTGCTAGCTGGACACGAGAAGATCTGGAAGGGATCGTGGGTGCCCTTGCGGTCTCTCATGACACCAAACTTGGCAAGCTTGCTGGACCGCTGCGCGCGGCATTGGCGGGCCGCTCAGTGTCTCCATCGGTCTTTGATATGATGCTGGTGCTTGGCCGTGATGAAACAATTGCACGGATCAATGATGCCGCTGCCTGAAATTCAGGCTGACTGACACGTTGAAACGCTTTGGTTACCTTTCGCGGGTAACCGGGGCGGGGCAAAACACCGAAGTCGCCGCACCCGTGCGCGCGCTCCTAGAAAGGGAACACTATGGCTGACAAGAAAACCGCGACACTGACCATTGATGGTCAATCTTATGAGCTGCCGATCCACACACCGACCGCGGGCCCTGATGTGATCGATATCCGCAAGCTTTATGGTCAGGCTGGCGTTTTCACCTATGATCCGGGCTTCACGTCGACTGCGGCATGTGACAGCACGATAACTTTTATTGACGGCGACAAAGGTGAATTGCTGCACCGTGGCTATCCCATTGATCAGTTGGCAGAAAAATCCCACTACCTCGAAGTGTGTTACTTGCTGTTGTACGGAGAGCTCCCCTCCCCGACTGAACTTGAAGAGTTCGAAAGCCTCGTGACAAACCACACGATGTTGCACGAACAGATGGCCAACTTTTTCCGTGGCTTCCGCCGCGATGCGCACCCGATGGCCATTATGGTCGGTGTGGTTGGCGCGATGTCTGCGTTTTATCACGATTCCACCGACATTACGGACGAACACCAGCGCGAAGTTGCGACCATCCGTTTGATCGCGAAAATGCCAACGATTGCGGCATGGGCCTATAAATACACCATCGGTCAGCCGTTTGTGTATCCGCGCAACGACCTTGATTATGCGTCCAATTTCCTGCGGATGTGTTTTGCCCACCCCGCCGAAGATTACGTCGTGAACCCGATCCTCGCCCGCGCGATGGACCGTATTTTCACACTGCACGCAGATCACGAACAAAACGCATCTACATCGACAGTGCGCCTCGCCTCGTCGTCCGGTGCGAACCCGTTTGCCTGTGTCGCGGCGGGTATTGCCTGTCTTTGGGGTCCGGCCCACGGCGGTGCCAACCAAGCCTGTCTTGAAATGCTCAAGGAAATTGGCACGGTTGATCGCATTCCTGAATTTATCGAACGCGCCAAAGACAAAAACGACAGCTACCGTTTGATGGGTTTCGGCCACCGCGTTTACAAAAACTTTGACCCCCGCGCAACGGTGATGAAAAAATCCGCTGACGAAGTGCTGGAACTGCTCGGTGTTGAGAATAACCCGATCCTTCAGGTCGCGATGGAGCTTGAGAAACAAGCGCTCGCCGATCCGTATTTCGCGGACAAAAAGCTGTTCCCGAACGTCGATTTCTATTCCGGCATCATTCTTGAGGCTATGGGATTCCCGACGTCGATGTTCACGCCGATCTTTGCCATGGCGCGCACCGTGGGATGGATTTCGCAATGGAAAGAACAGCTTGACGATCCACAGCTGAAAATCGGCCGTCCGCGCCAGTTGTACCAAGGCGAAACAGCGCGCGATTACACGGACATCGAAAACCGATAATTTTACTGGACGACAGATTATTGGGCTTCCAGGATAAACCTTGGGAGCCCTTTTTTATGCTTACAACCAAACGCCTGACCCTGCGCGCACCGCGCGAAGACGATCTTCACGCAATGTTCGCGGTTTATTCAAATTCGAACGCAATGAAGTATTGGTTCACCCCGCCCCATGAGGACATCAGCGTAACAAAAAAACTGCTAGACGGGCGCATTTCCCACTGGTCCCATACACCCACCAATTTTCAGATTGAACTGGACGGGTCTTTTATCGGCAATGCAGGTAACTTTTCAAAAACGAACTCGGGGCGATGCTGGTGCCAGATCATTGGCGCAAAGGCTATGTGCGCGAAGCGTTTGAGGCAATCATTCCGGATTTGTGGAAAGTAACAAATCACGACGCGCTAACCGGCGATATAGACCCGAACAACGCAGCGTCCCTTACTTTGGTGAAATCACTAGGATTCCATGAAACACGCCGTACGCAAAACACATTTTGCATCGATGGTGTATGGGTCGACAGCATCTATTTTGTCCTGCCCCGGCCGCCTGAATTTCCCCTGAAATAAGGTTTTCGGCATCCGACCACATACTAAAATCCGTCTATTATGCCGCAGGTGTCGCACCCTGAAATCAGCCGCCAAGTCCCTATCTATGTGCAGCAAAGACAAGGGTAAACGTCATGAAGCAGACCCAGAATTTCAACACTTCCGAGGCTGAATTTGCCAATGTGCATTACGCACCACAAGACTGGCGGGATCGTGTGGCGCTGCGTGTTGTAAAGCTCATGCGCACGGTGCCAGATATGTTCTTCGCCAAACGGTATGGTCACCGCGCTGTGGTCCTCGAAACTGTTGCCGCCGTACCCGGTATGGTTGGCGGTTTGTTGCAGCACCTCAAGGCGATCCGTCACATCCGCGATGATCAAGGCTGGATTAAGGAATTGATCGAAGAAGCCGACAATGAAAGGATGCACCTGATGACGTTCATCCACATCGCCCAGCCCAGCCGGTTTGAACGCTTTTTGATCATGGCCGTCCAGCTTGTCTTTTATAACTTCTACTTTTTCCTCTATCTCCTCGCTCCGCGTGTTGCGCACCGGCTTGTCGGATACCTCGAAGAAGAAGCGGTAACATCCTACACCCAATACCTTGCTGAAATTGATGCGCGAAAGATTGAAAACATCGAAGCCCCTGATATCGCAAAGGAATATTGGAACCTGCCCGATGATGCCCGTCTGCGGGATGTTGTTCTGGTAATCCGTGCGGATGAAGCGGCCCACCGCGATACCAACCATACCTTTGCCAATGCAATCGTGGATAAATCGGCCCCATAAGACGCCATTTGGAAACAAACTGTTTCCCACGGGTTAAAGACATCCTCAAGGTAGGTAGTTACGCTTTGCAGTGTATTTTATCTCGGGGGAAATCACTATGGAAGTTATTCTTGCTCTCATTTTAATGTTTGGCCTTGGCGCGTTTTTCGACACGGGGTCAGACGACCTGTCTGACGATCGAATTGATCCAAAAGAACCGGTTGATCCTGATACCCCAATCATGGGCACAGATGGCGATGATACAGTCGTGTTGGGCGGCGGTGCAGATGTTTATGATGGCGGTGCTGGCAATGACAGCATCGATGGTGACGCTCGCGATGTCATCGAAGGCGATTTTGGTAAAGATTATATCTACGGCGGAAACGGCTACGACAATTTGTCTGGTGGCGGCTGGAACGACACCATCTTTGGTGGCTACGGATTTGACGACATTTACGGCGGGTCCAGCAATGACATCCTGAACGGCGGCAACGGAAAAGACCTGATTGAAGGCGGCACAGGCAACGATACCCTGAACGGCGGATCGTGGGTGGATGGCTTGTTCGGCGGTGAAGGCAATGACCTTCTGCGCGGCGGAAACGGCACTGACTTCGTCAGCGGTGATGCCGGAAATGATCTTGCCGCGGCGGCGACGGGTCTGACCTCGTCTTAGGCGGCGCGGGGTCCGACAGCGTCTTTGGCGGCGACGGGGACGATATCATATCGGCCTCAGGCCTGTTCAGCCGTGCGCTCAATTCGGATGATTATGATGACGCGCGCGATGAAACCCTGCCAAACGACGAAGACGGCGATCCATTCTTCGTAGGCTGGGGATTATCAGGTGTTGATACAGATACCGACGCAGACATGCTGTCGGGTGGCGCAGGCGACGATACCATCTATATCGGCAATAACGATGTTGCGCGTGGCGGCGACGGGGACGATGAATTCATCGTCGGCGATTGGATGGAAGATGGCGCGCTGTCTGAGATCACGGACTTTGACAGCACCGAAGATATAATCGTGGTGGCCCTGTCCACCGAGACCGCGGGCGTTGAAGTGACAACATCCGTCACAGACGAAGGCATCGGTCAAATCTTTATCAACGGCGTGCTTGTGTCCTCAGTGAAAGGGGATTTTGACAGGTTCGACGGATTTGACGCTGATGTAATCACAGCGTCCTATACGCCGATCCCAGCGCCTGCCGATCCTGTCGCAACAGGTTAACGAAAAAGGCGCTCCGCTTTTGATTGCGGGGCGCCTTTTTACGTCAGATATCCGTTAAAAGGCCTACCGCCCCTCATAGTGCGGCGTGCGCTTTTCGAGAAACGCCAACACACCCTCTTGGAAATCACGGGTCTTGCCGCATTCGCCTTGCAGGCGCGCTTCTGTGGCAAGCTGTTGATCCAACGTGTTTTCAAACGATCCACGCAGTGCCGTTTTGACCCGCTGGTAGGCCGCCGTTGGCCCCGATGCGAGGTGCAGGGCGCGCTTCGCCACATGAACGTCAAATGTCTTCAGTGGAACGGCCTCATAGATCATGCCCCAATCAGCGGCCTGACGTCCGGTGATCTTATCGCCAAACAACGCAGCCCCCATCGCGCGGGCTGATCCCATTTGACGGGGTAGGAAATACGTTCCACCCGCATCAGGGATCAGACCAATGCGGGTAAACGCTTGGATGAAATAGGCTTCCTCAGCTGCGATCACGACGTCAGCGGCCAAAGCAAGGTTCGCCCCTGCCCCCGCAGCAGCACCGTGCACCGCACAAATCGTCGGGATTTTACAATCGGAAATCGCTTTCAGCATCGGGACATATTCGTCGCGCAGCGTCCGTTCCAGATCAAGATTGGTGGCATTGCCGCTGTCGCCCAAATCCTGGCCCGAACAAAACGCATCCCCCGCACCGCCAATCACCAACACACGGGCGTTACGTTCAGCCGCCTTTACTGCATGTGTGATTTCAGCGCGCATCTGCACGTTCAACGCATTCTTAAGCGCCGGACGGTTCAGCGTAATCGTCGCCACGTCATTGGCGGTTTCAAATCGGATAACAGAATATTCCATGGCATGTCCTTTGCGCGTGCTTGTTCCTAATCTAGTGAACAAAACAGTTTAGAAAAGCCCAAACGCCGCATTACTCGGATCCATCGCCCATTAAGTGGTCCAACCGCCGCTTTTCGTCAGTGCTGAGCGCATCGGGAGTGGCCGCAGTGGATCGGCCGCGGATCGTGACAAAGGCAATACCACCCGCAAGGATCAACATGATGGGGGCTGCCAGCCACAGCAGGATGTTCGCCCCTTCAACCTTGGGGTTGAGAAGGATGTAGTCGCCGTATCGGTCCACAAGATATTGCATGGCTTCGGCGTCCGTATCGCCGGCGACTAATCGGGCGCGCAGCAACAGACGAAGATCACGGCTGATCGCAGCATTGGATTCATCGATGCTTTCGTTGCGACACACAGGACAGCGCAATCCGTCAGACAAGGCGCGCGCGCGCTGCTCTAGTGCGGGATCATCCAGCACCTCGTCCGGTTGAACCGCTGCCAACGGGGCCGCCAGCAGGCAAAGGACCAATGCCAGCCACCTCATTCGGCAGGCACCGTGTCTGGATTACGTTTAGCAGCGCCCGCAGCCACCCGCAATCGCCGATCGGTGAGGGAAATCAATCCGCCCAGTGCCATCAGGATCGAACCGCCCCAAATCCAGTTTGCAAACGGTTTGATGTAGGTGCGCACCGCCCATCCCCCGCCGTCTTGGGGATCACCGATCACCACATAAACATCGCGCAACACCCCGTTGCGAATACCAGCTTCGGTTGTTGGCATTTGCGCGACTGGATAGATGCGTTTTTCGGGAAACAGGTGCCCAACAGCGCGGCCATTGCGAAACACTGCCATATCGCCGCGTTCACCAAAATAGTTTGGTCCTTGGATCGTATCGACGGATGTCAATTCAACCTCATGAATGCCGACCGTCCAGCGATCACCGATTTGGGCCACTCGGATATCCTCGTCCTCCCAAGCCGTAAGCGCCGCCACAGCAAAAACCGTGATGCCCATACCGCAATGGGCGGTGAATTTGCCCCAGTCGGCACGCGGAAGTCGCATTAGGCGGCCAAGGCGGTTCGTGATCGCCTCGCGCCCCGTGCGCATCCAGATATCCATGCACGCACCACCTACGACCCAAACACCCAGCACGACACCAATTGGCCCCATAGCTGTGCGCCCTGTCTGCAATGCAAACGCCAAAGCGCCACATGCAATCGCAAAGATCGCAACAGGCACCATAGACACTGTCGCTTTGCCCAACGTCCCGCGTTTCCACGCCAATACAGCGCCAACGGGCAAAATAATCGACAGCGCGACAAAGAACGGCGTGAAGGCGGCATTGAAGAACGGCGCACCCACGGACGCTTGCTCGGGTCGATCAAACAGGCCGATGGTGTAGAATGGGTTGTCGACCAGATTGCCCGCCAAGGTCCATTTTGCGTTTGTGGATGCCAGTTCAATCACCAACGGCCAGATCGTTCCGATAAAGACGACGAAACAGGCCACCGCCAACAACACATTATTGGCCACCAGCGCGGTTTCACGCGACACGGTGCTGAAGACGCCCTTGGCTTCCATGGTTTTGGCACGGATCGCAAAAAGTAAAAGGCCACCGCCGACAAAGAACGCAAGGATCATCAAAATGAACACGCCGCGTTCGGGGTCATTCGCAAACGCATGAACGGACGTCAGAACGCCAGAGCGTACGATGAATGTACCGAGCAAGGAGAAACCAAACGCTAGGATGGCCAACAAAATCGTCCAAGCCTTTAGGCTTTCGCGTTTTTCGACAACGATTGCGGAATGCAGCAGTGCAGCCGCCAGAAGCCACGGCATGAACGATGCGTTTTCAACCGGATCCCAGAACCAGAAACCGCCCCACCCCAATTCATAATAGGCCCACCATGATCCAAGCGCGATACCGATGGTCAGAAACAACCACGCAGCCAACGTCCACGGACGCACCCAGCGGCCCCAAGCGGCATCCACGCGCCCTTCAAGAAGTGCTGCAATGGCGAAGGAAAATGACATGCTCAGGCCGACATAGCCGAGGTAAAGGAACGGCGGGTGAAACGCCAAACCGGGGTCTTGCAGCAACGGGTTCAAGTCGCGCCCGTCAAAGGGCGGAAAATCAAGGCGTTCAAACGGGTTCGATGTCAGCAGGATGAACGCATAAAACGCTACGCAAACCGATGCTTGCACACCAAGAACCCGCGCGCGCAACGACGTCGGAAGGTTGCCACCAAACCAGCTGGCACAGGCGCCGAACAACACAAGGATCAACAGCCACAACAGCATTGACCCTTCATGATTGCCCCACACACCAGTGATTTTATACAGCAGCGGTTTGTCCGAATGGCTGTTCGCCACCACAAGATTCAAGGAAAAATCAGACACCACAAACGCATAGGTCAACGTGGCAAAACTGAAGCCGACTAGCAGCAATTGCACAACCGCGGCAGGATCACCGACAGCCATCCAGCCCCGCCAGCCTTTGTGGGCCCCGACCAGCGGGAATACCATCTGCGCAACGCCAAACAGGGCTGCAAGAATCAACGTGAAATGTCCGAGTTCTATCATCATGTTGAACAGTATAGACCGTCGCGCACGCCCCACCAGCGAAACCGCCAATTGGAAGCAGGACGAAAAGTCACGCCTGCGTTATGGCTTGGTATTGTACCATTCTGCCAATGCGGGATTGCTGCTTGGCGTGTCTGGCGCATCAGGCGGAACCGGTGCATCGGCGCGCAATGGCTCAAGGGCGCGGGTGTTGGCCACCACGGTGGGAACCCGCGCCATCGTCTCAGCGATAGAGCGCTGGAAATTCTGGCTGTGTGCCTGATGACGCGCGCCGAAATAAAAGCTGACAATGGCGCCCATCAACCACCATAGCGGATCGGGCACCAGCGCGATCCCTTGCATACTGACCGAAAACCAGACGGGATCAACCATCGCCACAATGAACAAGCCAATCGTCCCGAACGCCAAAAACGGGCGCGGCAACCGGTTCAGCCCATCCATTAAACGATCAAACCACCCCTGCCGTGGTACCGTGAACTCGGCGGCATATTGCTGCATGGCTTGTTGTTTGATCGCCGCCTCCCGCACGCCTGCCCCTTCGGCATTTTCCCGAAACACTTGTGCCGTCTCCACAATCACATTGCGCCCGTCCCCGAAGATTGAGCTGAATATCTATTCGATCAAACCCATGCCGTAACCCGCGCGCGGTGTTGCGCCTCCGTAAGATGGAATTTAGGAGAAATGAATTCCTCGGCCCGCGTGATCCACCCGCCCTTGCCCCCATCCAGACGGCGCGCGTATTTACGGCTCGCGGGGCGGCCATCGCCCAAGGCGTAATAATAATTGCGCCGCGCAATCCCGTAGGCATCGACAAATTGATCAGGTGCTGCTGCCAGCGCTTGCTGCGTCGCCCCGATCGTTTGCGGACCAATGCCACCATCAACAGCCACATCTATGCGCATGTCTTGCAGCAGACGTTGAAGAATTTTCACCGCATTGGCCCCCGAATTGACGTACATATCAACAACGGACGCATGCAGATCGACAGGCAAATCCTTGATGCGCGGGCGGTCAAAATAATGATCAACGAAAATTTCCACAGCCAGATCGCGATCCAGAACACGCACGTCTTGTTCATCCACCTGCCCGTCACCGTCCAGATCAAGACCGAGGCGGCGCATGGTATGGATCGTCACACCGTGGTTCGTCGCCCCGCCCG
>JABBAI010000001.1:0-12640 GCA_018608045.1 Octadecabacter sp. | reverse complement strand
AATTTCATCAGCAATTTTGTAGACATCGTGCATCGTGGCACCCCCATGCTTTGCGGCATTCAGGGTGCTTCGAATTGGTTAACCGGTGGTGGTGGTACCGTTCGCAGGTTCATTAAAAGGTTCGCAGAAGTTCTGCTGTTCCTGCATGTTTTCGACCTCTGCAGGCATGTATGTTTCGTCGTGTTTGGCAAGGATTTCAACGGCTTCAAAGGTGCCATTAACGTAGCGGCCTTGCCCGACCATACCTTGACCTTCCTCAAACAAATCAGGGAGGATACCGACGTAAGTCACGGGCACTGCCTCAAAACAATCGGTCACAACGAAGCTCACCTCGGTGCCTTCACCGCGTACAATCGATCCCGCTTGCACCATCCCACCGATACGAAACAGCTCATCCTCTGACGGGGCTTCCGCAACGACTTCCGACGGCGACCTGAAATAATTAATACCGTCCTTAAACGCGACACCGATCACAGCGACCGACAAGCCAAGTGCGACGAACGCGATCATGATCACTTGGATGCGGCGGGTTTTCTTAAGCGATTTCATGGCGAACCTTTACGGGAACAACGGGGCCATCATCAGCCCCTCGGTCTCTGGAAGATTTAGCATCAGATTGGCGTTCTGCAAGGCTTGGCCCGATGACCCCTTCGTGAGGTTATCAAGTGCGGCAATCACAATGGCACGGCCCGCGCGACGATCAGCGACAACGCCAACATGACAGAAATTCGATCCGCGAATATGGCGAATGCTCGGGTGTTCCCCGAACGGCAAAACCTTAATGAACGGTTCATCCGCGTAAGCATGTTCCAAAACACTATGAAGGGCTTGCGCGTCACCTTTCACATAATTGGTAGCAAGAATTCCGCGGTTCGCGGGGATCAAATGCGGGGTAAACTGCACTTCGACGGGCCGCCCCGCAACCAGCGAAAATTCCTGATCGAACTCCCCCAAATGACGGTGCGTGCCGCCAACGGCATAGGCATGCGCGCCCTCAGACAGCTCAGCATGCAGCAGGTTTTCCTTCAACGATCGCCCCGCGCCAGACACAGCGCAGGCCAGGTCCATAATGATATCATCCAGATCAATCGCCCCCGCCGCAATCAACGGGCGCAGCGCAAACTGCCCCGTCGCCGCATTACAGCCCGTTCCCGCCACCAAACGCGCGGATTTGATGTCGTCGCGGTAAAATTCGGTTAGCCCGTAGACGGCCTCTGCTTGCAAATCCACCGCCGTGTGCGGGTTCCCGTACCACTTCTCATAGGCGGCGGGATCACGCAGACGAAAATCCGCACTCAGATCAACAATCTTGAGCGTCTTTGGCAATTTGGAAATCACCTCTTGGCTGGTCTTATGGGGCAGCGCGCAAAACGCCAGATCGATACCGCTGAAATCAACGTCTTCAATCCGTGTCAAAACCGGCAAATCCAGATGGCGCAAATGTGGAAACACCTGCGCCATACTTTGCCCGGCTTTGGAATTTCCGGACAAGGCTACAATGTCTAGCGACGGATGTCCGGAAATCAGGCGAACCAGTTCGGCACCCGTATATCCAGACGCACCCAGAATAGCGATTTTATGAGTCATATCAGTTACTTTCAGATCAATTTTCAGGCAGATTCGAACGTGATCTGTCGTCGTAAAAACTGCGTCGCGCGGCTGCTGACCTGTTTTGGATCGCCGGATGTCAGGAACTTTGATGTCCCATCCCCTGCCATTTCAGGCCGACGCCCAAGATAATCCGCAAGGCTTTCGGCAACCAGATCGGCCTGTGAAAACACCTTTACGTCCGCGCCCAAGGCATCCTGAAATTGATCCTGCATCAACGGATAATGCGTGCAGCCCAGCACGGCGGCATCCGGCTTTGGCATCTTGCGTTTCAACGCATCCACATGGCTGCGCACCATGGCTTCGGCCAAAATCATGTCACCATCTTCAATGGCATCCACCACACCGCCGCAAGCCTGCCCTTCGACGTCTACACCAATCGCGCGAAAGGCCAGTTCGCGCTGAAACGCGCGCGATGACACGGTTGAAGGTGTCGCAAACAACGCAACATGTTTCACGCCGACTTCGCGCGGCGGAGAATTGTCGCCCCAGCTGCGTTCTGTCAGCGCTTCGATCAGAGGAACAAACACGCCCAAAACACGTTTGCCCTCTGGCACCCAACTCTCTTGCATGCGCCGCAGGGCGGCCGCAGATGCGGTGTTGCAGGCCAAGACGACCAGATCACAGCCTGCATCAAACAAGGCCTGCGTCGCCGCCGTGGTCAGATCATAAATATCATCCGTGGTGCGCACGCCGTAGGGCGCATTCGCGCTGTCGGCGTAATACACAAACGGCACATCTGGCAACCGCGCTTGCACCGCGTCCAACACAGTCAATCCGCCAAGTCCGCTATCGAAAATTCCGACTGCCATGCCCTAGTCCTTACGTTTGTCTTTGTAGCGAGCCTCAAATTCCCGCCCAAGCTTCTGGACAGGCAAAGACCTTGGAGACAGCTCATACGTCGCTTTGCGCAAGAAATCCATGCAGCTTTTGGACTCTGATGCATGTGCGGCAAGTACCGCTGGATCAATCGGATCACCAATGACCACCCGCACGTCACTGCCCACACGCGCGCGAAATTCGCGCACCAACAGCCCCATGCGCAGCGTCGTGTGCAAATGACTGGCCAGTTGGAACATCCGGCTGTTGCTGCCCTCAAAGAACACCGGAACCACGGTCGCCCCGCTTTTGGACACCATTTTAGCGGTGAAATTGCGCCATTGCGGATCCATCGGGCGTGAAAACGGACGCGCCGATGTGCTGACTGTCCCACCGGGGAACACCCCCATGGCGCCACCCGCGTTCAAATACTCAAGTGCAGATTTGCGGGTTTCCAGATTTTGACGCGCCGCCGTTTTGGTATCTTCAAAAGAAATCGGCAGAATAACCCGTTCCAGATCGGGTGATTTGCGAAACACGGAATTAGCAAGAATTTTAAAATCACCACCACGGCGCTGCGACATGATCCGTCCCATCATCAGCCCGTCCAAAATGCCGTACGGATGATTGGACACCACGATCAAAGGGCCAGTCTTCGGGATCGCATCAAGCGATCCACCGATGACAGACAAGTTCAGCTTGTAGCGATCCGTTATCACCCGCCAAAAATCAGCGCCCTGCGCCACCTCAGCATCATATCCACGCACTTTGCGGATCAATTTCAAACGACCCGTCGCGTTTTCCATCACACGGATCACAGCGCGTCCTCCTTTGGTCTGCGCCGAGCTCGCGTAGGAAATATCTCGGGCAATCTGGTTCTTGCTCATGATGTCCGATCCCGTGGCCATTCCAAAGAGTTAAGTTGTGGTCACAAACATAACCAGAGCGCAGGCAATAATTTTCAAAATCCCGATCACTGCGCGGCCACGGTGCGGTGCGGCGCGCGCATCACGGCCAGCAATTCTTCACGCCGCTTTGCCGCCTTTTGTGCATTGGCCATCTTCACAGGACCAAACCCGCGGATGTCCAGCGGCAGCCGCGCAAGCGCAATGGCCGCGTCTTGCGTATCCGGCCGAACAGCGTCGCGCACCATTGCCAAATCGCGTTCATATTCAACAATCAGCGCGCGCTCCATCCGCCTCTCGTCTGTTCGCCCAAAGATATCCCAGCGGGTGCCGCGTATCCGTTTCATACGTGCCAAAAGCGGGAACAATTTTGCTGTGATGTGCGGCATTGCGATCTTTTTGGGCCGCCCGTCTGGTCCCGTACGCGCCAACAGGGGTGGGGCCAAATGGTGGGTCAATTTCAGATCACCATCAAACGCCGCTTCGGCCTGTTTACGTGTTTGCAACAAGAGCCGCGCAACCTCGTATTCATCTTTGTAAGACAACAGCTTATGATAACCCATCGCCACGGCGTCCCGCAGGTCACCGTCAAACTGATCTACAAAATCAGTGTAGCGGTTGGCGTAAGCCGCATCTTGATATTCACGCAGATGTTGCGCGCGAAACGCGATCCGTTCCTCAGTCGTTTTGGGCAGCTCCACGAAATCTGGTGCCATGGCTTTGGCGGCAGCATCGGGGTGCAAATACGCCCAACGCCCGACCTCGAAGGCTTCGATGTTGCGCGCAGCGGCAGTCCCATTCAATTCAATCGCGCGGTGGATCGCGCCGCGCGATACCGGCACCCCGCCTTGCTGCCACGCCGCACCAAACACCATCATATTGGAAAAAATCGCGTCCCCCATCACGGCCTTGGCCAGATCGGATGCGTCAAACATCGACAACCCCGCTTTGATCCGCGCGCTCAGGGCCAATGACAATTGATCAACTGGCAGCGTGAAATCTGTATCGCGGGTAAATTCACCGGTCATGATTTCATGAGCATTTACCACGGCCCGCGTGCGCCCCTGTTCCATCAGCCCAAGCGTTTTAGATGCCGCCGACACGACAAGATCGCCCCCGATCAGCGTGTCACATTCCCCCGTCGCCACACGGATCGCCGCAATATCGTCGGGTTTCTCAGCCACGCGGCAATGGATATGGACAGCCCCGCCTTTCTGGGCAAGTCCTGCCATCTCCATCATGCTGGCGGCTTTGCCATCAACATGGGCAGCCATCGCCAGCACCGCGCCAATGGTCACAACCCCCGTGCCCCCGACACCCGTGATGACGATATTGTGGGTGCCGTTGATCACCGCCATGTCGGGATCAGGCATATCCGGCAGTTCAATCGCGGTGGTGGCCTGCTTTTTCAACTGCGCGCCAGACACTGTGACAAACGATGGGCAGAACCCCGACACACAGGAAAAATCTTTGTTGCACGATGATTGGTCAATCGCCCGGTTGCGGCCCAGTTCGGTGTCATGGGGCACGATAGAAACGCAGTTGGATTGCACCCCGCAATCCCCGCACCCTTCGCAGACATCGGGGTTTATAAAGACGCGCTTGTCAGGGTCGGCAAACGTCCCCTTTTTACGACGCCTGCGTTTTTCCGCAGCACAGGTCTGCACATAGACCAGCACCGACACACCCTTGACCTTTCGCAACATTTTCTGCGCTTCTTCAAGGCAATCACGGGTGTAAATTTGCACTTTTGCGGGAACGCTAGCCAAGTCCGCGCCCTCACTCGGGTCATGAACGAGGGCTACGTTTTGCACCCCCATCGCAATCATTTCACGGCAAATCTGGTCGTGCGTCAGCCCCCCGTCATTGCCCTGCCCACCGGTCATCGCGACCGCATCATTATAGAGAACTTTGTAAGTGATATTAGTGCCCGCCATCAGGGCAAAGCGGATCGCCTGAACACCACTGTGATTATAGGTTCCGTCCCCCATATTCTGGAACACATGATCGGTTGTGGAAAACGCAGCCTCACCGACCCAATTGGCCCCCTCACCGCCCATGTGGGTTGATCCCAGCGTGTCGCGTTCCATCCACTGCACAAGGTAATGACACCCGATCCCCGAATATGCGCGGCTTCCGATCGGCACTTTGGTCGATGAATTGTGCGGACATCCCGAACAGAAATACGGTGTGCGCGCCGCAAGGTCGGACGCATCATCCGCACGCACCGCATCATTGATCTTGGCTATGCCAGCCGTCACCGCGTCCGACACACAGCCTTCTTCGGTCAAGATACCGCCCAGCTTTTGCGCAATCAAAATCGGATCAAGCGCATAGCGGATCGGGAACAGTTCTGTGGCCCCCTTACGCGCGCCATAAACCCGTGCGCGATGGGGGTCATCAAACAACGCCTCTTTGATTTGCCCTTCGATCAGTTTGCGTTTTTCTTCAACGACAACAATCAAATCGAGGCCCTTTGCCCACTCGTTGAACGACGTCACATCAAGCGGCCAGACCTGCGCAACCTTGTAAGTTGATATACCAAGGCGCGCGCCCTCGTCTTCATTTATGCCCAGCAATGACAACGCATGCACAAGATCGAGCCAGTTTTTACCCGCCGCAACAAAACCGACCCTTGCGTTCTTGTTGGGCCATACAGCATTGTCGATCCGGTTGGCGCGCGCAAATGCTTCTGCGGCCGCGCGTTTGTGATCAATCACGCGGGCCTCTTGATCCACAGGCGTGTCGATCAGGCGGATGTTCAGCCCACCGTCCGGCATTTCAATGTCAGGCTCAACAAAACGGGCACGGTGCGGATCACCGTCCACCACGGATGTGACCTCAATCGTGTCTTTCATGGTCTTCAAGCCAACCCAACACCCCGAAAACCGTGACAGCGCGTAAGCATACAGCCCCAGATCAAGGACTTCTTGAACGCCCGCAGGGGACACGATGGGCATATAGGCTTCAACCATGTGAAAATCGGATTGGTGCAGAGATGTTGAACTTTCACCTGTGTGGTCATCGCCCATGGCCATGATCACACCGCCATGCCGGGAGGTACCAGCCATATTCGCATGACGCATCACATCGCCAGACCGATCCACACCGGGCCCTTTACCGTACCACAGCCCGAACACGCCATCATGGGTCCCCTCACCGCGCAGCTCTGCCTGTTGGGTCCCCCACAACGCCGTCGCAGCGAGGTCTTCGTTCAATCCGGGTTGAAAAATAACCCCCGCCTCAGCCAGCGGTTTTGCCGCACGGTCCATCTGCATATCCACCGCACCAAGCGGCGAGCCGCGATAGCCCGTCACATAGCCCGCCGTGTTCAGCCCCACGGCCACATCGCGCGCCTTTTGCATCAACATCAACCGAACCAACGCCTGTGTGCCGTTCAGCAAGACCTGTGACTTTGTCAGGTCATAGCGATCGTTCAGTGAAATATCCTGACGTGTCACGTGGCGCCTCCCAGCTGATATCAAAGCCAGCTTAGGTCATTCATCCTAACCTACCAATCACTTTTGGCACTGACACAGCCCCTTAAAACATACATAAGGTACGCGTAACACGTGAACAGATTTGAGCGGTGGCAGATGCAACAAGGATATCCAATGGACTGGGACAAGCTCAGAATTTTTCACGCCGTGGCGGATGCCGGATCGCTGACGCACGCGGGTGAAACGCTCCATCTGTCGCAATCGGCGGTGTCGCGCCAAATTCGCGCCCTCGAAGAATCTCTCTCCACCGTACTGTTTCACCGCCACGCCCGTGGATTGATCCTGACGGAACAGGGTGAATTGCTGTTTGACGCGACCAAATCCATGTCCCGCCGCCTTGATGCCGCCAGCGCGCGCATCAAAGACAGCGCCGAAGAAGTGTTTGGGGAACTCAAGGTAACGACAACGACTGGCTTTGGCACCCTGTGGCTCGCGCCGCGCTTGCCTGCGCTTTATGAAAAATACCCCGACCTTAATATTGATCTCATGCTCGAAGAACGCGTGCTGGACTTGCCGATGCGCGAAGCTGACGTCGCGATCCGCATGAAAGAACCGTCACAGGCCGATCTGATCCGCAAGAAATTGATGTCCGTGCGCATGCGCCTTTATGCGTCTCAGGAATACCTCGATAAAGCGGGCGGCATGGAGCAAATCGAAGCTATTGGACGTCATCGCCTGATTTGCCAAAGCCCGAATGCGTTTCAGGTCGCGGCAGGTGCTACTCTGACGCAACACTTGCTCAGCTATGACAAACCGAACCTTTTGCACGTGAATAACTACTTTGGCGTGCTTCAGGCGGTGTTGTCCGGCCTCGGCATTGGGGTTTTGCCTGATTATGTTGTTGAAGACAGCCCATCACTGGTGCGGGTTCTGCCGGACCTTGAATCAGGCGAAGTCCCTGTTTTCCTTGCCTATCCTGAGGAACTGCGCCAATCCAAACGCATGATGGCGTTTCGCGATTTTGTACAAGACGAGATCATCGCCCATCGCAAATCCATCCGCGACACAGCCGCCCTCACCGCCTAACATTCCCGCATAGGTCGTGGCCCATGCGCCAAACGCATAACGGGTTTGCACTACATATAGTGGATTGGCCTTGATCGACTCATCGCTGCCATTTATTTAATCCTTATGAAGCGGTCTAGCCGTTTTATACCTCCCTGTTGGACTTCGCCGGGCCTTGTGCCCGGCTTTTCTTTGTCTGATGGTCGACTCATGGAACATATTCGCATTCTCCTGCTCGTACCCCTGCTCGCGATTGCGACAGCCAGTGAGGCCGACACCCAAACAGATCGTGCAGCCCAGATCGAAACACTGTTGCAGTCGTTTTACCCCCCTGATACCGCGCCCGAAATAATGCAGGCCCCGCAGCATGTGATCGCGCTTTCGCACTGCCGCCTGTCCATGATCCAGATGACCCGCGCACGACGTGAACTGCTCTTTTCGGGCGCTTCCTATCAGGCAGACCTGACAACAACATCACTGCAACCCACAGCGGACGGGGCGCTTTTTGACTACATCGAGTCACGAACCCCTTCGCAATTCTGAGTTTTGTAACAGATACCAAAGCAAACGGGTCTGTTTACCGTGGCCTGACAGCAGTTCCAACTCAAGCAACCATCTGGGAGCAGACTCCGTCTGAAACGGGTGAAACAACCGCATGGGTTTTCTCTGTTCACTCGAACCCGACCCAAGCAGACATGGCGGAATTGGTCGACGCTTTGATGTCCTATCAGCAGGACTTTTGCACGCCAGCTTCGTGACCCGTTGCCCCTACCCGCGCCATGTCTTAAACGATCCGCAACGCATCTGAGGGGGACGTCCATGCAAGAGCCAACAATCACACCCGATCTAATTTCATCCCACGGCCTCTCCCCGTCCGAATACGACGAAATCCTGAACATCATTGGCCGCGAACCGACGTTCACAGAACTCGGCATCTTTAGCGCCATGTGGAACGAACATTGTTCTTACAAGTCCTCCAAGAAATGGCTGCGCACCCTGCCGACGGAAGGCCCGCAAGTTATCTGTGGCCCCGGCGAAAACGCAGGTATCGTTGATATCGGTGACGGCCAGTGCGTTGTTTTCAAAATGGAAAGCCACAACCACCCAAGCTACATCGAACCTTACCAAGGTGCGGCTACGGGCGTCGGCGGCATCCTACGCGATGTTTTCACCATGGGCGCGCGCCCCATCGCCGCGATGAACTCGCTATCTTTTGGCGACCCAAGCCACCACAAAACCCGCCAGCTTGTCCACGGCGTTGTTGAGGGCGTCGGCGGCTACGGCAACTGCTTTGGCGTGCCAACTGTGGGCGGCGAAGTGCGGTTCCACTCTGCCTATAACGGCAACTGTCTGGTGAATGCGTTTGCCGCTGGCCTCGCGGACACAGACAAAATCTTTTACTCTGCCGCCTCAGGCGTCGGCATGCCCGTCGTCTACCTCGGTGCAAAGACGGGCCGCGATGGCGTGGGTGGCGCAACCATGGCATCCGCTGAATTTGACGACACAATTGAAGACAAACGCCCAACCGTTCAGGTCGGCGACCCCTTCACCGAAAAGCGCCTGATGGAAGCCACACTGGAACTGATGGCGACGGGTGCTGTGATCTCCATCCAAGACATGGGTGCTGCGGGCCTGACATGTTCCGCCGTTGAAATGGGTGACAAAGGTGGCCTTGGGGTAAAGTTGAACCTCGAGGACGTCCCACAACGCGAAACCAACATGACCGCCTACGAAATGATGCTATCGGAATCCCAAGAACGCATGTTGATGGTTCTAAAACCAGAACTCGAAGCAGAAGCCCGCGCCGTGTTCACCAAATGGGACCTCGACTTTGCGATCGTGGGCGAAACCATTGCCGAAGACCGCTTCTTGGTACTGCACAACGGCGAGGTAAAGGCTGACCTGCCACTGGCGACGCTATCAGGCTCCGCCCCCGAATATGACCGCCCATGGGTGGAAACGCCCCCCGTTGAACCGCTGTCAGATGTCCCGAACATTGATCCCATCGACGGTCTGCGCGCGCTGCTTGGGTCGCCAAACTATGCTGCCAAACAGTGGGTCTATGAACAATACGACAGCCAAGTTATGGCCGACACTGTCCGTGCCCCCGGCCTTGGGGCCGGCATCGTGCGCGTCCATGGCACCGACAAAGCGCTCGCATTCACATCCGACGTGACGCCCCGCTACGTCAAAGCGAACCCCGAAATGGGCGGCGCACAGGCCGTGGCTGAGGCCTACCGCAACCTAACGTCCGTAGGCGCAACGCCATTGGCCACCACCGACAACATGAACTTCGGAAACCCCGAAAAGCCTGAAATCATGGGGCAATTCGTTGGCGCGATCAAAGGCATCGGTGCGGCCTGCATCGCTCTCGACATGCCCATCGTGTCGGGCAACGTGTCCCTTTATAACGAAACCGACGGCACAGGCATCCTCCCCACACCAACAATTGGCGCTGTCGGCCTTCTTAAGAACGCAGAGGACGCAATCACGGGTACTGCGCGCGACGGCCACGTGCTTCTTATGGTCGGCGACACTGGCACGCACCTCGGCCAATCAGCCCTCCTCACCGAAGTGTTCAACCGCGAAGATGGTGATGCGCCAAACGTCGATCTAGTGGCGGAAAAGCGCCACGGTGATTTTATCCGCGCCAACGCGCAATGGATCGACGCCTGTACTGACCTTAGCGATGGCGGCCTTGCGCTCGCTGCGTTTGAAATGGCCGAAACCGCCAACGTCGGCGTCACACTGGACAGCGACGACACCCCGACCCTGTTTGGCGAAGACCAGGCCCGCTATCTCATCGCGTGCAACTTCGACAAAGCCGAAGCGCTGATGACCGCCGCAGGACAAGCCGGCGTGCCCATCCAAACTGTCGGCAAGTTCCACGGCTATCATGTGACCATGGGCGCATCCTCTGCCCCGCTGGCTGATTTGGCGGCCACGTTCCGCACCACTTTCGCTGCTACCTTCGCCTAAACCTTGCCGCACGGCACCTGCGCCCCTACATTTAGGATAAGCAAAAGGATCAAGACATGCCTATTTCCGCACCTGAAATCGAAACGCTTCTGCGCGACGCCTTCCCTGACGGCCAAATCACCGTACAGGGAGACGATGGCGCGCATTTCGCCGCCGAAGTGATTGACCCGTCCTTCAAAGGCAAAAACCGCGTGCAACAACAACGCGCGGTCTACGCCGCCCTTAAGGGCAAAATGGACGGCAGCAACGGGGACCTTCACGCACTGGCCCTGACAACAAATGCGCCTGAATAATGCTCGAAGGGCTTGTCATTGGTGGTCTCGTTCTGGTTTTCGGCATCCTTGCCGATGATTGGTACGCCCGCCGCCATCGTAAGCCCCTTAGCCATATGAAACCCGACCCCAAAACGCTCAAGGGCGTGACAGGGATGCAAGAACTCGACATCACCCGCGCGCAACAGAAAATCGTGCGAGAAAAGGAACCAAAATGACCGCCGAGACCAAAATCAAAGACACCGTCACATCCAACGACGTCGTTCTGTTCATGAAGGGCACGAAATCCATGCCGCAGTGTGGGTTTTCCAGCCGCGTTGCCGGTGTTCTAAACTTCATGGGCGTCGAATTTGCTGACGTGAACGTGCTGGCTGACGAAGATATCCGCCAAGGCATCAAGGATTATTCTGATTGGCCCACGATCCCGCAGCTTTACGTCAAAGGTGAATTTGTGGGTGGCTGTGACATCATCACGGAAATGACCCTGTCAGGGGAGCTCGACACGTTGTTCAGCGAAAATGGCGTGACCTACGACAAAGACGCCGCGGACAAAATCCGCGAAGCCAACGGCTGATATAAAACAGGCCCGGCGACCGCTATGGTTGCCGGGCCTGTTTGTTTACACTTCAGTGGTTTAGCCGTTGTTGCGGCCTTCAACGTCATCTGCCAACGCCTCTGCTTGCGCGGCGATTTGTGTAATCGCATCAATGACTTCGCTGGACACGACGGGTACCTCGATCTTCTCGACGCTGCCACCAGCTTGCGTGATTTCCATTTGCGCCTGAAGCTGCGCTGCGCGCCCTTCGGCTTCGCGCACTTTGTCCTCAAGGCCTGCGGTCCGATCTGCCAACAGCAAACCCGCCATCAACAACATTCGGCTTTCGGGCATGCGCCCAATCTGCGTGGACAAGGACGATGCTTCGACGTCCAGCATCGCAGCCGCCGTCATCAAGAATTGCTCCTCCCCCTCTTGGCACGCGACCTCAAAATTGCGACCGCCAATTGTGATTTCAACTTGTGGCATCTTTGGCCTCCCGTTCGATGATCGGCGTCAGTTCTTCCAAGATCGCATCCATTTCAGCGGCGTCGGCGGACCGCGTCGCGCGCAGTGCCTCGAGTTCCGCAAGCATGGCCTTGTTGACCAAATGCGGTTCGCTCACGCCCTCGGTCAGTGCTTCGCGCAATTGGCCGTTAATATCGCGCAATTCGGCATTCACTTGGCGAAGGCGCTGCAATTCGCGATCCATCCGCGAAGACCGTGCACGACCCGCATCTACATTACTTTCCAATTCGGCCATTTTGCCGTCCTGACGTTCCTTGAGAAGTTTGACACGTTCCTCAAGCTGCGCGTTGGCCGTTTTTTCTTCGTCCAGCTGCGCTGTCAATTCTGCAACCTTGGCGGTCGTTTCAGATGTATCAACCGCCGCGGGTGCGTCTGCCACGACCGGCGGCGCGGCAAATCCGTCTAGACCGCTGCGGATGCGCTCCAAAGCAGTGGTAATTCGTGTTTCAAGTTGGGGAAAATCGCTCATCCGCCTGTCCTTTCCGGTCC
>JABBAI010000094.1 GCA_018608045.1 Octadecabacter sp. | reverse complement strand
GCATCGGCGGGGGCTTGTGGCGCTGGGGGTTCCGCCGGTTTGGGTTTGGGTTTCGTTGTTGACGACCGTGCAGGAGTGACCCGCAGCCCAACGGCGTTAAGGAACTTTGGCCCGTCATCTTCAGCCAGATAAGGTGCTCCATCCGACATCCCGCGCAACACATCATCGAGCCAGTCCTGATCCGCCTTTGCAAAATCGCTAAGAACATACCCCGGCACGCGGTCTTTGTGACCAGGGTGTCCGACGCCCAACCGAACGCGATCATAGTGGGGCGATATGTGTTGGTGGATTGATCGCAAACCGTTGTGGCCTGCGTGGCCGCCACCAGATTTCAAACGAACCTTGGCGGGGGCGAGGTCGATTTCATCATGGAAGGCTACGGTGTCGGTGCTCTCCAGCTTGAAAAACCGCATGGCCTCGCCGACGGATTGGCCTGACAGGTTCATGAATGTTTCAGGCTTGAGAAGAATTATTTTTTCCGATCCCAAGCGGCCTTCGCACATCTGTCCCTGAAATTTGGCGCGCCACGGCGCAAATCCATGATCGGATGCGATCTGATCGAGCGCCATAAATCCGATATTATGACGGTTTTGCGCATATTTAGCGCCGGGATTTCCAAGACCAACAAAAAGCTTCATGCCGTCTTATAGCCGCGCCAGAGCAGGCGTCAAAGGGCCTTGGGCACCGCCCCTTAAACCTAAGTTTTGAACGGTATTCAGTGGAGTCAGTAACGATTTGTTCACGGGGTTTCAGCTTAATAGCGATCAGGTAACAAAAGGTGGTTGAATGACCAAACCGATCCCAGCGGCGGCCGCTCTTGTGCCAAAAATCATGGGCGATGGCGGTGATATCGTCGCCAACTCCCTGTCCTTCGTGCGGACTCACCTCGATATGGAGGTGGCGTATCTGTCGGAACTTGTTGACGACAGGCTGGTCTTTCGCGCCTTTAATGCGCCGGGCCTTGAGGACATGATTAGTGTCGGCCAATCCATGCCGCTGAACGAAGTTTATTGCCAGCATATCATTGAAGGTCGCCTTCCCGAATTGATGCCCGATACGGATGATGTGCCCTTTGCGCAAACCATCGGAATAACGACAGCACTACCTGTCCGGTCGCATGTCAGCGTTCCGATCCATCGTGCCAACGGCGAAGTTTACGGCATGTTTTGTTGTCTAAGCCGGAAGCCTCGCCCGTCCCTCAATTCGCGTGACCTTGAAGTCATGCGCGCGTTTGCATCCTTATCCGCGGATCAGGTGAACACGCAATTGTCCGTCAAAGTGGTGGCCCAAGCCAAGCGCGCATCAATCGAAGCCATTCTGAACACCTGCGGATTTGAAATCGCTTTGCAGCCGATCATTTGCCTGCAAGATCAGGGCACAGCGGGCTATGAAGCGTTGTGCCGGTTTTCGCCTGAGCCTTACCGCCCCCCAAACATTTGGTTTGACGATGCGGCGGACGTTGGATTGCAAGTCGTCCTTGAGCTTTATGTGATCGAAGTCGCTCTATCGTATCTCAAGGACCTGCCAACGGAGTGTTATCTGGCTGTGAACACGTCGCCGGATACGCTTGCCACTGGACGGATATCACCGCTGATCGCCGCAGTGGGCGAGGACCGTGTGGTTGTTGAGATTACGGAACATGCGGCGATTGAAGATATTGATGCCCTCTTGATGGAAATCGACCGATTGCGCGATCTCGGTGCGCGCATAGCTATCGATGATGCCGGAGCAGGCTATTCAGGGTTGCAGCAAATCATCCGGCTACGCCCAGATGTGATCAAGCTGGACGTGTCACTGACAAAGGATGTGGACAAAGATCTCGCGCGGCGTTCGTTGGCGTCTGCGATGGTCCAATTTGCCCATGACACGAAGGCACGGGTTGTCGCGGAAGGCATTGAAACAGAAGCTGAAATGCGCACTTTGCGATCCCTAGGGGTGGAATGGGGGCAGGGGTACCACCTTGCACGCCCATGTTTGGCATCGGATCTTTTGGGCGTTAGGAAATTAGCCTAACCATCAAGTTTGCTCGATCAAAACGAAAAGGGCGCGCCGTTTGGCACGCCCTTGACTAAATTACGGGTAAACGCGAGGTCGCGATTTACTCGTCTGTGCTTTCGGTTGTTGCTGGAACTTCGTCCGCTGCAACATCGTCTTCTTCATCTTCTGCGGATGTCAGGCTCGCTGGGGCCTGAAGGTTCGCGATGACGAAATCACGGTCGATCGTCGCTTTCGCGCCAGATGGCAGTGTGATGGAAGAAATTGTGATCGTGTCGCCAATTTCGAGGCCTGTCAGGTCAACCGTGAGAGTCTCAGGAATGTCACCGGCAGTGACCATCAGTTCAACTTCGTTACGAACTGGGACGAGGATGCCGCCAGCTTTCAACGCAGGACATTCGTCTTCGTTGATGAATTCAATACCGATGAACAGGTTGATTTTCGTTGTCTGCTTCAACCGCATGAAGTCGAGGTGCGTTGGCAAATCTTTTACAACATGACGCTGCACGTTGCGGCAGATCACGCGAACATCGTCTTTGCCTTCAACTTTGAGGTTGAACAATGTGGACAGAAAACGCCCTGCTTTCAAACGCTTAAGCAGCACGTTGAAGGGTACATTGATTGCGATCGGATCTTCGCCGCCGCCATACACAACGCCGGGCACGAGGCCGTCGCGGCGCGCTTGACGCGCAGCGCCTTTGCCTGTGTCAGTCCGCAATTGTGCTTCGAAATCTGGAATCTTGCCAGCCATAGTATCGTCCTTTCAATTCGCGCGTCACCAATTCTGAGGGCGACCCACTTTGCCATGTCAGGAACCAATATGGCCCCTAGTGAAGTCGCGCGTATAGGACAGGTTTGGTCGCTTGGGAAGGGGTGTTAGACCCAATCGCCTTCGAAATCTTTGGGCACCAGCAAGACATCAGGATCAAGGTCTTTAACATCGCGTTTTCCACACAGGGCCATTGTGATGTCGAGCTCTTTTTGGATCACCTCAAGCGCGGTGGTGACACCCTTTTCACCCATCGCGCCTAGACCGTGAATATAGGCCCGTCCGATCATCACGCCCTTCGCGCCAAGGGCCAGCGCCTTGAGAACGTCTTGGCCGGATCGAATGCCGCTGTCCATATGGACTTCGACCTTGTCACCGACCGCGCGGATAATGCTGGGCAGCATACGGATCGACGACAAAGCACCGTCCAATTGGCGCCCGCCGTGGTTGGAAACGATGATCGCATCCGCGCCCACTTCGGCGGCCATTTTGGCATCTTCCACGTCCAGAATACCCTTGAGGATCAGCTTACCACCCCATTTTTTCTTGAGGATACGGACCTTTTCCCAATCAAGGCGCGGATCGAATTGTTCGGTGGTCCATGTCTGGAGGGAATTCATGTTGTCGACCCCCTTCGCGTGGCCCACGATATTGCCAAACGACTTGCGCTTGGTTTGCAGCATCTCGATACCCCAGCGCCATTTCGTGGCGAGGTCTGCAATCACAACCGGGGTGAGTTTTGGCGGCGCGGTCAGGCCGTTTTTCAAATCCTTGTGACGTTGACCAAGGATTTGCAGATCTAGCGTCAGCACAAGTGCCGAACAGCCCGCAACCTTGGCGCGTTCGATGATCGAATCCACATAGTCTTCGTCGCGCATCACATAGAGCTGGAACCAGAATGGTTTTTTTGTGTGTTCGGCCACGTCCTCAATCGAACAGATCGACATGGTCGACAGCGTAAACGGCACCCCGAATTTTTCAGCGGCGCGCGCGGCTTTGATTTCACCATCGGCGCGCTGCATTCCCGTCAGGCCAACGGGGGCCAATGCGACGGGCATCGCGACGTCTTGTCCGATCATCTGGCTGGCGGTGGTGCGGTTGGTCATGTCGACCGCGATGCGCTGACGCAGGCGGATTTTGTCAAAATCGGATGTGTTTTCGCGAAAGGTCTGTTCGGTCCATGACCCGCTTTCGCAGTAATCATAAAACATCTTTGGTGTGCGACGTTTATGAAGACGTTTGAGGTCTGCGATGGATGTGATGACAGGCATGGCGTACACTTTCGGCTGGATTGGTTAGGTTCTTTTACCAATTCAGCGATTTCAGTGCAATTCTTTAGTCGCGAAGGCTGCTATGCAGAATGCGCCCCATCAGCGAGGGTTTTCACAAAGGCCAATATATCCGCCACCGGTTCGCCTGCGCCGATTTTTTCAACAATTGCGGATCCAACGACTGTTCCATCGGCCACTGCGGCGATGTCGCGCGCGGTGTCTGGCGTGCGCACGCCAAAGCCCACGATTACGGGCAAGTCGGTTGACGCTTTGATGCGCGCGACTTCTGGTGCGACATCGCCAGCCTCAGCGGCGGCGGCCCCTGTCGTGCCGGTGACGGACACATAATACACAAAGCCTGACGTGTTTTGCAGCACTTTGGGCAGGCGTTTTGCATCCGTTGTCGGCGTTGCAAGGCGGATAAAGTTCAAACCAGCCGCTTGGGCGGGAATGCACAGTTCGTCATCTTCCTCGGGTGGCAAATCTACGATGATCAGCCCGTCGATGCCGGCGTCCTTGGCTTGGGTCAAAAACAAACCCACGCCGCGCGAATAGATCGGGTTGTAATAGCCCATCAAGACAATCGGCGTTGTGTCGTCCGTTTTACGCAGTTCGCGCGCGATATCGAGGGTACGATCCAGCGTCATACCGCCCTCAAGCGCGCGTTGCCCTGCAAGTTGGATCGTAGACCCATCGGCCATCGGGTCGGTAAAGGGCAGGCCGAGTTCGATCACATCCACACCCGCTCCGGGCAGGCCTTTGACGATGTCCAGCGATGTTGCGTAATCAGGATCGCCCGCCATGACATAGGCCACGAAAGCCTTTTTATTGGCAGCAGCCAGCTGTGCGAATTTGGCGTCGATGCGTGTCATGGTTGTCCCCGTCTAAAATGTTCGGCTCGGTGTGCGCGAAGTGTCACAGGAAATCAAGGCCACGCAAGCGTCGTTAGCTTAATCCACGCACAGTTTGCTTGCGATGGGGCGTCGCGCAGCCTAGAAGCCCAAGAACCGCGAAAAGGAGCGTCCAGATGGGTTTTAAAATGGGTATCGTCGGCATGCCGAATGTTGGCAAATCGACACTGTTCAATGCGCTAACCCGCACAGCCGCCGCACAGGCCGCAAATTTCCCGTTCTGTACGATTGAACCCAACGTGGGCGAAGTCGCAGTGCCGGATGCACGGCTTGATAAACTGGCAGCGATTGCGTCGTCGAAAACGATCATTCCGACGCGCATGACGTTCGTGGATATCGCCGGTCTGGTGAAGGGTGCGTCCAAGGGCGAAGGCCTCGGCAATCAGTTTTTGGCCAACATTCGTGAAACGGACGCGATCGCCCACGTGCTGCGGTGTTTTGAAGACGGCGATGTGACCCATGTGGACGGGCGTGTTGATCCGGTGGCAGATGCGGAAACGATTGAAACCGAATTGATGCTTGCCGATTTAGAAAGCATCGAAAAGCGCCTCCAAAACCTGATCCGTAAAACCCGAGGCGGCGACAAAGACGCGGCCCAGCAGGTCCGCCTTCTGGAACTCGCAAAGACGACATTGGAAGAAGGCCAGCCCGCGCGCGTTCTCGAGATTGACGAAGACGATCAAAAAGCGTGGAACATGTTGCAATTGTTGACGACCAAACCGGTTTTGTACGTCTGCAACGTGGGTGAATCAGAAGCCTCGGACGGCAATGCACATTCCGCTGCCGTGGCCGCAATGGCCGCCGCACAAGGCAACAGCCACGTGATCATTTCAGCCCAGATCGAAGAAGAAATCAGCCAGCTTGAGGACGACGAAGCCGTCATGTTCCTTGAAGAAATGGGGCTTTCGGAGGCTGGTCTGGACCGCCTTATCAAAGCGGGTTACGCGCTTTTGCATCTGGAAACCTATTTCACGGTGGGCCCGAAAGAAGCGCGCGCATGGACCGTTCCCGCAGGCACATCCGCCCCCAAAGCGGCAGGCGTGATCCACGGCGACTTTGAAAAGGGCTTCATCCGCGCGGAAACCATCGCCTATGATGATTTCGTGACCTTGGGTGGCGAACAGCCGGCCAAAGAAGCAGGTAAAATGCGCGCCGAAGGCAAGAGTTACACCGTCAAAGACGGCGATGTGCTGCACTTCTTGTTCAACACGTAAGAACCGACCGCCCCGGTGTGTATCCACCAATTCCTATCACCAAGCATTTCAGTGCGTCGTTCTCAAGTTGAGCCTGTTGGCGGTTGGGAGAGCTTACCCTAGAAGGCTCCCTATGTATGGGAGCGCCTTCAAATTTGGGAATCTCGACATCATGTGGTTGAAGTGGTCCGATTATTGATGCGCGCCACAAGATGTAGAATCATAGCTAATCCCGTGTGTCAGTTTTGTGTCAATCAGTACTAAATTTGGCCGAATATCCGTGAATACCAACGAAAATCAACGAAAACAGGAACTTACAGGTTTTTGGAAACGTGCCTTTAAAAGTGGTTGTTATTCAGGGGCTTGCGAACTATTCCGGTCTGTGGAGACGTGGCCGAGTGGTCGAAGGCGCTCCCCTGCTAAGGGAGTAACGTGCAAGCGTTCGAGGGTTCGAATCCCTTCGTCTCCGCCACCACCCCTAAATTGCCTTAATCACCAATAGAATAAGGGGTTTTGTAGTCGGCGCAGAACAGACTACCACCTACGTTTACCACCTACATCGACCACCCACACGCTCCCAACTAAACAAATGCTGTTGAATCACTATTGCGGGTGAACGCTTCGGTCTGCCCAGCGCATTGAGCAACTAACGACCATAATGTTGTTGATGTAGAAGCATCCTGTCGCTCCAAAACCTTGTCACCTAGCTCACAGGTTTCCACAAACTTGCATACCCTCTCTCAGCGGTCTGTGTGGTGCTATTGGGTGTTAAGTTTGGAAGTTCTTCGACTTCAGTTGTTGACGCTCTGATTAGTCTAATGGTTATCATGCGTTCAAATCAAACAGTAGGCCACAAGACATGAGCATAGTCA
>JABBAI010000023.1:3334-7268 GCA_018608045.1 Octadecabacter sp. | reverse complement strand
TGGATATCCGAAAACGTAACGTAGTCCCCGACCACCGATGCAGTGCGATAGCTGGTCAGATGGGTGCGTCCTTCGGGAATGTTGCGACGTTGGTTCACACCTGTGGCAATCGTGGCCCCGCGCATACTGTCGGTAATGTTGCGCAGCGCGGCGAGGTTAAGATCCACAATGGCGTGGGTTTCGGCGTACATCTTCTTTTTGTATTTGGCGGCGGTGAACGTCAGCCAGAAATAATGGCTAAAACGGTCGCGAAACTGATCGTCGGTTTCACCGCTGCGCAGTAAATGGCCGAAGTTTTCCGCAAATTTGCGGCCCTCCGTCACGGCTGCTTCGTATTGAAGTCCCATGGTTCCTCCTTGAAAAAAGTGATCGTTGAATGGGATCAGGCTGCTCTCGCGTGCACGTTTCAAACAAGTCAGGGGCTGCTGACTTGACGGATTTTGCGTTGCAATCGAAACGGTTGCAGGGGCGGCGTTCGCAAAAACGAATACATAATTGTGCGACGATGCACGAAATTTAGCCGCTGGAATTGAAAATCGCTGTGCTACGGTCGATTGACAGAATGTCGCACCACAGCAGGAGAAACCTAATGAAACATATCACATTGATCGCCGCCGCTGTTGCCGCCACCCTCGGATCTATGGCGTTTGCCGATGGTCATGAAGCAAATCCCGCTGTCAAAGCGCGACAGGCGCACATGCAGCTTTATGCCCACAACATCGGGATTCTTGGTGGCATGGCACAAGGCAAAATCGACTATGACGCCGCGCTTGCACAAATTGCCGCCGATAACCTCGCGGCAGTCGCGGCAATGAACGAGACAACATATTGGATTGAAGGCACCGCAGAGGGCACCAAAGCCCTGCCCACAATCTGGGACAACATGGACGATTTCATGGTCAAGCAAGACGGGCTGACTGTTGCATCTGCGGCAATGGCGGAAGTTGCAGGCACTGATCTTGCGTCCCTTCAGGGTGCAATGGGCGATCTTGGCGGAACCTGTTCTGCGTGTCACCGCGAATACCGTCAGCGCAACTAAGACATGGGTGTCGGTCGTTGGGTCAGTGGGCTGGGCTTAATCGGGATCGCAGTGGCGTTTTATGTCACCGCACCCGTCAGCCTCGATCCTGAAACGCTTGTTGATCCCGCGACGGATGCTTTGCGGATCGGTGATGCCGAACGTGGTGCGACTGTGTTTGCCGCGGCTGGATGTGGATCGTGTCACGCCGCTGAGGGGACTGACGCGCTTGCTGGCGGTAAAGCCTTCGTTAGCGATTTTGGCACGTTTTATGCGCCCAATATTTCTACCGATCCGCAACACGGTATCGGTAGATGGACGGTCTATGAGATTGCGAATGCTATGATGGCAGGGATTTCGCCGGACACCGCGCATTACTACCCTGCCTTTCCCTACACCACGTATTCCAAAATGACGGGTATGGACGCGGTTGACCTGATCGCGCACCTGCGCACCCTGCCTGCCGATGCTACGCCGTCGCGCGATTATGACGTTGGGTTTCCGTTTAATATCAGACGGTTGTTGGGTGGATGGAAAGTCTTGTTCGCAAGCGATGATTGGGTGGTTGCGGATGTCGCAACGCCCGAACTGGAACGTGGCCGTTATATGGTCGAAGCCTTAGGCCACTGCGCTGAATGTCATACCCCGCGCAACGTGCTTGGCGGTCTTGAAACAGATAATTGGATGCGCGGTGCCGCGAACCCGTCAGGTGACGGCCGCATCCCGTCCATTCATCCCGATGATTTGGGGTGGAGCGCGCAAGACATCGCCATCTACCTCGACAGCGGGTTCACGCCGGATTTTGACACCGTGGGTGGTGAAATGGTCGACGTCGTGGACAACACATCGCAACTGACAGATGACGACCGCGCCGCGATTGCCGCCTACCTCGTGACGTTGGACTAAGCCCCGAACTTTTCCATCCGCGCCGCGCGCAGTTTCGCAAAGTCATCACCGGCATGATAGCTTGACCGCGTCAGCGGGGATGCGGACACCATCAAGAATCCCTTGTTGAACGCGGCCTTCTCGTAGGTTGCGAATTCTTCTGGGGTGACAAAGCGGTCTACTTTGTGATGCTTGGGCGTGGGTTGCAAATACTGACCAATCGTCAAGAAGTCGATGTCAGCGGCGCGCATGTCTTCCATGACTTGGCTGACCGATTGCTTGTCTTCGCCAAGGCCCACCATGATGCCTGATTTGGTAAACATCGTCGGATCGAGTTCTTTCACACGCTGCAAAAGGCGCAGTGAATGGAAATACCGCGCACCCGGGCGCACCTCGGGGTACAAGCCCGGCACAGTTTCGAGGTTGTGGTTGAACACGTCAGGGCGCGCTTCGACCACGATTTCAAGCACTTTTGGATCGCAGCGGATGAAATCAGGCGTTAGAATTTCGATCGTTGTGCCGGGGGATTGTTTGCGAACAGCGCGGATGGTCTGGGCAAAATGCTCTGCCCCGCCGTCCTCCACATCGTCGCGGTCCACAGATGTGATGACAACGTGCTTCAGCCCCAGTTTTTTCACAGCATCGGCCACACGACCCGGTTCAAACACATCCAGATCTTCGGGCGGTTTACCTGTGGCGATGTTGCAGAACGTACAAGCCCGCGTGCAGACTTCGCCCATTATCATCATCGTGGCGTGGCCTTGCGACCAACATTCACCGACGTTGGGACAGCCGGCTTCTTCGCACACTGTCGTCAGTTTGTGTTCGCGCATGATGTCGCGCGTGGCCTTATATCCTTCGCTCGTCGGGGCCTTTACCCGAATCCAATCCGGCTTTTTGGGCTGTGGGCTGTCTGGACGGCGCTGTTTTTCAGGGTGGCGCTGCGCAGGGATTTTGAGATCACGGGTGGACATAGGGCTCTCCTCTTGCCTCCCTATTTAGGGAACAATTGGGCCTTTGTCCAAGGGTGTGAGTGTCGCGGGTTTCGGGATTGTGTGCGGCGCATAGCTAACGAGGTTATCCGATTTTTGGCCCCAATTCTCCGGTGGCTTCATAATGCAGAACAAGGCGCTGCAAAGCGATACGCAACACCACTTTTCCCCACCGTGCGGCCCAGCCCATGTATTTTTCTGTGGTCTCCAATCCCTCAAGTAGACAACAACATCGCAGCGCGATTTCTGAAAGCCCCGGCCCCAGAAAACCGAGGGCTTGGCCCACTTGGACGGCGGCCACATTGTCCGTTGTGTCAATGGGCTGATGATTCTGAATGGCGCGCAGCACGCCTTCCCAATCTGTCGGGCGTTTGCCGTCGTGGGGGCGGCCGATTTGGGCCAGTTCATAGTCTTCGCGCAGACGTTCGGCGGCGCGCACCATGGACCTTGACAAAAAGGGCTCTCCGTCTCGGTCCTTGCGGCGCGACAATGCAACAACGGGGCTTTCTTGTGTTGGGACACGCGCCATGATTTGCGTGTTGTCCCAGACACCAACACCGCTTGGAGCCCCTTCAAAGGATGCGGGATCTTCTGCCAAGGCGCGCGCATGGTTTTCGCCCTCTTCCATCAGTTCGCGCAACGCCACGCGCCCCGCTGATGTGATGCGATATCGTAAAACACGCCCCGCGGTTTGCCCCACTGCAATCCAGCCGCGCAAGGCAAGCGTCATCGCAGTATCAGAAGGCAATTTGGTGCCGTGATCATGTTCCCCCTTGCGGTGTCTTGCAAAATCACGCCCTATTCCATGCCAAGCGCAATCGCGAGCATGGCATCGGGCATCGCCAGACGTCGCAGAGCCTGTATCAATTCCAGTTTGGTTGCGGTGTGGGCCGTTGCGCCATCGTCCGAAAGCGCCTAAATAGCGCGATCGACAAGCGGGTCATCACGGCGTTGTTCAACCTTGCGGATCTGGCGCATGATCGTAGACGCATGGCACGCCTGCGACCGCGCTAGAACACGGATCGGTTGCCCCATTTCC
>JABBAI010000023.1:0-3234 GCA_018608045.1 Octadecabacter sp. | reverse complement strand
CGTTAACCATGTTGATCACATGAAGCTGTCGGGCATTGATGCTTTTTTTTCCGCCACGTACGCCTCAAGAGCGGCTTTGATGTCCGGATCAAGGGGCGGTGCGACATAGGTGTCGATCATTTTGGCCACGCGGGACGCAGCAAGCGCTTGACTGTCGCGTGCGCCTTCTTCTTCCCACGTCTCGAACGGTTTGTAATCAAACACCTCAGAACGCCAGAACGCAGTCTTGAAATTCTTGTGTGTATGTTCGCAGCCAAGATAATGGCCCCCCGGCCCGACTTCGCGGATCGCATCCATCGCTTGGGCATTTTCGTCAATTTCAACACCTTTGGCCATGTGGTGCAACGTGCCAAGCTGGTCGGCATCCAGAACGAATTTTTCAAAATCCGCGACAAGACCACCCTCAAGCCAGCCACACGAATGCAGCATAAAGTTGACGCCGGACAAAAGCCCCATGTTCAGGCTGTTTGCCGTTTCATAAGCCGCCTGCGCATCGGGGAGTTTTGAGCCACAAAACGACCCACCCGAGCGGTACGGCAACCCCATGCGGCGGGCTAATTGCCCCGCCCCGTTGGTGATATGCGCGGCTTCTGGTGTGCCAAATGTCGGTGCGCCGGAATTCATGTCGATTGATGTCACAAACGTGCCGAAAATCACGGGTGCCCCGGGGCGGATGATCTGGGAATAGGCAACGCCTGCCATGACCTCGGCCAGAACTTGCGTCAACGTGCCCATAACAGACACAGGTGCCATGGCCCCACCAACGATGAACGGCGAAATGATCGCGGCCTGATTGTGCGCGGCATAAACCTCAAGCGCGCCCATCATCGTTTCATCAAATGTCAGGGGCGAGTTGATGTTGATCAGCGAAGTCATGACCGTGTTGTCACGCACAAAGTCCTTGCCGAACAAAATCTCGCACATCTCAATGCTGTCTTGGGCGCGGACGGGATCGGTCACGGACCCCATGAACGGTTTATCGGACAGCGTCATATGCGCCATCAACATATCTAGGTGGCGTTTATTCACGGGCACATCTGTCGGTTCGCAGACAGTACCACCGGAATGATGCAGCCATTTCGACATGTAAGCGAGCTTCACGAACTTTTCAAAATCCGCGATGGTCGCGTAGCGGCGTCCCCCTTCGCTGTCGCGCACGAACGGCGGGCCGTAAACAGGCGCAAGCACCAGATTGTTGCCACCGATTGTGACTGATCTTTCAGGATTGCGGGCGTGCTGCACAAATGTGCTCGGCGCTGTGGCACATAATTTGCGGGCCAGACCTTTGGGAATGCGGACACGTTCGTCCGTGACCTCAGCCCCGACCGCGCGCCAGCGATCCAGCGCATCGGGGTTGTCGACAAAGGCGACGCCGATTTCCTCAAGCACCGTTTCTGCGTTGGCCTCAATGATGTCCAAGGCCTCTTCGGACAGCATCTCAAGGTTGGGGATGTTACGCTCAATCGTTTTGGCCGTGTCGAAATTTACGGCTGTACGTTCGGCGCGACGGGCAGCACCGCCGCCCCCGCGTCCACGACGCCCCGCGCGTGTCGGCTCGCTTGTATCAGTCATGGCAAATACCCCGTTAGAATCCTGTTGATGTGAAGCTACACGGTGTGGCGCGTCGCGTTTCAGAAATAAGCGGCCTTTGCGGGGCGAAAACGACATTGCTAAACCGCGCCGCCCTTGCGCGCAGGACAGCACCGTTTTACGACGCATTATGGATACACAAACACACGACCGCCTCCTCATTATTGATTTCGGGTCCCAAGTGACGCAGCTGATTGCGCGCCGCCTTCGTGAACTGAATGTCTATTGCGAAATTCACCCCTATCAGAACGTGACGGACGCAGTGCTGGCCGATCTTGCGCCCAAGGCTGTGATCTTGTCCGGTGGGCCCGATTCTGTGACCCGCGAAGGATCACCCCGCGCCCCCGAAAGGCTGTGGACCATGGGCGTTCCGGTTCTGGGCATTTGTTACGGCCAGCAAACGATGATGCAGCAGTTGGGCGGCGACGTTCAGGGCGGCAAAATTTCTGGTGGCGGTGGCACTGCCGAATTTGGTCGCGCGAAGGTGACGCAAAAGGCCCCGCTTGATCTTTTGGACGGATGGTTCGCGGATGGGGATGAGCAGGTCTGGATGTCCCACGGTGATCACGTCGCTAAAATCGCACCGGGGTTTGAGGTTTACGGAACGTCCCCCAACGCGCCCTACGCGATACTTGCGGATGCGTCGCGCCACTTTTACGGCGTTCAATTCCACCCCGAAGTCCACCACACGCCGCGCGGCGCAAAATTGTACGAGAACTTTATCCGTATCGCTGGATTCACGGGCGATTGGACGATGGACGCCTACAAAGACATTGCGATTGAAAAGATCCGCGAACAGGTCGGTGATAGCCATGTCATTTGCGCGTTGTCGGGTGGCGTGGATTCGTCCGTTACGGCCGCCCTGCTTCATGAAGCGATTGGTGACCAGCTCACTTGTGTTTTTGTGGACCACGGTTTGTTGCGCAAAGATGAAGGTGCGGATGTCGTGGCGATGTTCCGCGACAACATGAACCTGAAAGTTATCCACGCGGATGAGGCTGATCTATTCTTGGGCAAATTAGAGGGCCAATCAGACCCCGAAACCAAGCGCAAAATCATTGGTGGTTTGTTCATCGATGTGTTCCAAAAGTACGCGAATGAAATTGAGGGTGCCCGTTTCCTCGCCCAAGGCACGCTTTACCCAGATGTCATTGAATCTGTGTCATTTTCTGGCGGTCCATCCGTCACAATTAAATCCCATCACAACGTCGGTGGCTTGCCCGAAAAGATGGGTCTGAAATTGGTCGAACCTTTGCGTGAATTGTTCAAGGACGAAGTGCGCGCATTGGGGCGTGAACTTGGCCTACCTGCGTCCTTCATCGGCCGTCACCCGTTCCCGGGCCCGGGCCTCGCGATCCGCTGCCCAGGTGAAATTACGCGCCAAAAACTTGATATTTTGCGCGAAGCGGATGCAGTTTATATTGACCAAATCCGCAAGCACGGATTGTACGATGAAATCTGGCAGGCCTTTGTCGCCATTCTACCTGTGCGCACGGTTGGCGTGATGGGGGACGGGCGGACCTATGATTTTGCCTGTGCCTTGCGCGCGGTGACATCTGTGGATGGTATGACAGCGGATTATTACCCGTTCACCCACGATTTCTTGGGCGAAACCGCAACGCGGATCATCAACGAAGTCGCAGG
>JABBAI010000074.1:6030-7308 GCA_018608045.1 Octadecabacter sp. | reverse complement strand
TCCGGAAGTTTTCCGTCAACTTCGCGATACATCGTGGCGAAGCGCGTGTGATACATCGTGGCGAAGCGCGTGTAATGGGCTAGACTTACCTCTAACATAAATTCAGGAGGGCGCGATGCTCAAGGTTTATCTATCCGGCGAAATTCATACCGATTGGCGCGAACAGATCACGCAAGGGGCGGCGGGTCTTGATGTGACATTCAACAGCCCTGTGACAGATCATGCCGCGTCCGATGATTGCGGCGTTGCGATCCTTGGGGATGAGCCCAACAAATTCTGGCACGACAATAAAGGGGCCAACATCAACGCAATCCGCACCCGCAAAGGCATCGCCGACGCGGATGTTGTGGTTGTGCGGTTCGGGGAAAAGTATCGCCAATGGAATGCGGCATTTGATGCAGGCGTTGCGTCCGCCTTGGGCAAATCGCTGATCGTGTTGCAACAGCCCGATCACGATCATGCGCTGAAAGAAGTCGATGCAGCCGCCTTGGCCGTCGCTCGTGACCCCGCGCAGGTGGTTCAAATCCTGCGTTACGTTTTGACTGGCGAACTGCCAAAATAACGAACGGAAACGGTTTGCACAAAACCGTTAGCCCGTCGCGCAGCGATCAAATCTGGCTGCGCGACGGTTTAAACGCTTATCCCTCGCGGGTGGGAATAGTCTTGCCCTTTTCCACGGCTGGACGCGCCATGAAGCGATCCAAATAGGCGTGCACGTTCTTGAGGTCATCAAACCCAGTAACCCCGCGGGTACCATAGAAATTGAGAGCATTCAGCCAAGGTGCAATCGCGATATCGGCGATAGAATACTCCCCTGCGATCCAGTCCTTCCCGTCCAATTCACCCTCAAGCACATTCAGCAGGCGTTTGGATTCAGCGATGTAGCGATCACGCGGGCGCGGGTCTTCGATGTCTTTGCCAGCAAATTTTACAAAGAACCCCATCTGCCCGAATATCGGACCAAGGCCGCCCATTTGGAACATGACCCATTTGATAATGTTGGCCTTGTCGGCAGCGTTCCGCCCCATGAGCTTGCCAGTCTTTTCGGCTAGATAAATCAGGATTGCACCACTTTCCCACAGGCCAATCGGGCCGTCTGGTCCGTTGGGATCAATGATTGCTGGGATTTTGTTGTTGGGGTTCAGGCTCAAGAACTCGGGGCTTTTCACGTCGGCATCCGACAGCGTCACGAGGTGGGGTTCATACGCGATCCCCAATTCCTCAAGCGCGATAGAAACCTTTACGCCATTTGGCGTTGGATATGAATAAAGCTGCAGA
>JABBAI010000074.1:0-5930 GCA_018608045.1 Octadecabacter sp. | reverse complement strand
AAGCGCGATAGAAACCTTTACGCCATTTGGCGTTGGATATGAATAAAGCTGCAGACATCCTGGTTGCACTGAAGAAGTAATCGACCCGTTCGATTTGAAAGGCCCGCCATTCCATTGGCAGGCCTTTTTTTGTGCAGTCTCGTAGTTGAATAATTGCTGCAGAAATTGTTCCCTTGAATGCATGGATAAGTTGACCTTTGTCCAAGGCCAAATCCAGGGGTAAATTTAGCCCCATTTTTTCTTGGAGAGCAAAATGAAGACCGCACTTATTTCCACGTTAATTTCTTTTGTTTTGGTAACGAGCGTGGCCGCCGGCAACATCGATTAAGCCCCCGCCGATCCCGTTGTTCCCATGGCCTCGATTGCGACTTCAACTATGACCGACTGGTCAGGCGCCTACTTAGGGCTGTCTTATTCAGACGTGTCCGGAACAATGACCTTTAGCAATCAACCCTTCACTTATTATTATACAGAAGACGCCGCGTTTGGGGTCTTTAGCGGCTACAACTGGCAGCGCGGCAAATTTGTTTATGGTTTTGAACTGAACGCGACCCAAGGCCTTGACAGTCTTCAGGGTTTCCTAAGGGAAGGGTTGAGCCACACAACCGAATTTCGCGGCCGTAGTGGTTACGCTATCGGTGATGCGTTGGCATACGGCTTTCTAGGCTACGGCGCGGCCGTTTATGCAGATTTCGCCAACAGCTGGGACGTGAACGGCATCACTTACGGTGTCGGCGTCGATTACATGATAACAGACAATATCTTTGCGGGGCTCGAATTCTCCCGCCGTGAGATGTAGATCAGCCAGGCCTCATTCCTAGCCAAGCACAGACCAACAAGACCGATATGATTTCTCTGCGCCTCGGTTACAAATTCTAAACCGACAAACAGTCAAATAGCGAAGGCCGCCCATGAAAACGGGCGGCCTTTTGTGTTTAAGATCTGAGAGCAAGCTGGGGCGACAACACGTCGATCCCAAGCGCCTTGCCGACAGCGAAATATGTCAACTGACCCGCATGAACGTTCAGCCCGTTCAGCAGGTGTTCGTCGTCTTCACACGCCTGTTTCCAACCCTTATCAGCGAGTGCGAGCATGAACGGCATCGTCGCATTCCCTAATGCGATCGTCGATGTGCGCGCAACCGCACCGGGCATGTTGGCGACGCAGTAATGCATGATCCCGTCGACGTCATAAATCGGGTCTTGGTGCGTCGTGGCCTTGGATGTTTCGAAACAGCCACCTTGGTCGATGGCCACGTCCACAATCGCAGCACCCGGTTTCATTTCTGACAGTTGCGCGCGACTGATAAGTTTGGGGGCGGCTGCACCGGGGATCAGGACCGCGCCGATGACCATGTCTGCCTCGCGCACCATTTCGATCGTGTTGCCCGCAGACGCATACATCGTTTTGAAATCACGGCTGAACACATCATCAAGGTACCGCATGCGGGGCAGGAACCGGTCCAGCACCGTCACATCCGCACCCATACCAGCAGCAACCCGCGCCGCATGTGTGCCAACAACACCGCCACCAATCACGACGACACGCGCAGGGCCAACACCGGGCACGCCGCCCATCAATACACCGCGACCGCCATTGGCCTTCTGCAATGTCCAACTGCCGACCTGTGGGGCCAAACGACCCGCCACTTCGGACATCGGTGCAAGAAGGGGCAGGCCGCCATTACGGTCCGTCACGGTTTCATAGGCAATCGCCGTACATCCCGAGGCCAGCAGGTCTTTGGTCTGTTCAGGGTCAGGCGCGAGGTGCAAGTAGGTAAACAACAATTGCCCCTCGCGTAGCATCGCACGTTCTACGGGCTGAGGTTCCTTCACCTTCACGATCATGTCGGCGGTTGCGAAAATTTCTTTCGCCGTCTCAACGACCTTCGCACCTGCTTCGATATAGTCTTCATCGCCAAAGCCGGCACCAACACCGCCACCGGTTTGCACGGTGACTGAGTGGCCATGGGCGATCGCTTCGCGGGCGGCGTTTGGTGTCAGGCCTACGCGGAACTCTTGGGGTTTGATTTCTTTGGGGCAACCGATGTGCATGTGTGTTTCTCCTCTTCCTGAATGCACACTCGCGCTGTTCTAGTGGAAAAAGGTGGCAATCTTTGGCGTGTTAGCGCTAGTAATCACTTAGAGAGACGCGCATTTCGCGCAAATACAGGAGGATATTGCGTTGAGCGATCTAGATGAAACCGACCGCCGTCTTTTGACGGCGCTGCAACGTGAAGGGCGGCTGTCCAACGCCGAGCTTTCGGACAAAGTGAACCTGTCGCCATCCGCCTGTCATCGCCGTGTGCAGCGGCTTGAAAAGAACGGGTTCATTTCGGGTTATGTGGCTTTGGTGAACCCACGCAAGGTGGATCGCAAGACGACCGTATTCGTTGAAATCACCCTACGTGCGCAGGCCGATGATGTGCTTGATGCGTTTGAAAAATCAGTGGCCCGCATCCCTGACGTTCTGGAATGTCACCTGATGGCGGGGCAGGCGGATTACTTGTTGAAGGTTGTGGCGGAAGACGCCGAGGATTTCGCGCGAATTCACAGGCGGTATCTGGCGAGCTTGCCAGGTGTACAGGGCATGCAATCATCTTTCGCGTTGCGCACTGTAAGGCAGACGACGGCGTTGCCGGTTTAGGATAACATTCTGTCTTGCGTACTACCGTTGCATGATGTTGCGCACTGGGGGTTTCCCCTACTCGTCTAGGCTCGCTGATGTGGGGTAGTTTGCTTCAATCACAAGGAGAGAGATTATTAGATTAAGTGCCAGTTTGGTGGTTTTTTTAGCCTTGGAGCCTGCAACCAAACGGCTGAACAGCCGGCGGAACCTATCAATACGGTCCTGATTCACTTCCTTGCGACGAATGGTGGGCCAGCCTAACTCAATGCTGCATTTGCAAATGGCGACTGCCATGTCCGCGTTAATTAAATCAGTTTGGGAGGCGGTGTATTTCTATCAGATACGGCTAATCCGGGGACTGACTTTATGTTGTTTGACCACCAAATGGTATCGCCCCTCGTTGGCAATTTTTATCAGCAATTTTGGGGCCGTGAAGGCGAATGGTCCAGCTGTGCGCAGGTGCCTGATCCAAATAATATCCCCATTCTTTTGAACGAGCTTAACACGATCCTGACGGCGAATGGTCAAATCTCGCCAGGTCAAATTCAGATCGAACCCTAGCCGCTAAAGAAAAACCCCCGCGCCTCACGGCACAGGGGTTTTCCTATTCTTTAAGTGAAGAGATAACTTACATCCCGTTCTCACGCTGGAGCTTTTTCCGAGCCAGCTTACGCTGACGGCGGATAGCTTCGGCTTTCTCGCGTGCCTTCTTCTCGGAAGGTTTCTCAAAAGCTTGCTTAAGCTTCATCTCACGAAAAACGCCTTCACGCTGGAGCTTTTTCTTCAGAGCGCGGAGCGCCTGATCGACGTTGTTGTCACGAACACTAACCTGCATGTGGTTTTCACCACCTTTCTAGTTTGAAGTTGCAAGGATTTGCAGGAAATGGGCGTATAGCAAGGGCGCGCTATTATGTCTAGTATGCACGCAACGCCTGAAAACAGGAGCGCACTATGACGATGACGTCCCATTCTATGCTTGAAGCGATTCTTCCCCACGTGGCCTTCGATGGTTGGTCTGAGGAGGCATTTAGTGCCGCCGCAAAAGATCTGGCGCTTCCTTTGGAGGACGCCCGCGCACTGTGCCCTCGCGGTGCGGTTGATCTTGCGATCCTGTTTCACACTCAAGGCGACGCTGCGATGGTTGAGGCGTTGAATGAGGCTGATCTGTCCGAAATGCGGTTTCGCGATAAGGTCGCGCACGCCGTGCAGCTGCGTCTTGATGCTGTAGATGATAAGGAAGCCGTACGTCGCGGGTCGGCGTTGTTTGCGCTGCCCCATATGGCACCTGAAGGAACCAAGTTGATTTGGGGCACCGCTGATGCGATCTGGACGGCGCTTGGCGATACTTCAACGGATGTGAACTGGTACACAAAACGGGCGACATTGTCCGCTGTTTACGGATCGGTTGTGTTGTACTGGCTTGGTGATGACAGCCTTGATGGGCAGGCGACGCGCACGTTCATTGATCGGCGTATCGACAACGTCATGCAGCTTGAAAAGCTCAAGGCAGCAGTGTCAGATAATCCGCTGACGAAACCCTTTGCGGCCGCACTCGGGTCCCTCACGTCACGGATCAAAGCACCGGGAAAACCGCCCAGTGATTTGCCGGGATCATGGGTGTCGCCAAGATGAAAGCGGTCGAGATTTCGGCAGCGGGCGGGCCTGACGTTCTGACGTTGTGTGACCGCCCCATGCCAGAACCACGCCACGGTGAGGTCCGCATCAAGATCGCCTATGCGGGCGTGAACCGCCCCGACGCGCTGCAACGTGCGGGCCTGTATAATCCCCCCAAAGGCGCGAGCGATCTGCCCGGGCTTGAGGCCGCTGGCGAAGTGTCCGCGATTGGGAGTGGTGTAACCACCCTCAAAGTTGGGGACCGCGTGTGTGCCCTGTTGCCCGGTGGGGGATACGCCGAAGACGCCTGCACCCCTGCCGCCCATTGTCTGCCTGTTCCTGACGGTCTGACCCTGAAACAAGCCGCCTGCCTGCCTGAGACATTTTTCACCGTCTGGTCGAATGTGTTCATGCGCGGGGGTTTGAAAGCGGGCGAGCGTTTCTTGGTTCATGGTGGATCGTCAGGCATCGGCACAACGGCGATCCAGCTGGCAAATGCATTTGGTGCGCGAGTGTTCACAACCGCAGGGTCGGACGCCAAATGCACGGCATGTTCAGCGCTTGGGGCTGAGGTTGCAATGAATTACCGCGAGGTCGATTTCGTCGAAACGGCCAAGGCGGAAGGTGGTATGAACCTGATCCTTGATATGGTCGGCGGCGATTACCTGCCGCGAAATGTGCGCAGCTTGGCGGATGATGGTCGCCTCGTGCAGATCGCGTTTTTGCAAGGTCCGAAGGTTGAGTTGAACTTTGCCATGATGATGATGCGCCGCCTGACGATCACGGGCAGCACGTTGCGCCCGCAATCCGACCTCGCCAAAGCTAAGATTGCAGCACAGTTGCGCGAACATGTCTGGCCACTGCTAAGCGTGGGTAAAATTGCACCTGTGATGGATCAGGAATTTGCGCTGGCGGATGCCGCGGCTGCGCACACGCGGATGGAAAGCAGTGCACATATCGGAAAGATTGTGTTGAAGGTTTGAGGCTATGCCAGTGCAGCGAACGTCCGGTTCGAGCCCGGGTTGACCGGTGCTGCGCCGCGCGAATGACTGCTAAGTGCAAGCCTAAAAGACGTCGATAATATATAACGGGCCTATGGATCGGTCCGAATATTTTGCTGATGCCCTGTTGGGAGTGCGTATCCGTCGCTGCGCTTGTCGCGGAGTGGCGCTTCGACGTCGGATAGCTCAAAGTGTTTGAATGCGCTGGCTTGACTGGCTGATCCTCGCCCTGTTGGCGGGGATCACGGGCTATATTGGCCTGCGCATGCAGGGCGCGCTGAACTACGATTGGCGTTGGGAACTGATCCCCGACTACATGCTGCGCTACCGCGAGGACCGGCAGGAATGGTTTGCCAATTTACTATTGCAGGGTCTGTTTGCCACCATTCGTATCAGCATCTACGCGAGCATCCTTGCACTGATCATCGGCACGATCCTCGGGGTGGCGCGGTGTTCTGAAAACCTGACGACACGACTTCTTGCGCGCACGTATCTGGAATTGCTGCGCAACATCCCGCCCGTCATCATCATCTTTATCTTCTTCTTTTTTCTGTCCCAACAATTGATCGACGCTCTCAACCTCAATTCTTGGTCGCGCGGCATCGCACGCAGCGACAACGCCCATATCTGGGAATTCTTCTTTGGCGATTGCGCCGCTTTCCGTCGCTGATTTCCGGTGTGATCGTG
>JABBAI010000013.1 GCA_018608045.1 Octadecabacter sp. | reverse complement strand
CATGCACTCGCGATGCGTTCGATTAGGTCAGCGAGTGCTACCTCGCCTGCGGTGCGGGCAAGGTAGTCACTTAAGGATGTCTGAAGCATGTCAGCTGGCCAAGTGTTCAAACAACCGCGCGACGGCTTCCGCGCCTGGATCGATATGTCCGTCAAGCTGTTCGGCGTTGATATAACTTGCACGGCCTGCCTTTGCGGACGTCAGCGTCGCCGTATATTCCGCCCCCTTGCGCGCCGCCATCGCAGCCGCTGGCAAACCGTTCTTCAGAGCCTCCAAAGCGGGTAGCAACGCGTCAACCATTGTCCGGTCGCCGGGATTGGCCCCACCGATTTGACGCATCCGGTCAAGGCCAGCAATCAATGCCTCTTGCATGGTTTTGCCCGACGATGATGCATCCCCTGCTGCTGCAAAGAAGATCGCCAGCAACACCCCTGACGATCCGCCCATCGTTTGGCTAAGCTCCAGCCCGATGGCACGGTAAAGCTGAGTATGATCCGCCAAAGGCAGCGTATCCATCGCGTCGATCAACGCCCGTGACGCGCCCGCCAATGTAGACCCTGTGTCACCATCCCCAGATTTTGCGTCGAGCAAGTTCAAATCGCCCTCGGCAGCGATCAGCACTTTACAGCAGTTCGTCAAGAATGCCTTCGTTGGCGCATGTGCAGATGCGGGGGCACGGATTGGCGTCAAACCATCCGGTAGCGGCAGAACCACAGGCTTGGCGACAGTCCGACAACCGGGCCACGCGAGCACATTGGACGCTTCTTGCAAGAACGCTTCGTCGCTATCCGCAAGTTCGCAAACTGAAATAGAGAACCCGTGCATATCAAGTGCTGTCATCATCGCACTTGGCCCCACCACCAAACGAATGTGCTGGCCAAAATCAGACGACAAAAGACTTTCCGTCAGAATGGCCATTTCCAAACAGGACGCACCGCCAAGATTGTTAATCAACACCACATGCGGCGTCTTTGGCATCTTAACGCTCAGCTTCTCTGTGACTTTGGCGATGGCATCGATTGCCCCAGCTGACGCGACCTGTTCCACGCCCGCTTCGCCGTGAATGCCAAGTCCAAGTTCTGCCATGCCGGGTGGGATACGGTCTTCTTTCAACGAACCAGGAACCGAACACGTATCAAGCGAAAGTCCGATGCTGCGCGTCGATGCAATGACCCGATTTGCCGCAAGGGTGCAGGCCTCAAGGTTGGCGCCACTCTCAGCCATTGCGCCAGCGATCTTGTGAACGAACAACGTGCCCGCAAGCCCGCGCGCTTGTGGCAGATCTGGCAAGGCCACGTCGTCGTCCACAATCACAACGCTGACCTTATGTCCAAAGGCACGCGCACGCTCCGCTGCAAGGCCGAAATTCAACCGATCGCCTGTGTAGTTTTTGACAATCAGCAAACACCCCGCAGGGCCTGTCACGGCTAAAATCGCGGCCAAGACAGCGTCGACAGACGGGGACGCGAACACATCGCCGCATACCGCAGCCGTCAACATGCCACTTCCGACAAAACCTGCATGAGCCGGTTCATGACCAGACCCGCCGCCGGACACCAAAGCGACCCTTGACTTGTCCCAATTAGCACGCACCACGACGCGAATATGCGGATATCCGTCCAGACGCGTCAATGATCCACCCGATGCGGCAATCGTGCCGTCAATCGCTTCGGTCACCATGTCCTGTTTGGCATTGATAAACTGTTTCATGGTGTCTCTCCTAGGATACACGGGCGCCAGAGGCGTCAAAATAGAATGCATTGTCAGGGCGGATCTGAATGATGTCGCCTTCTTTCAGGGTCGTGTGCGCGTCCGTCACAGTGATCAAGTCATGCGATTTGAACGACAGGTGCAAACGGGTCTGATCGCCCAAATGTTCGACGCGTTGCACGAAACTGTCTTCGCCCTCGCCTTGCATGATTTGCTCTGGCCGCAGCCCGATGCGTGTCGCGTTTTTGGGCGCGCCGCCAAAGACGTCAGACGGCAACACGTTGATCCGTGGCTGGCCTAAACGACTGGCCGCATAGACGCTCACCGGATTTTCGTAGATGTCGCGTGGGCTGCCGAACTGCACCAGTTTGCCGTCGTCAAGGACGCCGACATGGGTCGCCATGGTCATGGCTTCGGTCTGATCGTGGGTGACATAAAGCATGGTCGCGCCAGAATCCGCTTGAATACTCTTTAGTTCGATGCGCAGATCGGACCGCAGTTTGGCATCCAGCGAACTCAGCGGTTCGTCCATAAGGTAGACGGACGGCTCTCGCACCAGTGCGCGCCCGATCGAGACACGCTGCATTTCGCCACCCGACAAAGCGGTCGCCTTGTTGTCGAGCTTATGACTGATTTGCAAAACTTCGGCCACAGCGCCGACCTTGCGGTCAATCTCCGCTCGCGGGGTTTGTAAGATTGGCGATTTCAGCGGGAACTCGAGGTTCTGGCGCACCGTCAAATGCGGATACAGCGAGTATTGCTGGAACACCATTGCCACATCGCGCTGCGCCGGCGTCAACGACGCAACATCGCGCCCACCAATCGTCACCATACCCGTATCGGCCTTGTCCAGCCCTGAAACCATGCGCAAGGTTGTGGTCTTGCCCGCACCCGTCGGCCCAAGCAGGACAACAAACCCGCCGTCCGGAATGGTCAAGCTTACATCATCAAGCGCGACCGCTGCGCCGTAGGATTTGGAAATCCCTGTCAGTGTCACTTCAGCCATGGATCAGCACTCCTTCGTTGGCTTGCGAACGAAGTGCCGCACCTGTTTCAGCGTCAAACAACGTGATCGTACGTGGATCAAACGTCAGTCCCGTTTGATCCCCGACAGTGACCTTGTCTGAACTTGCCACGCGGGCTTTCAGGTCACCGTTGGCGGTTTCCAGCGTCACGATCTGTGTCGTTCCTAGGTATTCTGTTGCCTTGACACGCCCACGATAGGGGGCGGCATCATCAAGCCTCACATGTTCGGGCCGCACCCCGAACGACAATGCGCCATTCGCGCCATCGATGCTCTTGGGAATGCTCATGGTGGTTTCATGCAAGTGGACTTCACTGCCACCTTTGCCAATCATCCCGTTGAAATCGAGGAAATTCATTGGTGGTGAGCCAATAAACTGCGCCACAAATTTGGTCGCAGGCCAGTCGTAGATATCCTGCGGCACGCCAAACTGTTCGACCGATCCGTGGTTCATGACCACGATCTTGTCACCCATCTGCATTGCTTCAAGCTGATCGTGGGTCACGTAGACTGTCGTTGCACTCATGCGGTCATGTAGGGCGCGCAATTCTTCGGACATATGTTCGCGAAATTCCGCGTCCAACGCGCCAAGCGGTTCGTCCATAAAGAACGCCTTAGGGTCGCGTACAATCGCACGGCCCAACGCCACGCGCTGACGGTCACCGCCCGACAACCCGCCGACGGGTGTGTTCAAGATATCCGTGATACCTAGAATTTCGGCGATCTCGCCTACCTTCTTCTTCACGGCGGCCTTGGACATACCCTGACAGCGCAGCGGGTAGCTAATGTTCTTGCCCACGTTCATATGTGGGTAAAGCGCAAACATTTGGAACACAAAGGCGATATCGCGTTGCGACGCGGGCTTTTGACCAACCTCTTCTCCGTCGATATAGATCTCTCCTGATGTGGGCAATTCAAGCCCTGCCATCATCCGCAGTGTTGTGGTTTTACCGCAGCCCGAGGGGCCAAGCAGCATAAAGAATTCGCCGTCTTCGATCGTGAACGTGGAAGATTTCACCGCGTTGAACGACCCGAAATCTTTGCGCACATTTTCAATATGTATTTGTGCCATGATTACTCCGGAAAATGGCTGACGATGATGAACATCACCGTGCCAACAAGGGTGACAATAAAGGAATAGGTGTAGAGCCCGATGGCGAAGGGTTGCATCAACATGATGACCCCCAACGCGATAAGGATCGTTGCCAGCATTTCCCAAGGGCCACGGCGAAACCGCAGCAAACCGTTGATGATGTTCATCATTTGCGAACCGCTCCGAATGTGATCCCGCGCAGAAGGTGTTTGCGAAGCAGGATGGTGAAGACCATGACCGGCACGAGGAAGATCGTCGCCCCCGCCGCAACCGCAGGCCAGTCTTTGCCGCTGGTGCCGATGATGGTCGGGATGAAGGGTGGTGCAGTTTGCGCCGTGCCAGACGTTAGCAAGACAGCGAATGCATATTCGTTCCACGCAAAGATCAGACAAAAGATGGCCGTTGATGCGATCCCCGTGGCTGCCTGTGGCAGGACCACTTTATAGAACGCTTGGAAGCGCGTGTAGCCATCAATCAGGGCTGCTTCTTCGTACTCAATCGGAATCTCGTCGATGAACCCTTTGAGCAGCCAGACAGACAGTGACAGGTTCACCGCCGTATAAAGCAGGATCATACCGAGGTGCGTGTCGTTGAGCCCCAAATTGCGGAACATCAGGAAGATCGGGATCGCAACCGCGATAGGTGGCATCATCCGTGTGGACAGGATGAAGAAGAGCAGATCGTCCTTCAGCGGGACTTTGAACCGGCTGAACGCATAGGCGGCCATTGTTCCCAAGGCCATGCAGAGAAAGGTGGACCCAAACCCGATGATAACGGAATTCAGGAAGCGTTCACCGTAGCGCGATGGGCCAGAAATCACCGTTCCGCGTTCGCGTGTGATCTGGTCATACCATGTCTCGGCGGGGCCGGCGGCCTCAAGCATGTCGGGTGTCGCACGGGTGCGTTCGGTGAACAGGTTCACGTAGCCTTCCAAGCTCGGCTCGAACACCACAACGGGTGGGTAGGCAATTGAATCAGCGGGTGATTTAAAACCTGTGGCTACGATCCAAAGCAGGGGAACCAACGTAATGACCGCGTAGAGGGCGACGAAAACGCCTGCAAACCACTTGGTGCCCTTTGTGGGCTCTGTGACTGAAAAACTCATCTTTCTTTTACCTTGTTCAGGGCTTTGACGTAGATCGACGCAAGGCCAAAGACGGTCACGAAAAGGATCACGGCGTAGGCGGACGAATAACCAGTGCGCCATTTCTCGAATGCTTCTCGTTTCAGATCGATAGACGTCAGGGTCGTAGTGTTACCCGGTCCGCCCCCAGTCAGTTGCACGACCAAATCGAACATTTTGAAATTCTCGATCCCACGAAAGAGCACGGCCAGCATCAGGAACGGCAGAGCCATAGGGATCGTAATGGTCCAGAACTGACGCCACTTGGATGCGCGGTCACATTCTGCGGCCTCATATATGCTGTCGGGGATGGAGCGCAGACCCGCCAAACAGATCAGCATCACAAAGGGCGTCCACATCCATGTGTCGGCAATCACAATGGCCCAGGGTGCGAGATGCACATCCCCGATCATCGAAAAGCTCGCCGGATCAGCGCCTGTAAAGAACGCGACCACGTAGTTGAACAGACCGATCTGCGGTTGATACAGAAACGTCCAAAAGTTGCCGACAACGGCGGGAGACAACATCATCGGGAAGACGATGATCGTCGTCCACATGTCGTTGCCTTTGAATTTCTTGTTGATGAGGTAGGCCAGCGTGAAACCGATCAGCACCTGCAAGGTGATCGTCCAAATCAGGAAATGTGCCGTCGCCTGCATGGTGTTCCACACGTCAGGGTCCGTCAGAATGCGTTCATAATTGCGCAGGCCAACCCATTCGACGTCATTGTTCGGGCGGTTGACGCGGAAGTTTGTGAAGCTGAGACGGATCGTCCAGATCAGCGGAAAGATGTTCACAGCCAGCAACAAAAAAATTGTCGGGGCCACGAATATCCATGCGATTGTCCGGTCAGAAAACCCGCGAATGCGCTTGGCTAGACCGTCGGGCGTTTTCGCCGCCGCCGTCTCCATGGGGGAAAGGGTCATGGTGTGTGTCCTTGTTGCGGTAGGTATTCCGCGCAAACAAAAATTGAAACGTCCCAGCCGATCCATGGACCAGTTGGGACGTTTGTCTGACGTTCCCTCAGGAAGACTGTCTGACAGGGAGGAACGTTAGAGCTTGCCTTCGTCCTCGAACACTTCGGTCCAATCACGAACCAAACCGTCTAGAGCTTCTTGCGCTGTGCCGTCACCCGCAATGACGAAGTTATGCATACGTTCTTGCATCGGGATCAGAAGGTCCGCGTAGGCAGGTTCTGCCCAGAAGTCTTTCACGATCGCCATGCTATCAAGGAAAGTCTGCGCATAAGGCTGGCTGGTTGCGAAGTCAGGTGCTTCGACGACCGCGCGCAGCGCAGATGCACCGCCCAGATCCCACCAGCGCTGCTGGATTTCAGGTTGTGCAAACCACTGGATGTATTCCAAGGCCGCGTCTTGCTTCTCCGAATACGTGACAACCGAGATACCCTGACCGCCAAGCTGGGCGAACTGACCTGCTGGACCTGCTGGGTTCGGGAAGTAACCGGAATTGCCGCCACCAACAGTTTCGTCCGCTTCAACACCGGGCCATACGAAAGCAAAGTTCATCTGCATTGCAACCTGACCCGAGCGGTAGGCGTCGATGTTCTCGCCCATGTACCAGTTGGATGAACCGGGAGGTGTGCCAGCGTCATAAAGCTCCTTGTAAAACTCAAGACCTGCAACGGCACCTTCAGAGTTCACAAAACCGTCCAGATCGTAAGGCTGGTCAGGATTTTCGTACTCAAAACCGAAATTGTAGAGCGCGTTCGTGACGCCCATCGTAATGCCTTCAGACCCACGCTCGGTGTAGATCGCAGCGCCGTAAACAGTCGTTCCATCAATGTCGCGACCTTGGAAGAATTCAGCGATGTCTTTCAACTGATCGAGGGTTTCAGGTGCGTCCAGCGCATAACCGTATGAGTCCATGAATTCTGTCTGAAGCTCTAGGCGGTCAAACCAATCTTTGCGGTAGGTCCAACCCACTACGTCTGCATAAGCAGGCAGCGCGTAATAGTTTGGCGTGTTCTTTGGCCATTCAGCGTAGCCGGTGACAGTCGCCGGCAAGAAATCGTCCATGGTGATGCCATTAGCATCAAAGAAATCGTTCAGCTTCACGTAGTGGCCGTTTTCAGCACCGCCACCGATCCACTGGCTGTCGCCGATCATCAGGTCGCACAATTGACCACGCGAGTTAAGCTCGTTCAGCATACGATCTGCAAAGCTGGTCCATGGCACGAACTCGAAGTTCATCGTGTGACCGGATTGTTCTTCGAAATCCTTGCTCAGCTCGATCAAAGAGTTTGCAGGATCCCATGCGGCCCAGCAAAGGGTCAGGTCTGTTGCATGGCCATCCGCCATTGCGGAAGTCGCCAGTCCAGATGCGACAATCGCACCCACTGCTGCCGTAGTGAATAGGTTCTTTTTCATAAGGGTAACTCCTCCCAGTTATGGCGGGACACGGCTC
>JABBAI010000043.1 GCA_018608045.1 Octadecabacter sp. | reverse complement strand
AGCAGCGCATCGGTCAGCGAGTGATGCGTGCCTCTGCTTGAATGGACGTCGCCAGACTTTTCAACCTCATCAACGATCACCAGTGGACCGCCATGGCGCTCTTTCAGAACGGTCTGCATTAACTTACCTGGCGTCGCGCTGGACCAGCCACGCTGAGAGCCAATCAAGGCAAAAGTGCGGGTTCGCCCGTCGCATCGATCAACGTCGTCGGTGTGGCAAGATGATGCGCAAGACGGCGCGCCCAGAAGCTTTTTCCGATCCCGGGCGAGCCAACTAAAACAAGAGGACTAAACCTAAGCCCTGGCAACCCTTCCCGCGCCGATGCGCGCAACCCGTGCCAGACCGCTTCGGTCGCAGGCGCCATCCACGGCATCTCCGCATGCAAGTCCGCCGCGATCTCATCGGCCTCGTGTTCCGTTGCGATACGCGCGACTGGCGCCCCTCCCTTGAGCGGGGTGAGACGGACACGGCTTTCTTCGGCCAAATGATACATTCCGGTCGAGGAATGCAGTCGCTCAAGATATCGAACCGAACGGATTTTGATCTGACGCATGTCAGCGTCATCGACGATGCCATACGAAAACGCCCTGTCTTCGTCCGCCATGCGACCTGCTTCTATCTCAATACGCTGAACCCGCTCGCGGGTCGTCTTCAAAAAGGCCTTCAACCGCGCTTCCACATACCGCAGCTTGGGCAGGTCATCGTGGAACGTTAGATTATGAAACGGAATCTTGGATTGAGATTGGGTCATGTCGGAGTCCTTTCATAGCGCGGGGATAACCCAGCGCGGTCGCCCGACGATCAATGGATGTCGGGCTATTACATATGAAAGGTTCCGGAACCTGTGGAACACTTAGGAAACAAACAAGCGAGCAAAGCAAGCCCGCAGCAGCGCGACGCCTATGGCACTAACATGATGAACTGAAGAAAGTCGTAAATTAAGTAAGTTACTGAAAACATTTAATAACCACCAACCTCAAAAAGGCCGATGGTCATTTGATCTGTGCGGAGTGGTCAAAAAATACCCCATAATGGCCAAGTTATGCGGGGTCCCACGTTCTTATCAGCCACACTTGGCCAATCAGCCGCATTTCGAATGGCCACAGTCCGCACACGTCATGCAGCCCTCAACCATGCGCAGGGAATACTGGCCGCAGCTTGGGCAGGAATTTCCCTTTGGTGTCATGGGCACAATGTCGGCTTGGGGATCGGATTTCAGCCCCATCCCCTCCCCCGCAAGGAACCCTGTCGCCACCATGTGTTTTTCGATCACGCTGCCAATGGCCGCCAGAATGGATGGGACATATTTGCCGTTCATCCATGCGCCACCGCGCGGATCAAACACCGCCTTGAGCTCTTCAACCACGAACGACACATCGCCACCGCGCCGGAACACCGCTGAAATCATGCGGGTCAGCGCCACGGTCCATGCGAAGTGTTCCATGTTTTTGGAATTGATAAACACCTCGAACGGGCGCTGCTGGCCAAGATGCGCGATATCGTTGATCGTGATGTAGATCGCATGTTCGCTGTCAGGCCATTTCACTTTGTAGGTTTGGCCCGTCAGCTCACCGGGGCGGTCCAGCGGCTCGGTCATATAGATAACGTCGCCGGCATTCTGGTCTGTAATCACTTCGGGCTTTTTGTCCTCGGCCACAGACAACACGCTACCCGTGACGTCATTTGGACGATAGGTTGTGCAGCCCTTACAGCCCTGATCCCACGCCGCCATGTACACATCTTTGAACGACTGGAAATCGATGTCTTCGGGTACGTTGATGGTTTTGGAAATACTGGAATCGACCCATTTCTGTGCCGCGGCCTGCATGCGGACGTGATCCATCGCGGGCAAGGTTTGGGCGTTCACGAAATAATCGGGCAGCTCGGCGTCGCCCTTCAGATCGCGCCACATCTTGACGGCGTAATCGACAACCTCTTCTTCGGTGCGCGTGCCATCCTTTTGAAGGACCTTACGCGTGTAGGCATAGGCGAACACAGGTTCAATGCCGCTGGACACGTTGCCCGCATAGAGGCTGATTGTTCCCGTGGGGGCCACCGACGTCAGCAACGCATTGCGGATACCATGTTCACGGATCGCGTCGCGCACGTCGTCATCCATCTGCATCATATTGCCCGATGCCAGATATTTATCGGCATCAAACAGCGGGAATGCGCCCTTTTCCTTCGCCAAGTCCACCGATGCCAGATACGCGGCGCGCGCGATCTGTTTCATCCAGTGCTCGGTCTGACGCGCCGCTTCTTCGGACCCGTAACGTAGGCCTGTCATCAGCAATGCATCCGCCAATCCAGTCACGCCAAGACCGATGCGGCGTTTCGCAGCGGCCTCTTTGGCTTGGGCTTCTAACGGAAAACGGGACGCATCGACCACATTGTCCATCATCCGCACGGCAGTCGCGACAAGGTCGGTTAGCTCACCATCATCAATTTTGGCCGCTTTTTCAAACGGATCAGACACCAGCCGCGCGAGGTTCACTGACCCCAGCAAACAGGCGCCATAAGGCGGCAAGGGTTGTTCGCCGCAAGGGTTCGTCGCCGCAATGGTTTCCACGTAGTTGAGGTTGTTCATCTCGTTGATGCGATCGATGAAAATCACACCCGGTTCGGCGTGGCTGTAGGTGGACGACATAATGCTGTCCCACAAATCGCGGGCCTGCACGGTGCGCACGGTCTCGCCCTCCCACACCAGATCCCACGGCTTATCAGCCTTCACAGCCTCCATGAAAGGGTCTGTCACAAGCACAGACATGTTGAACATGCGCAGGCGCGCGGCATCAGATTTGGCGGAGATGAAATCTTCGACATCGGGGTGATCGCAACGCATCGTCGCCATCATCGCACCACGGCGTGATCCAGCGGACATGATCGTGCGGCACATCGCGTCCCAGACATCCATGAACGACAGCGGGCCAGATGCATCGGCGGCCACACCGTGCACGGCAGCCCCCTTGGGGCGGATGGTTGAAAAATCGTATCCGATCCCGCCGCCTTGTTGCATCGTTAACGCCGCTTCGCGCAGGTTGTCAAAAATGCCAGACATCGTGTCGGGGATCGTTCCCATGACAAAACAGTTAAACAGCGTGACGCTGCGGTTTGTGCCAGCGCCCGCCGTGATGCGCCCCGCGGGGAGGTATTTGAAATCATCCAAGGCGCTGTAAAACTTTGGCTCCCACGCGCTTGGTGTCTTTTCAACAGAGGCCAGCGACTTGGCGATGCGCGCCCAAGTATCTTCGACAGACCCGTCAATCGGGGTGCCATCCGCCTCTTTCAGACGATATTTCATGTCCCAGATTTGTTCGGCAATGGGGGCAGCAAAGCGGGTCATGGCAAGTCCTCTGAGGTATAATGTGTCGAATCATTGAAGAACCACCTGACTAGATATAGTGGTTGATTAACGCAATATTAGCATATGTAGAATTTGGAGTATAACATCTTGTCCGCGAAGCTGCATCTCCAAAAGTTAAGTGTTGGCACAAATGACGTGAGTGATCTTGCCGCATGGCAGGACACCAAGCGCGCCCAAGCACCCGACGGATTGCCACGCCACGTCACCCGCATGTGGCCAAAACGCGAGGCTGAATTGCTTGGCGGGGGCAGTATTTACTGGGTCGTTAAGGGATCGCTGCTGTGTCGTCAGCGCATTGATCGGCTGGATGAATATATCGGCAGTGACGGCATACGGCGCTGCGCCATTGTTCTCGACCCTGAATTGATCCGCGTTGTCCCCACGATAAAGCGCCCGTTCCAAGGCTGGCGGTATTTGAAGTCCGAGGACGCACCGATGGATTTGCCAAAGGGGCGCGAGGAAGAAGAAGCGCTGCCAGAATCCCTCAGCGCCGCCCTCGCCGAAATCGGGATTTTTTAACCCGACGATCACCCGTCGATTTTTGATTGCAGTGCTTTATAGGTGGCGCGCATGTCGGTGGTCCAACTGACACGGCGGCCGCGAAACAAGGTCGCTTGGCTGGCATGAATGACTGCATCATTGAGGATCTTTAGACCGTTGGCGCGCAGGGTTTCACCCGTGGACGTGATGTCGGCCACAGCTTCTGCGGTCTCATTGCGGATTGTTCCTTCGGTCGCGCCTTGGCTGTCGATCAACTGATAATCCGCCACACCATTTTCCCGCAGGAAGTCGCGCACAAGGCGGTGATATTTCGTCGCAATACGCAAACGAAACCCATGATGCGCACGAAAGGCAGCGGCGGCCGCGTCCAGATCATCAAGCGTGTCCACATCGATCCAGGCATTCGGCACAGCGATAATCAGGTCCGCACCGCCAAAGCCCATTTTGGCCACTTCGATGACCCGTTGTTCCCACGCGCTCAGTTTTTCACGCACAAGATCGGACCCCGTGACCCCAAGGTGAATGCGCCCGGCGTCCAGTTCGCGCGGGATTTCCCCCGCTGACAACAACACCAGTTCAATGCCGTCAATTCCGTCAACAGCACCCGCATATTCGCGGTCCGACCCGGATTTGCGCAGCGTGATGTCGCGCGCGGCGAACCAATCGAACGTCTTTTCCATCAGGCGGCCTTTGGATGGAATGCCCAGCTTCACGGTCATGGCGTGGCCCCTTTGTCGTGATCTGACAGGTCAGCCACAAGTGCGGGGCGGATCACACCGCCCACAGCCGGAACACCTTTGCCACCACCAAGCACCGCGGTGAGGGCATCATAGCGCCCGCCTGTCGCAACAGCCGGCATGTTCAGCCCCGCATCCGCTGCAAAGCCAAACACAAAACCGTCGTAATATTCCATTGAACTGCGCCCGTAGGACGCCTCAAACGGGAGTGTCTCAACATCGATGTCGCGCGCGCTCAATGCCTCAAGACGCGCGGCAAAACCGTCAATCGCTTGTGAAATCGACGGAAAATCGACCGAAATATCGCGCAAGGCCACCAGTGCGTTGGGGGATGTTTCGCGCACCCTCAGCAGCGCATCAAGAAGATCGCGTTCGCCTTGGGAAATCGGGTCCGCCGCAAGGTCTTCGCGCAGGGCATCAAGACGCGCGGAAATTTCTTGGGTCGTGCGCAGCCCCAAAAGCGGTGGCATGGACGCCATCGGATCGGCCTGCGCCAACAGGGCTTTGCGGGTCTCGGGTACGGGCGTCACGCCCCCAAAACGATCCAGCAAGGCCTTGAAGCGACGCGGACGCCATAGGTGGCGCATCAACGCGCCGCGGCGTGCTGGCGTGGTGTTCAGCCCCTGCACAGCGGCGCGCAAAATCCCGATGTCCCCTGTTGACGCCGTCACAGGAACATCGCGCAAAATACCCGCGAAGGTCGCGAAGACTTCGGCATCCGCAGCGGCGGGATCGGAGCCATCAAAAATCTCAAACCCGACTTGCACGAACTCTGTGGCACGGGCTTCAATCCGGTCTTGTTTGCGAAAAACTTTGCCCATGTAGGTGTAGCGCGCAGGGTCTGCACCCGACGCCATGTGGTGTTGTACAATCGGCACCGTAAAATCGGGCCGCAGCATCAATTCCCCGCGCACGGGGTCTTGCGTGGTGAAGGCGCGCGCGCGGATGTCTTCGCCGTAAAGATCCAACAGCAGATCGGATTGCTGCATATAATCGGCGTCCGTCACCGCCGCACCGTGCGCCATAAACACGTCCTGATAGGCGCGCGCACGGTCCCAGTTGGATTGATCAGACGTGGTCACTGGCTTTGCTCATCCAACAGCTGCTTGATGCGGGCGACCAGATCGGCGCGCGGAATTTCGAACTGGCTGGGCCGGTCTTTCCATTCCTCGTGGGTCGCGGTTTCAGCGATCTTTGCGCCAAGGATCAGGTCCTTGATTTGCAGCGTCTCAGCGGCCAATTCATCGCCGCCTTGGATGATCGCAATCGGGCTGTCGCGCTGGTCTGCATATTTCAACTGGTTGCCAAAATTCTTCGGATTGCCAAGGTAGACCTCAGCGCGAATACCAGCATTGCGCAGATCGGACACGATGCCCTGATAATCCGCCATGCGGTCGCGATCCATGACGGTGACAACGACTGGGCCAGTGGTTTTTGCGTCCAAACGCCCCTTCATGTGAAGCGCGGCTAAAAGGCGGTCCACACCAATGGACACTCCCGTCGCGGGGACTTCTTGACCAGTAAAGCGTTTCACGAGGTCATCGTAACGCCCACCACCAGCAACAGAGCCGAACGAACGCGGACGCCCCTTTTCGTCTTTGATCTCAAACGTTAATTCAGCCTCAAACACGGGGCCCGTGTAATAGCCAAGGCCACGCACGACCGATGGATCGACGGCGATGCGATCAGCGCCGTAGCCGCCTGCGGCCAAAAGATCGGCCATGGTTTGAAGTTCAGCAACGCCTTCTGCGCCAATGGCACTGTCACCAATTGCGGCACTCAGGTTTGCTAAGGTGCCGGCAATATCATCAGCCTTTGATGTCAGGAACGCGATCACAGGTTCGGCCTGCTCATCGCTCAGGCCAACACCGTCGATATAGGCGCCAGAGGCATCCAGACGCCCCTTGCCCAGCAGTTCACGAACACCGCTTTCACCAACCTTGTCGAACTTGTCGATGGTGCGCAGAACATTGGCCTTTTGGCCCTCATCAGACAGGCCCATAACCTCAAGCACGCCATTCAAAATCTTACGGTTGTTCATACGGATCACGTAATCACCACGCTCAATCCCGACTGCCTCAAGAGTATCCGCCAGCATCGCGCAAATTTCAGCGTCAGCGGCAACAGACCCCGACCCGACAGTATCCGCATCACATTGATAAAACTGACGGAACCGACCCGGGCCGGGCTTTTCGTTGCGCCAAACCGGACCCATCGCAAAGCGGCGATAGGGGGTGGGCAAATCGTTGCGGTGCTGTGCAAACACACGGGCCAAAGGGGCTGTCAGATCATAGCGCAGGGCCAGCCAATCACCGTCCCCTTTGTCGTCTTCTTCCTGCCACGCGAACACACCCTCGTTGGGGCGATCCACATCCGGAAGGAATTTACCCAAGGCTTCAACCGTCTCAACAGCCGCCGATTCAAGCGCCTCAAACCCATAGCGATGGTAGACGCCCGCAATCACACGCAGCATTTCTGTGCGCTGCGCCACTTCTGCACCGAAATAGTCGCGAAACCCTTTGGGGGTCTGCGCCTTAGGACGTTGTACTTTTTGCTTCTTGGCCATGGGTTTGGCTCCTGCGGTGTAAATCTCCCCCGCGCTCTAACCCTTATGATTGCTTGGTGCAACAAATCGACTTAGACAGCGCCCATGAGCAATCAAACAAACATCGAAGAAACGCTGGCCCACCTGACCCGCACCGTGGACGATCTGTCCGATATCGTGGCGCGTCAGGAAGATGAAATCAGCAAGCTGACCTACCGCGTCGCTATGTTGATGGAACGCGAAGCATCGCGCGAAATGGACACCAGCAGTTCAATTCCGATCGCCGATCAGCGCCCACCGCATTACTAGGCCCCGCTATTCGCCGTTTTTGACCGACATCGCTAGGACTTCGCCGTCGTG
>JABBAI010000200.1 GCA_018608045.1 Octadecabacter sp. | reverse complement strand
TGCGCGCGACTGGTCAGCTCGTATCCAACTGAGTCCGGTCCAACCAGTCGCCCTTGATCGCGGACAAGACTTCCACCACCGAGACCAACTGCCAGGACGTCGGGCATGCGAAAGTTCGTCTTGACCCCACCCACATCAACAAAATTGGTCGATTGGCGCGGGAAACCGTTGCGCAGCATGCCGATGTCCGAGGTCGTGCCGCCAATATCCACCACCATCGCATCCTGAATCCCGGCCAGATAGACCGCGCCTCGCATAGAGTTGGTGGGACCAGATGCAAATGTCAGCACCGGATACTGCTGTACATCATCCGCGCGCATCAGGGTGCCGTCATTCTGGCTGATGAACAGGGGCACATTGATGGCTAGTTCATGCAAGGCGCGACGGAAGGCCTGCACCACATGGCGGGATAGTTCGGAAAGTGCGGCATTAATGATCGTGGAATTCTCTCGCGGTAACAGGCCAAACTGGCCCAATTCGCAAGACAGCGAAATCGCTATATCCGGCACCTCGTTTTGCACAATTTCAGCTGCGCGGCGCTCCATGTCACCGTTCATCGGCGAAAACACTGAGGTAATCGCTGCCGTTCGAATACCATCGCAGCAGAAAGACCGCGCAGCTTCGGCAACTGCTACTTCATCCAGTGGCGCGATCTCTCTACCGTCAAATTCGTAACCACCACTAACAAGATGCGCGTTTCGGCCAATCTCGGTGATCAGGTCATCGGGCCAGTCCGTCAGCGGTGGGATGGCCGACGTCGCAGGCAGCGCGAGACGGATAATGCCAACCGGCAGTAAAGATCGGCGTTGGATAACGGCATTGGTGAACTGGGTGGTACCAATCATCACACAATCCACATCGGCGCTATCGACCGAAGCGTCAGCTATGGCTTGCGTGATGGCCGCGACAATGCCGCTATAAACATCTGCCGTGGTCGGCGTCTTGCGCCATCCAAGTACGCCATTTGGACCCAGCACAACAGCATCGGTGTTTGTGCCCCCGACATCCACACCAATTTTCATGGCATCGCCACGCCGCTATCCGCGTTCCAGTAGACCTCAACGTCGTCATCCAGATCGAGCCGAGCCAGATCGGGACGGTTGGCGACCTCCACCATCACGTGCTGATGTCCAATCTGAATGCGGTAGCGAACAACGGACCCCTGATAGATGATTTCGCGGACTGTCCCGTTCAGTTTGGGCTTTTCACTGGCATCCAGCGAATGCAGCCGGATCATTTCTGGGCGCACAAGCAATGTGACCGCCTGACCTTTTATGGCCGCATTGTTCTGGGTCAGCCGTCCGGTCACGGTGGTGCCGTCGATATCAATCGAACAGACCGCGCCGTGAACGTCTAAGGCGGTGCCGTCCAACAAATTGGATTCACCAATAAATTCCGCGATGAACCGTGAGGCGGGCTGTTCATAAATCTCGACCGGGGTGCCAATTTGGAGCACGCGACCCTGATCCATGACGGCAATCCGATCTGACATCGTCAGCGCCTCGGACTGGTCATGGGTCACATAAATTGTCGTGATGCCAACAGATTTTTGGATGTTTTTAATCCAGTACTTCATCTCTTCGCGCATCTTCTTGTCTAGCGCAGACAAAGGTTCATCCAGCAACAAAATCTCAGGCTCGATCACAAGCACGCGGGCCAGCGCCACACGTTGTTTCTGGCCACCCGAAAGTTCTCGCTCGTACCTGTCTTCGAAGCCGGTCATACCGACTTCGGCCAACGCAGAATCAACTTTTTGCTTAATTTCGACGCGTGGCAACTTGCGTTCAACAAGGCCGAAAGCAATGTTGTCAAAGACGGTCATATGCGGGAAAATTGCGTAATTCTGGAACACGATTCCGATGTCGCGGGCCTCTGGCGGCAAGGCCGTCACATTGCGTCCATTGACACGGATTTGGCCTGTGGTCGGCTTCACGAACCCAGCCAACATGCGTAGTGTAGTGGACTTACCGCAGCCAGAGGGCCCAAGCAGCGAAAAGAATTCACCTTGCTCGATTTGCAGATCCAAATCCGCGACGGCAACCGAAGTGCCGAAGTGTTTCGAGATCGTGCTGAATTCTACATAAACCATCAGATTTCCTTAGGGCGTGACCGGGAACCAATGCCCCCGGTCATGATTTTTTAAAGACCGAAGATCTGGTTCAACCTGTCGGTAATGTCGGCCTTGTTTTCCACGAAGAAATCCCAGTCTGGAACCCAATAGGCGGATACAGCATCAGCCGTATTAGTCGCCCCTTCGGCAGCAAGCGCGGAGGGCATGGCGGCTTTGCCATTGGTCGGACGCCACAAGAATTCCTCGCCAAATGGCTCAAGGAAATCTGGCGAAAGCGTGCGGTTCAACAGGGCAAGCGCAAGCCGTTTCTGCATCGGATCCGAATACCGGCTGATGGTTTTGGTCTGAGTCAGAATTGGCTTGCTATCCCATTCCCAGACATCAACAGGCGCCCCTTGCTTTTTCAGCGTCAAAGCCTCGCCTTCGATATGTACCGCGATATCAACTTCGCCTCGTTCCAACAGCGACAGCATGTTGAATGTGAATTCGCTGATCTTCATCGGCATGGCGCCCTCAAGAGCTGTGAAAGCGGCTTCCATGTCATACTGATCCTTGCCGAACTCCTTTGCCGTCGCCATAAAAAATGCGTGCATTAACCCATTTTCGGTGGCGTAAGTGCCGCGTTTGTTGACGAAACGTTCCGCAAAGAAGTCGCGGAAATTACTGACTGGCGCGCCACGATCTGTGCGATAGGCATATACATAAGGTTGATATGCCCAAGTCACACCCGCCCCGCTGGCAAAGGCAAAGTCCCAGCAATCGGCTGCGTTAGGAACGTTGGCTTTGATTTCTTCTGTTGTTAAGAAAAAATCTCCAGCTGCATTGGTTTGCATCAAGTTTGGCAGGTTCCAGTTGGCCACGTCGTAAACCGGATCGTTGGCACCCTGGGTAACAAATTTTGGAAACCACGGGAACGAGCTGTCCCAGTTCAGTTTGCAATTGAAGTCTTTTTCAAACTGGTCGGTCAATCCCTTGCGTACAAACTCTTCCCATCCGCCGCCCCACTCCGCGACATTCAAGGTGGCACCGCCCGCATCAAACACTTCGCCGTCGTAAACGACGTCCTGTGCCCAAGCGTGGTTAATGTAGAACATGTTGGGGATGGTTGCCGCCGCTCCGAGAGCCGCACCACCTTTCAAAATGAATCGTCTGCTATGTTTCTTTTCAATGGTCATCTGTCTTACTCCTTTGGTTGGTTTTGATATTAGCCGTCCTGCCGTTCCAGCAATCGGCGGATGTTCACCAGCCGGTTCGTCAGAAGAACCGAGGCGATAACGAGGGTGATGGCAAAGATGCCGGCGGCGGCGGCATCAGGTTCAAATTTGTAGCGCAGTGAATTGTACATTGCGATGGGTAGGGGTTCGGAATTGGGCGCGGATAAGAACAGCGAGACCTCGAACTGACCAAAGCTGACGATGAAGGCGAAGATTGACCCTGCCTGAATGCCTTGGGCGATGTTGGGGAAAGTGATCTTGCGAAAGGCGCGCATGGGCGATGCACCAAGGCTGCGTGCGGCCTCTTCTAGCGAGACATCGAATGTTGCCAACGATGCGCCGACCGTGCCGATAACGTAAGGTGTTGAGTACAGGATGTGCCCAATCCACAAGCCCCAGATCGTGCGCGATATGCCCAATCCGCTGGTGATAAAGAAGGCGTAAAGGGCAAACCCGACAACCACGCCCGGTAGGACCACGGGCGATAGGAAGAAGGCCCTGAGGGCGGTGCGGCCGACAAAGCGAGATCGTGCAATAAACAAGGCCGCCGCCGTGCCTAAGATGGTCGAGACGATCATTGTCATCAGGGCCAGCTTGAACGAAAAGAAGAAGGCAGAGAGGTACTTTTCTGAGTTCAGGAAAGAGATCACCCAGCGCAGGGACAATCCTTTGGGGGGAAAGGTCAAGAACTCTCCGGTTGTCAGGCCCGCAAGCACCACAACAAGGATCGGAAACAGCAGATAGCAAAAGCCCAAGATTGCAAGGATTAACATAGGCAGCGGGATTTTGCGTTCCATCAGGCAAGCCCACCGGAACTGCGTTTGCCCAGTTTCAGATAAACCGCGACGGCCGTGGCGCTGATCAAAAACAGGATCACGGCAATTGTGGCTCCAAACTGAAACCGCGCGCTTTCAGCGACCTGCTGATAGATGTGGATCGGCAAGACGCCGACGCGAAATCCGCCCATCAGCGCCGGTACGATATAAGACGAGATCGACAAGGCAAAGACCAGCAGGGAACCCGACAGAATACCAGGCATTGAGGCGGGTAAAGTCACCCGCATGAACGCCCTTCGGCGTGAGGCCCCTAGAGAGCGCGCGGCCTCTTCAAGACTGGGCGGGATGCCCATAATCACGCCAACAAGGGTCAGGATCATGAAAGGCAACGCGAACTGAACCAGTCCGAAGACCACGCCACGAAAGTTATACATCAGCGCGACCGGACCATCCGTCAGCCCCATGCTTTGAAGAATTTGGTTGATCAGCCCATTGTCGCCAAGAATCACCATCATTCCATACAGTCGGATCACCATGTCCAACTGCATCGACGCCAGCACGAGGATCAGCAGAAAGGTGTTTCGCGCCGGGTTTTCTGTTTTGGCAATCACAAAAGCCATTGGATAGGCGACGATTAAGGTGATCACAGAAACGATGCTGGCCAGCAGGATCGATCGCCCCGCCGCTATTAGGTAATTCGAACGCGAGAAGAAGCGGATGTAATTGTCAAACGTCAGGTCGGAAACCAATGCAACCTGCCCGACCTTCGCCGGATTGAAAGACGTTGCGAACAGCAGTCCGACCGGAATCACAAAGAACAACACGAAAAACGCGACCAGCGGGACGACCAAAAGCCATTTAAATTGATGTTGGGAAAGGCCACTTGCCCTGACTGCCGTAGCTTTAGTCATCCGCTTGGCTCCGCATCAAGGCATCCAAAGCTGCCCATTCACGAAAACCGACGATGGGTTTTGCGTCCGGGTAAGGGTAGACTGCTTTGTCAGTGGTTTGACTGTTTTGGATCGCCTCATGGGCGGCTGTTATAGCATTTGGTAAAGGGTCGATGACTTTGAGCCCGTAGAGGGCACTACTGACTTCATCAGCAAACCCAAGCATTCCGGTACAGCCAAAGACAACGGATGTTGCCCCGCGTTCCATGGCCCGCCTTGAGCCCTCGATAGTCGCCGCGAGCGCGGTCTTTCGGTCCGATTCCAAGGCAAGAACAGGGACACCGATACCGATGATTTCAGTCATCCGGTCAGCCATCCCATATCTCCGCGCCAGATCGGCAAAGGCGCGTTCTTGACGCTGCAATACTGTCACGATGGCGAAATTTGTACCTGCTGCACGCATCGCAGCCTCACCACAGCCAATAACAGGGATCGAGACCGCCTCGCGTGCCGCGTCAAGGCCGGGATCAAGCATGCAATCAATTACGACGGCCTGCACGCCGTCTTCTTCGGCCTTGATCGCGGAATCGACCACTCCGGGTGCCGCCAGAACTTCATCAACCGCAGATTCTATCGAGGCCGGGCCCTGTTTGATCTGAGAATTCGTCACTCTGCATCCGTTTGGTGCGGGCAAGGCAGCGACGCGAAAGCCTGTCGTGACGATTGGCGTAATGACGTGGACCCAGCTCAAAACGAATCCCCCTGATCCAACTGTTTCTCTTGCGGATCATCCTGCTTAAGAAGTGATGTGGAAACGACTACCCAATCGGGTAGTTAGTCATCAATTATACCCAGCATTCTCGCCTGACTGACCGCACGCGCCCGATTATGAACGTGCAATTCGCCGTAAATTTGTTTGAGATGATATTTGACCGTGTTAGAGGAAACCCCCATGACGCGACCAATTTCCTTGTTGGAAAAACCCTGCGCCAATAGCTCTAAATACCGCCTCTTAGAATCACCTTGTCGGTCGCGTGATTGCCCCTCGGTCGATGAAATTCCGCCCGATGACCAATGATGCATGATTTCTGACAGCTGATGGCGTTGCACCGTGTCGATGGGTACTTTCACCCGTTCGCCGTCCAAAGCGGCCTGAACTACGGGTTGAAGCGACAGCCCCTCATCAAGAATAAATCGCCGAAAAGGCTGTTTCCCAAGAAGGCGAATCGACGACAAAAGCGCGCTGGTTGCGTCGCTGCGCCCGTTCAACTGCAAATGGGCCTGAGCGCGGATCACACGGAGTTTGGCCAGAGACAACAGTTGTCCGCCTCTGATCGCGTTTTCTTCAGCCAGATCCACAAAATCAAGTGCACGTTTGGCGCGGCGGGCACGAACCAGCCAACGGGCAATAGCAACGTTGGTGGTGCCGTGGCGAAGACCCCAATCCATTTGCGGCTGATTTGCATCCAGCTTTCCTGGGTCCAAACCAATACGTTGCATCTCGATGTTGGCTGTCTTGATCTCGTCGCTGAGCGTCAGCGCACGTATGCGCTCGACGGCCATCAATCGCGCTAAACGCGGCATCTGACGATCGCGGGCCGCAGCATCTGCATGAGCAAGTTCGCTTAAAGCACCCGGCAGTCCGGCCTGCACAAAGGCAAGTCGGGCACGAACGCGGTAGGTTGCCGCTAAAACATCAAGCCACGCATCCGTTTGCTCGATACTTGTCAACGCATCGGCCAACAGCGATTGAGCGTCTCCCATTTTATTCATCTCGTAGTAAACTTCGGATTTCAGCGCCTTACAGATCGCACGAAGCCCCTGCGGGTCACCATCCAACTGGTCTAGGCTTCTTTCCATCTGGTCATATTGGGCTATGGCGCCGGTCAGATCCCCGCGCATCATACGAATTTGTCCCAGATGGGTATGCATGTGTAACGAGCCGAACTGCGCCCCGCCTAACAGATAAAGCCGAATTGCGTTTTCAGCATGATCCTGCGCACGGTCGAATTCTCCGCGATGAAGCGCTGCAGTGGACAGGTGATTGAAAGTTAGCGCTTGACCGACCTGATCACTCGCCGGTAGCGTTGACAACAATCTTTTCAAACGCGCCGAATGCTCCTCGGTCAGAGCGCGGTCCTCGTATACCCTGACGTGGGCATCAACAAGCAGCAGGTCCGCAGCGTGCGTCCCAACAGCAGGATCAGTTTCGTCAGTCGCGGACGTCATGTGTCTCAGTTGTTCGCGCGCTCCAGTCGGATCGCCAATCTTGGCAAGAACAAATGCTGAAGCGAGCATTGCCTGCGGCGAGACACCGTCTCCATGCCGGTCCGTGGCAATCGCATCCAAGCCGGGCATATTTGGCACACGCATGTAGGAACGCCAGTCATTATTGTGATCAGTGTGCCCGACAGTCGAGGTTGCCCGTTTGGGCTTTTCTAAATTGTTTTGCACCATCTGTGGAATATACCGCCGCTCGACGGAAAATCAACGGTGGGTCACTTACCCTGTTGGTGCACATTCGAAAATTGGAACAATCAACTTGGATAGTTTTGGTG
>JABBAI010000068.1 GCA_018608045.1 Octadecabacter sp. | reverse complement strand
CGTCATTCACGATTTCATGCCACATGAGGTATCGGATCGGGTAGGCGCGCGGCGTTTCCCCAGCCAGTTCAAGCGTGATCACGGGTTCACGATCTGTAATGCGGCTTTCATCAAACACATCGACAAAGGACGGCCCATCAATCGCAGGAATGCCGTGTTTGGGTGGCCCGCCTGACAGGATTTCCACCCAGCTTTGCACGTTCGTGGTTTCAAAGTCGGTATTGGGCCATTCAAACTTCCAAAAATTTGGATCAGCGGCGGCGGTATTGGCGATAAGGGCGAAAATAGCGGCAAGGCGAAACATGGGCAGGCTCCGGTTCACGGTTGCCCATATGTAAAAGGGGCCACGCATCGCTGCATAGCCCCCCTACTTAATCGTGATCATGGCGGACCTAGTTGGTCACGCGCACCGCACCCATGATATCTGCGTCGCCAATGACGGCACCATTTGGACCATCGCCCAGCTTGATGGCGTCGACCACATCCATGCCGGATATGACTTCGCCGATGATGGTGTATTGACCATCAAGGAACGCGCCGTCCTGAAACATGATGAAAAACTGACTGTTGGCAGAATTCGGGTTCTGCGAACGGGCCATGCCGACCATGCCACGTGTGAAGGATTTCTCGGACGTGGCTTCAAGCGGGATATCACCAAGATCAGACCCGCCAGTGCCAGCGCGACGCATGTCGAACTGACCATCGGTGCTGTCGCCAAATTGCACGTCGCCCGTTTGCGCCATGAAACCGTCAATCACGCGGTGGAAGACAACGCCATCATAGGCCCCGTCAGCAGCAAGCGCGCTGATTTGTGCGGCGTGCAGCGGTGCGATATCCTCAAACAGATCAATGGAAATTGTGCCATTTGCAGCACCTTGAACATCAATCTCAATCCCGCCAGCGGAGGCTGTGCCCGCGGCAAGAATGGCTGCAATCGCAAGCTTACGCATCGGCGGCCACTTTCATTGAGATCATACGGTCAGGGTTCATCGCAGGTTCACCACGGGTGATTGCGTCGACGTGCTCCATCCCGGAAATGACGTTGCCATACACCGTGTACTGACCGTTCAAGAAGTCATTGTCGCTGAAGTTGATGAAGAACTGGCTGTTCGCCGAATTCGGGCTGGCGGAACGTGCCGCACCGATAGATCCGCGCGCGTGTGGGACCTTAGAAAATTCTGACGGCAGATCAGGCATGTCGGATCCGCCTGTGCCCGCACGACCAATGTTGAAATCTTTTTCCATGTTGCCGTTGGCCACATCACCCGTCTGGGCCATGAAACCGTCAATCACGCGGTGGAACGCCACGTTGTCATAGGCACCCGAACGCACGAGTTCTTTCATACGCTCTACATGCTTTGGGGCCACGTCTGGCAGCAGTTCAATCGTGACGGTTCCGTCCTTGAGTTCCATCAGGATTGTGTTTTCGGGATCTTTGATATCAGCCATTTGTCGGTTCCTTGATTAAATTGGTTACCGATTACGTAGTGCGCAAATCACAGGATTCCAAGACGCGGTTGACCGCATGGGTCGTATTGGCGATGAACGGACCAACAATCAGGAGAAGATCATGGGCTGGAACACACTCGACGACATGGATTTGGACGGCAAAGTTGTGCTGACGCGGGTGGATATCAACGTCCCCGTTGAGGACGGTGTCGTGACAGATGCCACGCGGATCGAACGGATCAAGCCAACGATACTCGATATCCTCGCGGCGGGTGGCACACCTGTGATGCTGGCACACTTTGGCCGCCCCAAGGGGCAATTCGTGCCTGCGATGTCGTTGCGTGTGACTGTGCCGACGTTGGAAAAGGTACTTGGCCGCCCCGTGACATTTATCGAACGCCCCGACCGTGCGGCGATTGACGCCCTGCCCGCTGGTTCTGTGGTCTTGATCGAAAACACGCGGTTTTCGGCCATGGAAGAAGCCAATGATCCGCAAATGGCTGGGTTTCTCGCGAGCCTTGGCGACATCTTTTGCAACGATGCCTTTTCCGCCGCCCACCGCGCCCATGCCTCCACCACGGGCGTCGCGGAACTGCTGCCCAACTGTGCGGGTCGTTTGATGGCCGAAGAACTGGGCGCGCTCGAAAAGGCGCTTGGCGCACCCGTTCGCCCTGTTATCGCAGTTGTTGGTGGCGCGAAGGTGTCCACCAAGCTGGATCTGCTCGGCAACCTGATCTCACGCGTCGATGCGATTGTAATCGGTGGGGGTATGGCCAACACGTTCCTTGCAGCCCAAGGCATTACTGTTGGCAAATCCCTGTGCGAACATGATCTGGCAGACACGGCGCGTGACATCATGAACAAAGCCAAGGCCGCCAAGTGTGAGCTGATCCTGCCCGTGGACATCGTCGTCGCCCGTGAATTCAAGGCCAATGCGGCCAACGAAACACTGCCCGTTGATCAATGCCCCGATGATGCGATGATCTTTGACGTGGGTCCTGCGACGATTGAAAAGATCAAAGCTGCGATTGACCCCGCCAAGACGCTAATCATGAACGGCCCGCTTGGGGTGTTTGAACTCGAACCTTTCAACACAGGCACCTTCGCGCTGCTCAGCGAGATTGCAACGCAAACCAATGCAGGAACGCTGATTTCCGTGGGTGGTGGCGGGGATACTGTCGCGGCGATCAACCAGTCCGGGCATGACGATGATTTCACCTATATCTCATCCGCTGGCGGTGCGTTTCTGGAATGGATGGAGGGTAAGACCCTCCCCGGTGTGGCGGCGCTCGGGGGGTAAAAACCCATAAGCCACACCCAAAAAACTGTTAGCGCAATCCGTTAGCGTAACCAGAATTGCGGCCCTCTGGCGCCCCTATTATGCCTTTAACAAAGGGCCATTTGGCCGGTTTTAAAGGAGTATAGAGGATGCTGGACATGACCACGACAACACAGGCGATGACGGATCAAATCCGCAACGGCATGGGTTTTATCGCAGCACTTGACCAATCTGGTGGCTCTACCCCGAAGGCGCTGAAGGCCTATGGCGTGTCTGAAGACGCCTTCAACAACGATGATGAAATGTTCGACCTGATCCACGCCATGCGCGCGCGGATCGTTGATGCACCTGCGTTTAGTGGTTCCAAAGTGATTGGCGCGATCCTGTTTGAAATGACGATGGAACGCCAGATCGGTGGCAAACCATCCGCCGCGGCCCTTTGGGAAGACAATGGCGTCGTGCCATTTCTGAAGATCGACCAAGGGCTTGAAGGTGAAGCAAACGGCGTCCAGATGCTCAAACCCATTCCGGCGTTGGACGCGCTTTTGTCACGTGCTGTCGCCCACGGTGTGTTTGGGACGAAAGAACGCTCTGTCATCCACGCAGCTAACAAGGACGGGATCGACGCGATTGTGGCGCAGCAATTTGAACTCGGTGCGCAGGTCGCAAGCCACGGATTGATGCCGATCCTTGAGCCCGAGATCACCATCACAATCGCCGACAAGGCTGAGGCCGAAGACATGCTGCGCGACGCCCTGCTTCGCCATCTTGATGCTTTGCCAACGGGCACGCAGGTGATGCTTAAGGTGTCTCTCCCCGAAATTGCGGGGCAATACCAAGCGCTGGTGGATCACTCTGCATGCCTGAAAGTCGTGGCACTGTCGGGCGGGTATGAGCGCGATGAAGCGAACGCGCGCCTGTCCCAAAATTCTGGCATCGTTGCAAGTTTCAGCCGTGCGTTGACACAAGGATTGTCCGCGCATCAGTCCGATTCCGAATTCAACGCAACGCTTGGCCGCACCATTGATGCCATCCACGCAGCGTCAGTGGCGTAACCCTAGTGGTCACAAAAGCGGCGCCCCCTAAATAAAGGGGATTCCCAAGGCGAATCAGATGTGCGATTCTCTGCCGTAGCGGTTCATCAAGAAATCGCGTGATGAGGCAGAAACATGTACAAAGCGAAACGCGCGCCTATGGGCGTCCTTATTTACTTTGCGGGCGCATTGATGCTTGGCCTCTATTTCACATTTGCCGCCGTGCAGGGCGATTACGGTGTGTTTAAACGGGCCGAGATTGATGCCGAAGGCCGCGCGCTGATGATAGAGCTGGCCCTGTTGCAGGCCGAAGTTGACCAGATGGAAAACCTCACCCGTCGTTTGTCCGACACCTACCTCGATCTGGATTTGCTGGACGAACAGGCGCGCGATGTGTTGGGCATGGTGCGCGCAGACGAGATTGTTATCCGCTAAACACCGGATGGAATTTCACGTCGCCTGAAGGGGTTTCTTTGAACGGCAGGACTTGGATGTACTCCGCCCCCTCGCCCGTGAAGGTCACGGACGGGAACACCTCAAACCCGAAGCGGCTGTAGTAGTTGAGGTCGCCTTGCAGAACTACGCCGTCGCGCCCGTACACCTGTGCCACGCCCAAAGCATGTCCCATCAAAGCAGAGCCGACGCCCTTACGTTGATGATCTGGCAAAACCGCCAACGGTCCGACGCACAAATAGCGCGCGTCGCCGATTGTTGCGGGTGACAATGCCACCTGACCGATGATCTGCCCCTTTAGGGTCGCCACAAGGGACAAAATCAGCGCCCCTGCATTACGCAACCCATCCACAAGCAACGCGTCGTTTTCATCCGCGTAGAATTTGCCGTCAAACGCACGGGCAACGACATCCTTGATCGCGGCCTCGTCACCGATCGTTTCTTGTCTGATTTTATACTTCATTTCAGCACCCTGCCGCCCCTATGCACACAGCGCAAGGCAGGAATTCACCCCACAACTGCCCCAACGTCACATTGCATGTCGATTTTTGCTGTGTAGTGTTGTAGGAGATAGTTTAACACTAAACTACTTTTTCACTGCCCCCTAGGGAGGACCCATGGCCGCTAAGAAAACATCAAAGAAACCAAACGTTTCTGCAGAAGAATTGCTCGGTTATTACCGCGAGATGCTTCTGATCCGTCGATTCGAAGAAAAAGCCGGCCAACTGTATGGCATGGGCCTTATTGGTGGTTTCTGTCACCTCTATATCGGTCAAGAGGCCGTTGTTGTGGGCTTGGAAGCCGCAACAAAAGAGGGCGACAAGCGCATCACATCGTATCGCGACCATGGCCATATGTTGGCCTGTGGCATGGACCCCAAAGGCGTGATGGCAGAATTGACGGGCCGCGAAGGTGGTTATTCGGGCGGCAAAGGCGGCTCAATGCACATGTTTTCTGCTGAAAAGCATTTCTATGGCGGCCACGGTATTGTAGCGGCACAGGTCCCCCTTGGTGCGGGCCTCGCGTTTTCCGACAAGTATAAGGGCAATGACAACGTGACGTTCGCCTACTTCGGTGACGGCGCGGCGAACCAAGGCCAAATCTATGAGACGTTCAACATGGCGGCCCTTTGGGACCTGCCTGTGATCTTCGTGATCGAAAACAACCAATACGCGATGGGTACGTCCCAAGCACGATCAACCTCCACCCCCGATCTGTACACACGCGGCGAAGCCTTTGGGATCAAAGGCGAAATCGTTGATGGCATGAATGTTCTGGCGGTTAAGGAAGCGTCTGAAAAAGCCGTGGCGCACTGTCGCGCTGGCAAGGGCCCCTACGTGCTTGAGGTCAAAACATATCGCTACCGCGGCCATTCCATGTCTGACCCTGCCAAGTACCGCACCCGTGAAGAGGTGCAAAAAATGCGCGAAGAACGGGATCCGATTGAACAGGTCCGTTCCATGTTGCTGACAGGCAAGCACGCCACGGAAGACGACCTCAAGGCGATCGACAAAGACATCAAAGCGACGGTCAATGAATCCGCCGAATTCGCCAAAGAATCCCCGGAACCGCATCTGGACGAACTTTGGACAGACATCTACGCAGAAACACTTCCGCAGGAGACAGCATAATGGCTACTGAACTTCTCATGCCCGCGCTTTCCCCGACTATGGAAGAAGGCACGCTCGCAAAATGGCTCGTCAAAGAAGGCGACATCGTGAAATCCGGCGACATCATCGCTGAAATCGAGACCGACAAGGCGACGATGGAATTTGAAGCGGTCGACGAAGGCGTCATTGGCAAATTGCTGGTCGCTGAGGGCACCGAGGGCGTCAAAGTGAACGCCGTCATCGCCATGATCGGTGAAGAAGGCGAAGACATGTCAGCTGCCCCTGCTCCAGCAGCAGCAGCCGAAGAGGCCCCAAAGGTCAATGCACCCGCGGCACCAGCCGTGGCAACAACCACCGCAGTCGCATTCACCCCGTCTGACAAAACCCCTGATTGGCCCGCAGGCACGGAAATGAAATCCATGACCGTCCGCGAAGCCTTGAACGAGGCGATGGCAGAGGAAATGACCCGCGACGAAAACGTATTCCTTATCGGAGAAGAAGTCGGCGAATACCAAGGTGCTTACAAAATCTCCCAAGGTTTGCTGGACAAATTCGGCGAAAAGCGCGTTATCGACACGCCGATCACCGAACACGGCTTCACAGGCATCGCCGTTGGCGCGGCCTTCGGCGGATTGCGCCCGATTGTCGAATTCATGACATTCAACTTTGCGATGCAGGCCATTGACCACATCATCAACTCCGCCGCCAAGACACTCTATATGTCCGGCGGTCAGATGGGCGCACCCATGGTGTTTCGTGGCCCCAACGGTGCAGCAGCCCGCGTCGGCGCACAGCACAGCCAGGATTATTCTGCATGGTATGCGATGGTTCCCGGCCTCAAGGTCGTGTCGCCTTACTCTGCGGCAGACGCCAAAGGCCTGATGAAAACCGCCATTCGCGACAATAACCCGATCATCTTCCTTGAGAACGAGATCATGTACGGTCGCTCATTCGACGTACCTGTCATGGACGATTTTACCATTCCATTCGGCAAAGCCAAAATCGAAGTCGAGGGCACGGACGTCACAATCGTATCCTTCAGCATCGGCATGACATATGCACTTGAAGCGGCGGAAAAGCTCGCTGCCGAAGGCATCTCTGCCGAGGTGATCAATCTGCGCACAATCCGCCCGATTGATTACGCAACGATCCTTGAATCTGTAAAGAAAACAAATCGTTGTGTGACGGTCGAAGAAGGCTGGCCCGTCGGGTCAATCGGCAATCACCTTGGTGCGACGATCATGCAAGAGGCGTTTGATTACCTCGACGCACCTGTGATCAACTGCACGGGTAAGGATGTTCCGATGCCTTATGCTGCGAACCTCGAAAAACACGCGCTGATCACGACCGACGAAGTGGTCGCTGCCGTGAAAAAAGTCACCTACCGTTAAGGAGAACAGACAATGGCTATCGAAATCTTAATGCCCGCGCTGTCCCCCACGATGGAGGAAGGCACGCTGGCAAAATGGCTGGTTAAAGAAGGCGACACGGTTCAATCCGGCGACCTGTTGGCCGAGATCGAGACCGACAAAGCAACGATGGAATTTGAGGCCGTGGACGAAGGTGTCATCGGTAAAATTCTGATTGCTGAAGGGACTGAAGGCGTGAAGGTCAACACCGCCATCGCCATTATCGGTGAAGAAGGCGAAGACATGTCGGCAGCACCTGAGGCCGCGGCACCCGTTGCAGCAACTGCTCCGGCGGAAGCCGAAGTGGCTACTCCGGCAGCAACACC
>JABBAI010000069.1 GCA_018608045.1 Octadecabacter sp. | reverse complement strand
CTCAACAGAAAAACTAGTTAATCTAAAATGAAATGTAAAAGGTGTTCGTGACGATGTTCTCCAAACCAGTAAGTCCCAAATCTGATGTTCCTGCTGCTATCTTAAATGACACTAAGCAACGCCGCTCAGTTTTACACGACGGCATTGTGATTAAAGGTGATTGGCAGAGCGATGGTGTCGTTGAGTTCGGTGGTGCAATCACTGGTGACCTGACAGTAGACGGGTTGGTTGTAACATTAACAGGAACAGTTGAGGGCAACGTAAGAGCAAGATCAGTCACGGTAGAGGGACATTTAAACGGTACCATCGCAGCTATTGATGTTATTTTGTCTCCTACAGCAATTGTGATCGGCGAAATTGAGGCAGAGAAAATTCAAGTGGATTTTGGTGCGCAAGTCGAAGGCCGTTTAACTGCAAAAGGTGAGGCTAAAAGTTAATACCTCTGCTTACTTGGGATAACCCCACGCACCCCACCTCTGGGGTCAGACATCTTGGGTATTACGTTGGGACGTTCTGATTGGCGCGGTTAGCTGCGCAAGCGGCCGCGTTTATCGAGTACGGCAATGATTGTTTGGAATATGACCTTTAAGTCAAACCCGATGGACTTGCGTGGAATGTAGTCCAGATACATGTCGCATTTCCGGCCGATAATGACATCGCGGTAATAAGCGTGCGGATCGTCCTGCGCGGCCAGTTCGCTTTCTTCGTTGCGATACATGATCGAGGCAGGATCCGTGATGCCCGGGCGGACCGACAGCATAACTGCTTTGGGGCCTTCGGGATAATGCGCAAGCAAATCCGCGGTTTCTGGACGCGGTCCGACAAACGACATCGTCCCAAACAGTACGTTGAACAACTGGGGCAGTTCATCGATCTTACTTGACCGCAGCACCCGGCCAATTCGGGTAACGCGCGCGTCTCCTCCGACGGTCAGTGAACTGCCAGTGTTGTCCGTGGCCACGCTCATCGATCGGAATTTATAAACGCCAAAGGGGGCACCATTCTTACCGACGCGCTTATGACTAAAGATAATCAGGCCAGGTGAGCTGAACTTTACTGCAATCGCCGCCACCAGCAATACTGGAGACAGAAGCAAAATTGAAAATACCGCCAAGAGAATTTCGATCAAACGCGGCATTTCTTATCCTTTAAGGCACGTGCGTAGCGCGGCAATCACGTGTTGCCGTTGCGCCGATGTCATTCCGGGAAAGAGAGGCAGAGTAACCGTATTGTCAAAGTGGCGATCCGCCACTGGGAAGGAGTCACCTTCGGCTACGGCGGTTTCGGCCAAATACGTCAGACGGTGCAGGGGCTTGAAGTGCACAGAAATGGAAATGCCAGCAGCGCGCAGTTGTTCTACAAGGGTATCGCGGTCAATCGGGGCATTTTCAGACAGGGCAATCGGGAAAATGTGCCACGCGTGAACGACGCGATTGGTGCCGGGATTTGGTAAGACCAAAGGTAAATCTGACAGGGCGTTCAAGTACTCAGTGGCATGGGCAGCCCGCAGATCGCGCGCTGTGTCGGCCTTGCGCAGTTGGACGACACCCAAGGCTGCGGCAATGTCCGTCAGGTTATATTTGAAACCGGGGGCAACAACGTCGTATTCCCAATTGTCCCCTGTGAAGCGATCCGTCGCATCGCGGTCAATGCCATGGGTGCGCATGACGCGCATGCGCTGAGCGAGCTTTGTATTGCGGGTGACGATGGCACCACCTTCGCCCGTCGTCATGGTCTTGTTCGCATAAAAGCTGAAAACAATTGCATCAGATTTTGAACATCCGATGGGCGCGCCGTCACTTGTGGCGGAAAACGCATGGGCCGCATCTTCAACAACGCCAAGATCATGTTTTTCGGCGAAGGCGAACACCTCATCCATGTCAACGGGCAGGCCCGCGAAATGCACCGGCATAATGGCTTTTGTGGCCAGTGAAACTTTAGCTTCAGCAAGCGCCAGATCGATATTCAAAGTATCCGCGATCACGTCAACAAAGACCGGCTTGGCCCCGAGATAACGGACCACTTCAGCGGTGGCCGTGAATGTCAGGGTTGGCATAAGCACTTCATCACCGGGGCCGATACCAAGCGCTTCAAGCGCCAAGTGCAAGCCGGACGTCGCTGAGTTCACGGTGATCACATGGATATCCGGATCGCCCAAGTACTTGCCAATTTCAGCTTCAAATTCTGCGCACTTTGGACCGGAGGTAAGCCAGTTAGACTTGATCGTCTTCACAACTTCCTGTGCCTCGTCTTCATCGAAAAACGGTACAAAGAACGGAACTGTCTGCTTGTCCAAAATGTTCATCCTTTAGCAACAGATTTAGGTGGCAAAATTGCGAAGGGCCTTTGATTAACAAGTTATGTTTGAAGTTCCAAGTGTGCTTGAACCATTTAAATATGGCGGCTGTCGGCGCGCGGGTTTCGTGGTATTTACGTTGGCGATATTGGTGGAGTTGTGACGTATCTGTGGTTTCCTTTTGGGGTGCGGTTGAGGCATCCTAAGGTCACGGGAATTGATCTGCCCGAACGTGCGGTGTGCACGCAAACGCGCAAGGAACGAGTTTTGACATGACAATGATTGATCTGAATTCTGATCTTGGCGAGGGCTTCGGTCCTTGGGCGATGGGCAATGATGCGGACATGTTGTCGATAGTGACCTCGGCCAATGTCGCTTGCGGTGGCCATGCCAGCGATCCAGAAACGATGTTTCGCACGCTGGAACTGGCACGCGACAATGGTGTCAGCGTCGGGGCGCATCCGGGATTTGCTGATCTGATCGGGTTCGGGCGGCGTGAAATCCCGATGCCCGTGGCAGACATTGGCCGGATATGTGCGGCCCAAATCGGGGCGCTGATGGGGATTGCGGCGCAGGCGGGTGTTCGTGTGGCGTATGTAAAACCGCATGGCGCCCTTGGAAATCTTGCGGCTAGGGATCGCGCGGTTGCGGATGCGATTGTTGGGGCTGTCCAAAAGATTGATCCGACCCTCGCGATGTTGGCGATTTCGAGCACGCAAAGTGAACAGGCCGCACGCGCTGCCGCTGTGCCCGTCTTTTCGGAGGTTTTTGCAGACCGCGGGTATTTGCCATCGGGCCAATTGGTGCCGCGCGGGCAAGACGGCGCCATGATCCATAATGCGAAGGAGGCCGCGGATCGGCTGATTTCCTTCCTCGACACGGGGTTGATGCCTGTCGTTGGTGGCGCGCCGATAAAATTAGCCGCCCAATCGATTTGTGTGCATGGCGATAGCCCTGATGCTGTTCATATGGCGCGCGAAATCCATGGGCGTTTGTCGGCGCACGGCGTTCAAATCACCAGCTTCATGTCGCAAGATCGTTAAGGTGGAACCGTCCTTCAAGCCCGTCGCGGATCACGCCGTTCTGGTGACGTTCGCGGACACGATCAGCGCGGAAGCCCATGAAACGGTGCTCGCGTTGGACAAAGCGTTGTCGGTCAATCCCATCAAGGGCGTGATCGAAACAGTTCCGGCACTTGTGAACATTCTTGTGTCATTTGATCCGATTGTGACGGATCATGTGCAGGTACAATCCGGCGTGAAAGACCTGTTGAAGGCGCTGGTGGTTCAAAAGCAATCGGGCGCGGCGCGGCGCGTGCAGGTGTGCTACGATCCGCCATTCGCACCAGATTTAGACGTAGTCGCACAGGCAACGGGCCTGTCGTCGGACGCAGTCATTAATGCGCATTTAAGCGGTGAATATGACGTGCTGATGTATGGGTTTGCGCCCGGTTACGCATATTTGTCAGGCGTGCTGGCGTCGATCCAAGTCCCGCGAAAACCAACCCCCGTCCGCGATGTTGCGGCGGGCAGCGTTATAATTGCGGGGCCGCAATGCCTTGTGACGACCCTGAACATGCCGACGGGGTGGTCCATCATCGGGCGTTCCCCCACCAAGGTTCTAACAGGCGATCCTGACGCGCCATTCTTTTTTGATGTCGGGGACCGCGTGACGTTTCAAAGGATTGATCGGTCCACGTTTGATCAAGCGCAAAAGGATGCCGCGCATGGCTGATGCGGTGTTCTCGGTCTCCTTCGCAGGACCGCTTGTGACGTTTCAAGACGCGGGGCGCTTGGGTCATATGCGGTTTGGCGTGGCAGCATCAGGGCCTATGGATCGGCTTGCGTTTGACGGCGCACACGCCGCGCTGGGCAACGGGGCGGGGCAAACGGCGATCGAAGTGTCGCTTGGTGGTTTGGTGATGGAGTGCACGTCCGGCGCGGTGACCCTCGCAATCACGGGCGGCGATTTCGGTGTGGAACACGCGGGGCGAAAGACAAAATCACCGACAATATTGACGATTGAAAAGGGGGAACGGTTGGCTATCCGCGCAGGTCAGTCGGGAAGTTGGGCGTATTTGGCATTTGCCGGGCAGGTCCGGTTACACGATTGGTTGGGCAGTCAATCCACTCATTCGACGTCTGGATTTGGCGGGGGTGCTTTGCAGGCGGGGCAGGTCGTAACGATCAAGGACGCCGTGACGCGTCAGGATCGTGAGGGCGAAATTCCGTTGGCAGATTTCAATTCTGACGGCGCGATCCGCGTGGTGATGGGCCCGCAAGATCAACATTTTGGGTCTCAGGTATTAGATCGCTTTGTGTCTGATCCGTTTAAGGTCACGGATGCGTACGACCGGATGGGGATGCGCCTGAATGGGCCATCTTTTAAGCCTGACGGGGCGCTGTCCATTCCGTCTGAACCCATTGTGCGCGGGTCGGTTCAAGTGTCGGGGGACGGCGTGCCCACGGTCTTGTTGGCCGATCATCAGACCACCGGTGGGTATCCAAAAATTGCGACGGTGATTTCATGTGACACGGATCGGTTGGCGCAAATGCGCGCGGGTCAAATCGTGCGGTTTGTATCTGTGACGGCGCAAGACGCTGTTGACGCCACGAGGCTGTATCAGGCGGAAAAGTCTGAATACCTTGACGCGATCAGCGTAGCGCGCGGCACGTTAGAGCAGCGTTTGATGCGCGAAAATTTGATCCAAGGCGCTATTGAAGACTAGGGAAAATCCTCGTCGTTGCGGCGTGGACTTGATTGGCTGTTGGATGGGTTGTCCAGACCATCGTGGTGTTGGCCAATTCCCCATGCTGTGGGGGCTTAGCCAAGTGATGAGTCGTAAGTGGGCCGAGATTCTTTGCACATAGCACCGTAAACCAAGGTGTTTTCACGCGAATTCATACTACACGTATTCGGCGTAATATCTTGTTATTATATAATATAAATATCATTTTATAGTAAAATTACCGAACATGTATGCAACCGGTTGCAATATAATTCGTTCGCGTTAGTCTGATCGTATTGTTCGATCTAGGGGGGTATGGACGCAGATGATGTCTTTCGCGCTAAACCATATGACAGTTCCGTCTTTGACCATGACGCAGGCCTTCGGGCTTGCCCGTGATCTTGGCATGTCCGGTGTTGAACTGCGCAATGATCTCGCGACCCCAATGTTTGACGGACAGGACCCAAATCCCGATATGGCGGCGGACCTTAACATCTTGGCGCTTGCCGAAGTGAAGGCCTTCAACGCATTTGATGACAGCGTTTTTGACGCGGCGGTTGCTTTGATGAATCAGGCGGGGGCCTGCGGTGCAACAGCAATTGCTCTCATTCCGCAGGTTGGCGGCGATCCGATTTCGCCGAATGGTTTACGGGCGGCAATGACCGCACTTGGCCCACAATTAGAAGCGCGTGGTTTGGTCGGGCTGATTGAACCCATCGGGTTTGAAAGCAGCACATTGCGGTTCAAGTCGCTGGTCGTCGACCTCATCAATGAATTGGACATGTCTGCGCAGTTCGGCCTGATCCACGATACGTTCCACCACCACCTTGCAGGTGAGGCGTCTGTGTATCCGATGCACACCAAAGTCGTTCATATTTCAGGCGTGACCGACAGCGCGTTAGACAGCGGCGACATGTGCGATCATCACCGCGTTCTGGTGGATAGGGCCGACCGCTTGGGCAATGTCGCCCAAATTTCAGAATTGTTGCGTGGGGGCTATTGCGGCCCATTTTCGTTCGAGGCGTTCAGCCCCGTCGTGCACGCAGACATTGATCGCAAAGCGTCGCTTTCGCGGTCTATCACCTTCATCGAAAACGAAGTCATGGCGCGTGCGGCGTGACTCCGTTGAGATGAAATAATCGCCCCTAAGTGGGCATCCCGGCATTAATCAACTGTGCGCCGGGCACGTTTCTGGGAGGAAACTAAATGAACAAGATTCTTATGGCCGCTGGCCTTGTAACTTTGATGGGCACGACGTCCGTTATGGCGCAGCAAATCGGTGTGTCCGTTGCGCGTTTTGACGACAACGGCCTGACAGTCATGCGCAACGGCATGACAGCGCACGAAGAAATGCTGGACGGTGTGTCCTTGCAGATTGAAGACGCGACCGACGATGTTGCAAAGCAGCTTGACCAGATCAACAACTTCATCGCGTCCGGCGTTGATGCGATCATCGTGAACGCAGTTGACACAAACGCAACCGAAGCGATGTCCAACGCGGCTGCGGCTGCTGGCGTTCCACTGGTTTACGTTAACCGTCAGCCCATCAACATGGATACACTGCCAGACGGTCAGGCGTTCGTTGCATCCAACGAAATCGAATCCGGTACTTTGGCCGCATTCCAGATGTGTCAGCAGCTTCGTGCTGAAGGCAAATCCGGTGGCGCGACTGCGTATGTTCTGATGGGTCAGCTGTCCAACCAAGCTGCGGTTCAGCGTACAAAGGACTTTGATGACGTCATCGGCATGGACATGTGTAACTTCATCACAATCATCGACAAGCAGACTGCGAACTGGTCACGCGACGAAGCCAACGACCTGATGACAAACTGGATTTCCAACGGCGACGAATTTGACGCGGTGTTCGGTAACAACGACGAAATGGCACTGGGCGCGATCCAGGCGATGAAAGCGGCTGGCATTTCCATGGACGACGTTGTCGTTGGCGGTGTTGACGCGACATCCGACGCTCTGCTTTCCATGCAGGTTGGCGAAATGGACGTCACAGTGTTCCAAGACCTTGCCGGTCAGGGTGCTGGTTCCATCGACACAGCAATCGCGCTGATCAATGGCGAAGAAGTCGACCGTACGGTCTTCATCCCGTTCAAGCTGGTTACTCCAGCGAACCTGAGCGACTTCATTCAGTAAGCTGAAAGTCTTTGTGTAGGGCGTCATGTGGCGCCCTGCACACACTCTACCATATCCCTAAATTACGGAGGATCTGACAGATGTCAGACACGAGCGAAGGCACAGGCGGATTGTCGTACGACAAGTCCAAGCGACAGTGGCCAAATGAGTTGAATGTCCTCGCAGCGTTGATCCTGATCATCGTCATTTTCGAAATCCTCGGCGCGATCTTCATGCAGCAGTCTTTGTTGTTTGATAGCCGCGACCGGTTTGATTCAATCTTCAACGAAGCCCGTCTTCGTATCATTATTATTCAGGTCGCCATCATCGGCATCATTGCCATTGGGGTCACCCAAGTGATCATCACGGCAGGTATTGATCTATCATCGGGATCGGTTGTGGGTGCCACAGCGATGATCGCGATGAGCTTTGCACAAGTCGCCGAAGTCAGCGGCAACCCGAACCCAAAGGCAATCTTTGGCGACTGGGCGCTTGATCTGCCAGTGATTATACCCGTGCTGGTCGGCCTTGGCGTGGGTTTGACGGCGGGTGCGATCAACGGCCTACTTGTGGCGTATTCACGTATTCCACCGTTCATTGCGACCCTTGGCATGATGCTGTTTGCGCGTGGCGTCGCACAGTGGTGGTCGCTGGGCAACCCTGTGTCGTTCCCCACTGATGCTTACGCGGTAATCGGGTCCGGCATGAACCCTGTGTTCATCTTCCTCGGCCTTGCGCTCCTGTTTCATTTTATCATGAACTATACCGTGTACGGCAAACACACCTACGCGATTGGTTCAAACGAGGCCGCCGCTCGGATGTCTGGCATCAACGTGCCGCGCCATTTGATGCTGGTCTATATGATTGCCGGTGCGCTGGCTGGTTTGGCCGCCGTTATCCTGACATCCAAGAACCTGACCGCGCAGTCGGGCATGGGGTTGTCGTACGAGCTTGAGGCGATTGCCATGGCCGTGATCGGTGGCGTGTCCCTGTTTGGTGGGCGCGGGTCGATCATCGGCACTGTGATTGGTGCGCTGATTATTGGCGTTATCACATCGGGTTTCACGTTCTTGCGCCTTGGCGCGTTCTATCAGGAAATGGTTCTGGGTATGATCATCGTTGGTGCGGTTGCACTTGATCAATGGCAACAAAAACGCGCCGCGGCGCGGTCATAAGGGAGGGCTGAGATTATGTCGGAATATATTCTGGAAACCAAAGGCCTGACCAAACACTATGGTGGTGTGCATGCCCTTGTTGACGCGAACTTCACGCTTGAGCGCGGGGAACACGTGGCGATCATGGGTGACAACGGTGCGGGTAAATCCACATTCGTGCGCCAGATCACTGGTGTTGAACAACGCACACGCGGCGATGTTATCTTTGATGGTGCGCCCGTGAACTTTGCAGGACCGCTGGACGCGCGCGAGGCGGGGATTGAAACGGTGTTTCAAACGCTTGCCTTGGCGGACCATCTGAATGTGCCTGATAATTTATTCTTGGGTCGCGAAAAGACCAAGTTCAACTGGCTGGGCCCGTTTCGCCTTCTGGATTACAAATCCATGCGCGAAGACACGATGGCGGGTTTGGTGAAGACAGGTGTGAAAATCCCCAACATCAAGAACAGCATTGCCAATATGTCAGGCGGTCAGCGCCAGTGCGTTGCGATTGCCCGCACAGCGACGTTTGCGTCCAAACTGACAATCATGGACGAACCGACAGCGGCCTTGGGTGTTCAGGAAACGGCGCAGGTGGAAAACATCATCCGCACGCTGAAAGAACAGGGTGAAAGCCTGATCCTTGTGTCCCACAACATGCGTCAGGTGTTTGAACTGGTGGATCGCATCATCGTGTTTCGCCGTGGCCGTATGGTCGCGAACCTGCGCAAGGAAGACACAAACGGCGAAGATGTGGTGTCCTACATCACAGGTGCAAAAACCGGTGCTGAATTTGAAGGCGCTGCATAGGGTGGCAGATGCGCGCAAACAGGTCCCGAAACGCAAAGGCCTGTTTGATGTAGATGTGCCATTTTTCCTCCCCCTCTGGCGGCGTGTTGTGGTTGTCGCAATCGCCGTCTGTTGGGGCCTTTTTGAGATGTCGTCGGGTGCTACATTCTGGGGGATGATCTTTGTCGGGATGGGCGCTATAGCGGGCTGGCGGTTTTACATCGCAGATTGGGCGTCCGTTGAAAAAGACGCCAAAGACGCGCGCGAGGAGTAGACGACAGTGGCGGTGACACTCAAGGATGTGGCGGAACGGGCGGGGGTATCGCGTTCTGCGGTATCACGGTCTTACACGGGCGGCGCGTCCGTCGCCAAAGCCACACGTCGCAGAATTGAAAAGGCCGCTAAGGAATTGGGGTACAGCCCTAATGTGCTGGCGTCATCGCTGACCACGGGGCGCACCAAGTTGATTGGCCTCGTGTCCAACAACTTTCACAATCCGATCTTTTTGCAGGTGTTCGATCAGTTCACCAAGGGGTTGCAAGAACGTGGATTGCGCCCGCTACTTGTGAACCTCACCGATGAAGTAGATCCTGAAAACTCCGTGCGTATGTTGCGGGCCTATTCGGTGGATGCTGTGATCGTCGCGTCTTCCACACTGCCCCAAAGTTTCGCGCAAGGGTTTCGCGATGCAGGTGTGCCTGTGGTGCATTCCTTCGGGCGGCAGGTCGAAAACCCGACGGTGAATGTCCTTGGGATCAATAACATTCAGGCGGGGCAATTGGCGGCGCAAACGCTGGTCGCCCGCGGTTACCAGCACATCGGGTTTATGGGGGGGCCGGAACGTGCGACATCGACCCAAGACCGTTACAAGGGCTTCATTGATGAAATGGCGCTGCATCCGCAGGTCCGCGTCACATCCAGTTTTGCCGAAAAGTATTCGTTCGACGCTGGCCGCCTTGAGATGTTGCGCCTGCTGGATGGGTCACCCGCCGAAGCGTATTTTTGTGGTGATGACGTGCTTTCTATTGGCGCGCTGTCGGCCATTCAATCGCGTGATTTGGATGTGCCCGATGACATCGGTTTGCTCGGTCTCAATGATATGGAAATGGCGGGTTGGGAGAACATCAACCTCACCACGATCCACAACCCGATCAAGGATATTGTGGCGGCGTCCGTTGATGTCGTTGCCGCCATGCTGACGGATGACAAACCGACATTGGAATCTCGCGTGTTCGCCTGTCACGTGGTCGAACGTGGCACGTTGCGCCCGCTTGTTTAATTGAAGTTGGTTTAATGCCTGCCGATTTAATGAAAGTCGCGTGATTTCGGGATGATACGGGCATTGCGTGGATGGCCACCGCGTGATCCGTGCGGCACAGGTTTTTTGACCTCATCAGCGCGCGCCAAAGGCACTTCCATCGGGTCTTGCGACAAACGATCCAACGCATCGCTGCGATCCTTTAAGTGATGGGCGACAACGTGGATCACGTCCTCGGATCGCTGGACCACACCTTGTACATCAATGACACGCGATTGCATGATGACCTTGCGAAATGCCTCCATCATCTTGGGCCACACGACCAGATTGGCGACGCCTGTCTCATCCTCCAACGTGATAAAACACACACCTTTCGCGCTGCCGGGGCGTTGGCGGATCAACACAATTCCCGCCAATTTGATGTGTGTACCATCGCGTATATCGGCCAGCGCGCGTGCGGGAACATACCCCTGCTTGGCCATGCTTTTGCGCAAAAATGACATCGGATGCGCCTTTAAGGACAAGCGCGTCGTTTGATAATCCGACACCACATGTTCGCAAATCGGCATCTGTGGAAGGTCAAAGCGCAACTCGGCCCCCTCATCCTGTTTATCGGCAAACAGCGGCAGATCAGGGGCATCGCGCAACGCACGCGCATCCCACAACGCCTGACGGCGATCCAGTGTCATTGATCGCATGGCATCCGCAGCGGCCAGTTTGCGCATGGTGCCTGCGTCCAGCCGCGCGCGTGTTTTCAAATCCTCTAAATTCGTGAACGGGGCCGTGCGCGCCTTCATGATCCGCTGGCCCATATCGGCGCGCATCCCGTCGATCTGACGCAGACCAAGACGCACGGCAAATACCCCGCGCGCGACGGGTTCCAGCGTGGTGTCCCAATCCGAATAATTCACATCCGCCGCGCGCACGATTTCGCCGTGTTCACGCACATCACGCACGATCTGGGCTGGGGCATAAAACCCCATCGGTTGGGAGTTCAGTAGGGCTGCGCAAAACACATCGGGGTAGTGGCATTTGATCCAAGACGACACATAGACAAGATGCGCGAAACTGGCCGCGTGGCTTTCGGGAAATCCGTAATCGCCGAAGCCTTTGATCTGATGAAAGCAACGGTTGGAAAATTCGGGATCATAGCCGCGCCGGATCATCCGCCCGACCATCTTTTCTTCCAACATGCCAATGGTCCCACGGGATCGAAACGTCGCCATGGCCTTGCGCAACTGGTTGGCCTCATCGGGTGAAAATTCCGCCGCGACCATGGCGACCTTCATCGCCTGTTCTTGAAAAATCGGTACGCCTTTGGTGCGTTTGAGGACTTTTTGCAGCTCTTGCGGATCATGTGGCGGGGCGGGGGATGGATATTCTTCAACCTCGATCCCGCTGCGACGGCGCAAATACGGATGCACCATATCGCCCTGGATCGGGCCGGGCCGCACAATGGCGACCTGAATCACCAGATCATAAAATTCGCGCGGTTTCAGGCGCGGCAACATATTCATTTGCGCGCGGCTTTCGACCTGAAACACGCCAAGGCTGTCGCCCTTGCACAACATGTCATAGGTCGCTTTGTCGTCCTGCGGGACATTCGCCAGCGTACAAGTTTTGCCGTAATGTGCGTGGATCAAATCGAACGCTTTGCGGATACAGGTCAGCATCCCCAGCGCCAGAATATCGACCTTGAGAATGCGTAATTCATCAATGTCGTCCTTGTCCCATTCAATAAAACTGCGGTCGGGCATGGCGCCATTTCCGATCGGCACGGTTTGGGTCAGGGGCGTTTCCGTCAGGATAAATCCGCCCACATGCTGGCCCAAATGGCGTGGCATTCCGATCATTTGATCGGCCAGTTTGATGGTGCGCGCCATCAGCTGGTCGGACAGATCAAGGCCCGCCTCAGCCGCTTCGCGCGCGCCGACCTCGCGGCCCCATGATCCCCAGATGGTTTTGGACAATGCGGTCGTCACGTCTTCGGACAGGCCCATGACTTTGCCGACTTCGCGCACGGCCATGCGGGGGCGGTAATGGATCACGGTGGCGCAGAGTGCTGCGCGGCCACGGCCGTATTTTTCATAGATATGCTGGATGACTTCTTCGCGGCGTTCGTGTTCGAAATCTACGTCAATGTCGGGCGGTTCTTTGCGTTCCTCGGATATAAATCGTTCGAACAACAGATCATTCGTGGCGGGGTCCACGGCGGTGATCCCCAGCACATAACAGACCGCCGAATTGGCCGCCGACCCGCGCCCTTGGCACAGAATCGCAGGCGTGCAATCGTAGCGCGCAAAATTGACGATCTGGTGGATCGTCAGAAAATACTGTGGCAATTTCATCTTTTTGATCAGGGCGAGTTCTTTGTTCAGCGTCGCGCGTATGTCGTCTGGAATTCCGTCGGGGTATCGCCATGCCGCCCCTTTCCATGTCTCATCCTCGAGGTGTGCTTGCGCGCTCATGCCCTTTGGAACCGTTTCGCTGGGGTATTCGTATGACAATTCGCGCAGATCAAAATTGCAGGCATCGGCAACGTCGCGCGTGGCGCGGATCGCGTGGGGCCAGTCGGCAAATAGGGCTTTCATCTGCGCGGGGGATTTCAGGTGGCGTTCAGCGTTCGCATCCAGCAATAACCCAGCCTTCGCAATCGTGGTTTTGTGCAAAATACAGGTCATAACATCCTGTAAGGGTCGGCGGTCTGGCGCGTGGTAGTGCACGTCATTGGTGGCCACAATGGACAAGCCGTGTGATTTTGCCAGCGCGTCGAGCTGGTTGATCCGCCCGCGATCATCCCCGCGATAAAGGTAACTGGCGGCGATATGTTTGAGGGTTGGCAGGGCGCGTTTGATCCGTTTGAACCCGGCGGAAAAATGGCGCACGTCCGGTCCGGGCAGGGCGATCAGCTGCACGTCTTGTGCATGGGTCACCAAATCATCAAGGGTGATATCGCAGGCCCCTTTATCTTGCCATACCCCATCGATCTGGCGCATTTTTCCTTTGGATAACAACGCACACAGCCGTCCATACGCGGCGCGGTTTCGTGGATAGGCGAGGAATTGTTCACCGCTTATCAGTTCTAATCGACACCCGATCACGGGCGTCACGTGTGCTGCTAACGCCGCTGCATGCAGGCGCACCACCCCCGCCATCGTGTTCAGATCAGCGCAGCCAAGCGCGTGATAACCAAGGTCATTTGCCGCACTTGCCAGATCAATCGCATCAGACGCGCCGCGCAGAAACGAAAAGCAGGTCGTGACGCCGAGTTCTACAAAATCGGACGCTGCGTTACGCGTGAAGGCATCATCGAGCGTGCGGCGCGGGATCGCGTGATCGTTTTCAGGCATGGATGCACATCATGCGAAACACCCGTGCACGAACCAACGCGGATCACCGCCGCGCCCGTCTTCAAACAGCCCTTCACGGTAAAGCCAAATGCGCCGCCCCTGTGCGTCTTCAACCTTAAAGTAATCGCGCAACCGTGCGCCTGCGCGATCTTTCCACCATTCGGGCGCAATGCGTTCGGGGCCTGTGTAACGCGCGACTTTGTAGGTCTGGCGCCGCCAGATGAATTGCGCGGGCGGGCCTTCGGGGACGGCATAAAGAACGCGGACTTCTTCGGGGTGATCGAACAGGCGGATGGGGCGTTCTTTGGGCGTCGCGATTTGTGGGCGGTCCATCACGGCAAGGGCCGCGATCTGCCCTTCGGCGCGTTCTGGGATGTGGCTTTGGTTCAGCACGGGGCGGGTCACGGTTTTGGCCCCGAACCGCGCGCTCAGGCGATCCACCAAACGGGCAAGATGCAGGTCATCATCCGATCCACCGTCCAATGAATTTTGCACCAATTGCAGCGGCTCAACCCCGCCTGCCGTCAGGGTGATCAGATCAAAACCAAAGCCCGGATTGATCTTTTCTACCTTGTCGCGAAACAAAGCGTGCAAGTGGTTGGGATCGCGGGTTGTTGCAGATGTGGCGACGGTGATGCTGCTCACCTCCCCGTCGGTTTTGTAGACGGTCAGGTGCAACTGTCGGCAACCTTGGCCTGTGTGGGACAATTGTTCGCACAGATCTTCGCACAGCTCGGGCAGGTGGGATGTTGGGTCCTGGATGGGTTCGGGCAGTTTGGTTTGCACATGAATGCGCGGCGGCGCGTCGATGCTCGCGACGGGTTCGGGCGTTTTGCCAAGGGCCTGATCCAGCCGCATCAGTGGGTTGGCGTGCAAGGCCGCTTTGACAAAGCGGCGCGTCAGGGACAGGCGCGGCACGTCCATCACAGCGCCAATGGTTTTCAACCCCAAACGGCGCAGCAGCAACAGCGTTTCCTCGTTCAAACGCAATCCGGCGACGGGCAACGCGCCGAGCTTCCATGGCGTTTCATCTAGCCCACAAACAGAACGCACGGGGCCAAACCGTGCCAAGGCCCACGCAGCCCCCCATGTCGGTGCCACGGCAAGGCGGGACGTGAGGCCAAGCAGGGACAATTGCGTCTCCATCTCGCGCAGCATCGCCGCTTCGCCGCCCATCAGGTGGTCCGACCCCGTGGTGTCGAGGATCAAGCCATCGTCGCCGTCGCGCACAGACCACGGGCACCACCGCCGCGCCCACAGCACAAGGTTATCAAGCGCGCGGCGATCCCCGCCAATGTCTGCGTATTCTATCTGAAGTTCAGGGCAGATCGCCTTCGTATCGACGATCCGCGCCCCTGCGTTGACGCCAAGGATGCGGGCCGCACGATTGGTGGCATGCACGACAGGCCCGTGTTGTCCGTCGCGCGCCAGCACCACGGGCACATCATCCGGCGGCGCGGTCCCGTTGCGTTCCATCACCACCGTCCAGCGTTCCATGCTGAGGTGCGGCATCATAATAGAGACGATCCGACGCGCGGTCATATTCCGCCACCCACGATCCGGGTTTGAGGTGACGTGAGCGGAACAGATCCAGCGACCAGCGTGGCAAACCCGGTGCTTGTGCGTCGTGCGGGTTGGGCGCGGAGGGGCGCGAGGACGCGCGCCAGCGATTGCGCGCCGCACTCAGGTTGGTGGCGGCCGCGCGCCGGATCAACCAGCACGGCACGGACGCGGCTTCGCTCCGCATAGTGAGGCGTTTGGTCGCCGTAAAATCCAACACAGGCGGGTCGCCCCAGACCTCGCCGATGACGGCGGCCAATGCACGGCATCGCAATCCGTCTTCCATCGCCCACAAAACGTCCGTGGCGCGCGACAGGTCGACCATGATGATCGGGTGTTGTGTGCCAATCCCCGCGAGGTACGGCTTGCCACTTTCGCGACGCGACAGGCGGTCTTGTACCCATAAAATAGGCGCATCTGTCTTGGGAAGGCGCGACAGCATATAGCCCACGGCAGCCGCGTCCTGCGCCGTGTCGGGAAAAACTTCCGACAGCGTTGGGGCGGCGACATCCGTTTGATGTGCCCGACCATCCGCCTGACCGTTTGGATTTTTCTGAAGACGTAAAGACCGCATACACGACGCACCGATTCCCTAATGTTCACACTTTGTTCTACATTAAGGATGAAGCAGGGTCAAACGATCTGGCTGAGGGGGGACGCGTCAAAAGTGTTATCCAGCACGATGACATCGAGGACACTGCGACCCACCAGATTGGCAAGGTCGGGGCGTCCGATACACACCGCGGGAGTCGTAATTGCCATGCGCAGGGCAGCTTCTAGTGTGATCCCGACGTGGTTCACCAAGCGCTTGACGCCCATGGCTTGGCTCACGTGGGCGCCAGCAAGGTTCTCGTCTGCGTTCACCAGTTTGCCGTCCTTCAACGTGATCGTCTGGCCATACAAATCAAACGTATCTGGCCCGCCAACGGTCGCCATTGCATCAGACACAAGAAACATCAAACCGGGGGCGGGGCGTGCGCGGATCGCGAGGGCAATCATATCATCGCCCACATGGTGCCCGTCGCAGATTATCCCGATATGGCAGTGCGAATTGATCAGCGCGCCCACGGTGCCCGCCGCACGCCCCGTCATTTGCGACATAGCATTAAACAGATGTGTGCCGCAGCGCGCGCCAGCCGCAATCGCCGTGTGTATCTGGTCTGTGGTGGCATCGGTATGGCCAAGCGACACACAGGCCCCCATCGCGGTGAGGGCACGGATTCGGTCCGGCGTGGCCGCTTCTGGGGCGATCGTGATCATCACCGCAAGGCCATGGGCGCGAATACGTTTTACAGCATCCAACGTGCGCTGATCGAGGCGACGTATAAAGTCGGCGGCGTGCGTGCCGCGTCGCGTCACTGCAATATGGGGCCCTTCAATATGAAGCCCCAAAATCGCCGCGTCTTTCACGGCAATCACCGCATCAGCGGCTGCATCAAGAACGTCAGGATGATCGGTAATAACAGTCGGCAAAATCGCGACTGTTCCAAGTGCGTGGTGGGCCTGCGCAATCTGGCGCAATCCATCGGTTGCGGGCGTCGTATTCACCATCACTCCGCCGCCGCCGTTGACCTGCAAATCCACGAAACCCGCTGAAAGCGTGCCTTTGATCGCCGCTGCATCGCCCTGCCGCGTGGCGATTTGTGTGATGACGCCGTGCGTGATTTCAACCATCGCCTCTGTGCGCAACGCGGCCCCGTCAAACAGGGCGTCCGGGGCGAACCACGTCATTGCGCAGCCATCCACGCCGCACCGCGCGCACCGCTGCTGTCGCCCCCTTGGGCCAGCACGATGGGCGGAATTGCGAAATCACCGATCTGGGCTGACTTGGTGGCGGCCAGAACATCATCAATCATGCCGTCGATATTGGATAATCCACCGCCCAAAACGATCACATCGGGGTCCAGCGTCAGGATGAGGTTGCGCAGGGCATCGGCGGTCAGCGCGCACCATGCTCCCCAAACCTGTGCCGTATCCGTGGATCGGGCTGTGGCAATGTCATGTGATGTCATTGCCCGCCCCGTCAGCGCGAGTGCAAGGCGTTCCAAACCAGGGCCTGAAATGTAGGTCTCGACGCACCCTGTTCGCCCGCATCCGCACGGGAACACGGGCAAGCCATAGTGCGCGACAATCGCGGCAGAGGCCGCGCAATGCCCGAATTCGCCCCCCGTTCCCGTCGGGCCAACGGGCAACACGCCATTCACCGCAACCCCGCCGCCCACGCCTGTGCCAAGGATCACGCTGGCGACGGTTTTATGCCCTTTGCCCGCACCAAAAACTGCTTCTGACAGGGCCAGCGCACGGCAGTCATTGATATAGGTAACGTCAAGGTTCGTGGCGGCGTTAATGTCATCGGGCAATGTGTGGCCCGTGGCGCAGAAATTGGCGGCCAACACCTTCCCGTTTTGAGGATCAATCAACCCTGCGGCCCCGATCCCGACGGGGACATCTGCCGCAACATTTTGTGAAATCAACTCCGCAATCGCCGCGACCAATTCGGGGTAGCTGTCCGGTGTGGCAATCCGCTGTTTTGTCAGCGTCTGCCAATCGGCATTAAACACCTGCATTTCAATCTTCGTGCCGCCCAGATCAAGGCCCGCCGCAATCACTTTGGGGCCTGTGGCAGTTGGGGGCGGGTACGACATGGCATCATTTGAAAATTAGGTCCGGTTTGGGGCATCTGTGCGATTCAAACCCAATGCCCCGCCCGTGTCTAGGATGTTCGCGATTTCATGGGGTGCCCAAAAAACGGGCAAACGCAATTTTTTGCACATGACATGGTGCGCAATTGCTGGTGAACGTCTGTCGCGCGCGGCTAAACTATCCCAACCAAAAGACCGGAGACTGCTATTACTTTGCTAACCGAAATTGCCGATCAACAGGCCGAGGCCGTGCAGCCGCGCGCGCGGGGCGTTGCGCGTTTGACGTCCAAGGTCGGCCCGCGCGGATCGGTGATTGGGGATCTACATCAGGCGGGGTCGGCGAAATTGGTGTTTCCGCGCAGCGGTGACGATAGTTTGCAGGCGGTCTTGGTGAACACGGCAGGCGGCATCACGGGGGGTGACCGTTTTGATATGTCATTTGAAGCAGGTGCAAATACGTCCCTGACGCTGACGACCCAAGCGGCTGAACGGGCCTATGGTGCGCAAGCGAACGAAACCGGCCAACTGACCACAACATTAAAAATCGGCGCGGGCGCGCGTTTGCAATGGCTACCCCAAGAAACTATTTTGTTTGATCAAAGCCGCTATTGCCGAACTTTGCGCGCGGATTTGGCGGCGGATGGGCAGCTGTTGTTTGTCGAACCCCTTGTGTTTGGGCGTACGGCCATGGGCGAAACCCTGACCGATATCGCATTTAACGACCGTGTCGAAATATACCGCGATGGCGTCCCGCTGTTTTGTGACGCCGTGACGCTGAACGGGGATGCGCTTGCCCATTTTGCGCGCGCGGCCACGGGCAACGGCGCGCGCGCCATGGCGTCTGTGGTGTATGTCGCCCCTGAAGCACCGACCCATCTTGCCAATATTCGCAATGCTTTACCCGTTGCTGCGGGGGCCACCCTGATCGGGCGCGATGTTTTGCATATTCGTATTCTTGCGCCTGACAGCTTTGATCTGCGCACCGCCCTTATTCCCGTGCTTGAAACGCTCAGCGCGGCTTCCCTTCCCAAGGCTTGGATGATTTGACATGCAACTGACCCCCCGTGAAAAAGATAAACTGCTGATTTCAATGGCCGCTGAAGTGGCGCGTAAACGCCTGTCGCGCGGTGTGAAATTGAACCACCCCGAGGCGATTGCACTGATCACCGACGCCGTGGTTGAAGGCGCGCGCGACGGGCGGTCTGTGGCCGACATGATGGAGGCCGGCGCGCAGGTTATCACTCGGGATCAATGCATGGATGGCATCGCCGAGATGATCCACGACGTACAGGTTGAAGCGACCTTTCCTGACGGAACGAAGCTCGTCACTGTTCACAATCCGATTAGATAAGGGGCCGCCATGATACCGGGAGAAATAATAACTGCGCAGGGTGATCTGATCCTCAACGAGGGCAAGGATGCCGTGACGATCATGGTCGCGAATACAGGGGATCGGCCCGTTCAAATCGGATCGCACTATCATTTTGCCGAAAGCAACGCGGCGCTTGATTTTGACCGCGCTGCCGTGCGCGGGATGCGGCTGGACATCGCGGCGGGAACGGCTGTGCGGTTTGAACCGGGTCAGCGGCGCGAAGTGAACCTGATCCCGCTGGGCGGCGCGCGCCGTGTGTTCGGGTTCAATCAGCACGTCATGGGCGATTTATAATGAAATCAATCGCCCCGTTTAGCGCGCTGGCGATGTCTCTGGCATTGCCTGTCTTCGCCCAAAGTTTCGATGAGAACGGTCAAGGGATGGGTGCCTGTTTCAAACTGGCAGAGGGCGAAGAAGCGGATTGTGTGATTGGAATATTTGAGGCCCGCGACGAGGAGCTCAACATCGTCTATGGCGCCGTATTGGAAATTGATGCCCCCGTTGGCGAAAGCGCGGGTGTTCACATTGAACGGCTGCGCGCGGCGCAACGCAGCTGGGTGCAGTTTCGTGATCTGGCTTGTCTGTCCGAGGCTGGCCCGCCGCTAGAACTGCCTGCAATAAATTTTGAGCATTATTTCTGTCTGGATCGCCTGACGGGTCACCGCGTTAAAGACCTGATGCGTCTTGGCGCACTTAACGAATAGCTGAACCGAAGGACTGCCCATGGCCACCAAAATTTCCCGATCCGACTATGCTGCAATGTTTGGCCCGACCACGGGCGACAAGGTGCGCCTTGCCGACACTGACCTGATCATTGAGGTTGAACGCGACCTGACGATCTACGGCGAAGAGGTCAAATTCGGCGGTGGTAAGGTCATCCGCGACGGCATGGGCCAATCCCAAGCGACCCGCGCTGAGGGGGCTGTGGATACTGTCATTACCAATGCGTTGATCGTTGATCACACAGGAATTTATAAGGCCGATGTCGGCCTGCGCGACGGGCTGATCCACAAGATCGGCAAGGCGGGAAATCCGGATACGCAAAGCGGCGTGGACATCATCATTGGCCCCGGCACTGAGGCGATTGCAGGTGAGGGGCGCATCCTGACGGCGGGCGGCATGGACAGCCACATCCACTTTATCTGCCCGCAACAGATGGAGGACAGCCTGCATTCTGGCGTCACCACCTGTTTTGGCGGTGGCACCGGCCCCGCGCACGGGACATTGGCGACGACCTGCACACCGGGTCCTTGGCATATCGGGCGGATGTTGCAATCTTTTGATGGTATCGCGATGAACATCGGTCTGTCAGGCAAGGGCAATGCGTCCCAACCTGCCGCCCTCCTGGAAATGGTGAATGCGGGGGCGTGTTCTTTGAAACTGCACGAAGATTGGGGCACCACACCGGGTGCTATTGATTGCTGCCTGTCTGTGGCCGATGACATGGATGTGCAGGTGATGATCCACACGGATACGCTGAACGAATCCGGCTTTGTCGAAAATACAGTCGCGGCCATCAAAGGTCGCACGATCCACGCGTTCCACACTGAAGGCGCGGGGGGCGGTCACGCGCCTGACATTATCAAAATCTGTGGCGATGCCAATGTACTGCCAAGTTCGACGAATCCGACGCGCCCGTTCACAGTCAACACGCTCGAGGAACATCTGGACATGTTGATGGTGTGTCACCACCTCGACAAATCGATTCCTGAAGACGTGGCGTTCGCTGAATCCCGCATTCGCCGGGAAACCATTGCCGCTGAAGACATTCTGCACGATATGGGCGCGTTTTCAATTATTGCGTCCGATAGTCAGGCGATGGGGCGCATCGGGGAGGTGTTGATCCGCACATGGCAAACGGCCGACAAGATGAAAAAGCAGCGCGGGCGGCTGGCCGAGGAAACCGGCGAAAACGACAATTTCCGCGTCCGCCGCTACATCGCGAAATACACGATCAACCCCGCGATTGCCCATGGGATTTCGCAGCACATCGGGTCCATCCAAGAAGGCAAACGCGCCGATCTGGTGTTCTGGAACCCTGCGTTTTTCGGGGTGAAGCCGGAAATGGTGTTGATGGCGGGCACGATTGTCGTGGCGCAAATGGGCGATCCGAATGCGTCCATCCCCACGCCGCAACCTGTCTACACGCGGCCCATGTTCGGCAGCTTTGGCGGGGCGTTGGCGCAAACTTCGGTCAGTTTTATTTCTGGTGCGGCGCAAGACGCAGGTCTGCGCGACCATCTTGGACTGGCCAAGCAAACCATCGCGGTGAAAAACACCCGCAACATCGGCAAGAAGGATCTGATCCTCAACGATGCGATGCCAAAGGTTGAGGTAAATCCAGAAACCTACGATGTGCGCGCCGACGGTGAATTGTTGACCTGTCAGCCCGCCGATACCCTGCCAATGGCGCAGCGGTATTTCATGTTCTGATGGTAGATTTTACAGCACAATCGCACCTGCACGCGGGGCAATGGACGGCGGCGATTGATCGCTGTGTGATGACCTATGATGAACGGTTTTTACGCCGCAAGGTCGTGCAAACTGCTGGTGGGCACGATGTTTTGGTGGATTTTGAACACACAGTATCGCTGGGTCACGGTGATGCGTTGGTGCTTGAGGATGGCCGCTGCATCGAAATCTGCGCAGCGAACGAAGCGTTGATCGCGATCTCGGGTGGTGATCTGGTGCGGTTGGCTTGGCACATCGGGAACCGGCATACGCCCTGCCAAATTGAACCCGACCGCCTGTTGATCCAGACAAACCATGTGATGCAGGACATGCTCGAAAAACTTGGCGCGTCGACTGAAAATGTTACGGCCCCCTTTACGCCAGAAGGCGGGGCATACGGGCATGGGCGGACGCATGGCCATGCACACTGATCCCGTCCTGACGCTTGCGCAGTGGTTTTCGCCTAGCTTCCCGATTGGCGCATTCGCCTATTCGCATGGGGTGGAACAGGCAATTTCGGACGGGCAAATCACGGATGCTGCAACCTTGTCGGATTGGGTTGAAACCGCCCTGCGCTATGGGTCCGGTTGGAATGATGCGGTGTTTCTGGCGGCGGCCTATGGCGGTGACGCTGCGCAGGTGGATGCCTACGCCCGCGCGTTTGCCGCGTCTAAAGAACGCCTGAGCGAGGCGAATTTACAAGGGGCTGCTTTTGGTAAAATCGCTGCGGACCTGACGGGTCATGATCTTGGCGGGTATCTGTATCCCGTTGCTGTCGGGCGCGCGGCACAGCTAACCGCGCTTCCGCTACCGTTGACGGTTTCGATGTTTTTGCAGGCCTTCGTCAGTTCGCTCGTGTCGGTGGGTATTCGCCTGATCCCGATCGGGCAGACAGACGGCCACCGCATCATCGCAGCGCTGTCCCCGATGTGCACCGACATCGCCGCACTGGCGCAATCGGGCGATTTGGCAGACCTGTCCAGCACTGCATTCCTAAGCGACGTGGCCGCGATGCGCCACGAAACCCTAACATCGAGAGTTTTCCGCACATGAGCAAAAATGGACCCCTTCGCATCGGCATCGGTGGACCCGTCGGTGCAGGAAAAACAACCCTGACAGCTGAACTGGCCAAGCTGTGGTCACCCACATTGTCCGTCGGTGTCATCACCAACGACATCTACACGCAAGAAGACGCGGAGGCTTTGGTTCGCATGCAGATCCTGCCGTCTGACCGGATCATCGGTGTGGAAACGGGGGGCTGTCCGCACACGGCGATCCGCGAAGATGCGTCGATTAATCTGGCGGCCATCGCGCAGATGAACGCGCGCCATCCTGACCTTGATGTGGTGTTGATAGAATCCGGCGGCGATAACCTTTCGGCTACATTTTCACCCGAGCTCGCGGATATTACCCTTTATGTCATCGACGTTGCAGCGGGCGAAGAAATCCCGCGCAAAGGTGGGCCTGCGATCACGAAGTCGGATGTTTTGATCATCAACAAAACCGATCTTGCACCCCATGTCGGCGCCGATCTGTCGGTTATGGAACGTGACGCCACAAAGATGCGCGCAGGCCGCCCGTTTGTGTTCTGTGCGTTGCGCCACGGCAAAGGTGTGGAAGAGGTTGCAGCGCTGGCGCGCAAAATTGGCGGTTTGCCGGGCGCTTAGTAGTCGCGCTCAAAGAAAATACCGACGCTGGTTTCACCGTCTGACGCAACAGATCCACGGGCGGTGATGTTGCGATCAATATCGATGTTGAGGTTGATTTCAGACGTGCCACCGACACCAACTGTAATGTCCGTGTAGACCCGATCAGAGATATACTTGCCCGCACGCACCGCCGCATTTCCATCCTCATCGGTGACGAAATCCAGATCATCAAGGTCAAGCCCTTGGCGCAAACGATTCACAACGCCACCGCCGCTGGACCCGGCAAGGGTGGCCACAGCAGATGCCAATTGCACGGCTTGCAACGGGCTGATGGACGACAAATCACGGCCGAACAACAACTGCGCCAGAACTTCGTCTTGCGGCAGTTCCGGCGTGGATTCAAAACGCACTTCGATATCGTCGGCGGGGCCTTCGACCACGATGCTGACCAGCGTTCCATTGCTTGTTTCTGTTGTCGCCACGAGCCGCAGGAACGGTGAGAAATCCCCCTGCAATTGCGCATACCCTTCGTCGAGGTCAAACCGCTGACCCAAAATACTGAGCCGCCCGCGTACAAGGTCGAACCGCCCGATGGGAATGATCGCGTTGGTGGTTCCCGTCAGGCGCAATTGCCCGCCAAGTTCTGCATCAAGGCCGCGACCACGTACAAAAATACGCGACGGTGCGTTGACGGTCAGATCAATCGGATAGGCGGGCCCAGAGGATGACGTTCCACCCGCCGCGTCCGGGGTTGTTCCGATATCCGCGCGCGCCAAGGTTTGGGCCACGCGGGTGGGGATGCCAAGATGCGTCACTGCGGGAAGGCTGCCCAAGACGCTAACACCCGTTGACGGCACTTGCACATCCACCGTGCCCAGATCGATCCGTCCAGTTATCGCGGCACCCCCTGCCAGTGGTCCTGACACCAGCACTTGGCCTTGTGCCGTGGTGCGGTACAGCGCAGGATCGCGCAGGACGATGTTGTTCAATGCGATCGTCAGGTCACTGCGAAATGGTGGGGTCAGCGCCACGGGGCCACCGAGCGTCAGGGTGCCACCCGCGGCACTTGTTCCGCCAAGGTCAATGCGCGCCGTTCCACCCGCGAGAACAATGGTGCCGGACACCTCTTCGAGCGCTTGTTGCAGGGTCGGGGCGGACAGCCGTGCATCACTGATGCGGATCGGGCCGCGCACGGAATTCAGTGCCGCCGGCCCCTGAATTGCAAGATCAAAGCTGGCCAATCCACGAACTTGTCGTGGCGCAATATAAAGGTTCGCCAACGCGAGTGGGGCGGAGCCGTTCAACGACAGATCAAGCTGACCTGAGTTTGAAACGCGCCCGCTAACTATCGCCGAGGTTTGGACAGGCCCGCTGGCGTCCCCGCTGACTTGCCAACCAGCGGCGTCTTGGCGGGCGGAAATATCTGCCACAAGCGGGCCGGAAAAATCAGACACCAGTAATGCGACATCGCGCAACCGCATGGCCAAGTTGGCGGTCGTATCGTTGCCCGATGACGCAACAGCACCGGAGGCTGTCAGGTTTGGAAACACCACATCAAGCGCGTCCAATCGCAGGCGCCCTGCTTCTGACAAGCTGACGTTTGCATTGATCCGCCCCAGCCCAGCGAGGATCTTGTTCAGCACTGCCGATCCTGCCTGAAGATCACGAGTGCGCGCAACGACGTCGGCATTCATCACACCTGTCGTTGTGATAAATGACCCGTCAAGATCAACCGCGAGCCCGCCACCGATTTGCTGGCCCACCAGATCACCGTAGGCGCGCAATTCGTCGATATCGACGGCCCCGTCGCCGCGTAAAATATAGCCGCCCTCGCTTGGGGTGGCGACGCCGATCACAGTCGCTGTCGCGCTGGGCGCCGTGAGAGATGTGTCCAGCGTGACATTGCCTTTCGCATCCGTCGAAATATCAGCGCTCAGTGTTGCAGGCCCCGATAAGGACGGCGTCAAAATGCCCAAATTGTTCAATTCACCCGAAAACGTCGCAGAGGCTTCTTGGCCGATGATTTCACCGCGGCCTTCACCAATAATTTCCCCGCTGGCGAGCCTGACCCGCTGAATGCGAATACCTGTTTCATCACGGTCCGCCCGCAGCGAAACGACGGCATCGCCCACCAAGAGAGGATCAAGCTGGTCGATGCCAAGCGCCAAGTCGGTCGTGCGCGCCGCAAGGAAAATATCAAAGATGCCGTCAAAGGGCTGCACATTGCCGCGCAGGCGCAGGGTCCCTGATCCAGACAGATCAAGCGTGCTGATGGCGGCAAAACGGGACAAATTTTCTGCGTCGATTGTTAATTCTGCTGTGGTCAAAAACCGATCATCGGGTCCTTCAATGCGCGCGTTTCCTTGCGCAAGCAGGCCTGCGCCTGCAACGGTTAATTCGCGGATCAAAAGGGGCTCTCCCTCAACGCGGCTGACGGTCAGTGTGCCCTCAATGTCGCGCCCGACCACGTCCGATAGGGCGTCGTCTTCAAGATCAAGACCGCGTGCGGCGTAATTCAAATCGGCTGTGAACTGGCCTTCTTTCCCGCCTGCACCGGGAAGAATAATGCCGCCGCCTGACACTGCCAAAGCGTCAAGGGACACGCCGTCGCGGCCCAAAGATGTGATATCAAACGCGCCCGTCCACGCGGCGTCTTGGGCGGCATCATATTGGACGTTCAAGGACATGCCGCTGACTTCGGTCGGGGCCCCGCCGATGGGCAGTAGCACGCGATTGGTCCCGCCCGATCCAAGGCGTCCGCGCAGATCGATTGTTTCGGGCCAGCCTTGCGCGTCAAACGCAGCAGACCCGCGCAACACCAGTTGATCCGCCGCGATGACCAAATTGGACAGGCGCAATCCGCCGATCCCAAAGGATGTGCCTTCAACGCGAAGAACGGTGTTTTCGCCAAAGAACGTGTCATACTGGGATGCTAGCATCGGGCGCAAATCACCCGCCAGATCGACAAAAAATGCCTGATCCAGCGTGCCGGACGGGCGCGACAGACGCACTGTTCCGGTGATGCGATCCACGTCGTCTGTGGCTAAGGCAATGTCGCCGATAAAATCATCCAAAGGCGCATCACCTGCGATGTCCAAGCGGACGGACGGGCGGTCCGGCAGATCAAGAAGGCGCGCTGCAATGCCGTTTTGGCCTTCTTCTGCCAGCAAAAACAACGCCAATTGCCGTGTGTCGTCGACATAGGACGCATCAATGTCAAACCGACCTTGTTTGCTGTCCGTGCGTTCCAGCAAAATGCGGGTCGTGCCCGTGCCTTCAATCAAGGACAGCGCGCCTTCAAACCGCGCTGTTACAGGTTCGCCAAGCAGGGCCTCGGTCAAGATTACCTCATCGGCGGATACATTGCCGATGTCTACTGACACAGGAAGATCCGGCAACGTAAATGGCGTGGCTTCGGCACTTGGCAAAGCGTCGTCTTCTGACGGAAGGGGCAGGCGGATCAGCTCAATCCGCTCCGCGCTTAGGGTTTCGATCTCAACCTGGCCTGATAACAACGCAGAGCGGTTCCAATCGATTACCAAACCGTCAAGCCGCAGCCAAATCCCGTCACGGTCCGCGATGGTGATCGCATCTGCGGTGGCCTCAGAGCTCAGGGCGCCTTGGAAATTTATCAGTCTGACGATCAGATCGTCGTTGTTGATCGTGTCTTCAATCAAACCTGTGATGAAATCGCGGTCGTCTTCTGTGGTTTGTGCAGACGCAACGCCTGCCCAGACAACAACAATCAGGGTGAAAAGCAGCCTCATCAAAATGCTTGCCCGATGCCGATGTAAACTTCCAAGCTGCGGCCTGCGTTGTCCCCGTTTGCCGGTGTCGCAAGGTCAAGACGGATCGGCCCGATGCCCGTATTGTAGCGCACGCCAACACCTGCGCCCGCATGCCAATCGCCGTTCGAAAACGGCACACTGTCCGCACCGACAAATCCTGCATCATAAAAGCCAACCACGCCGAACGTGTCATTGATGTCGACGCGCGCCTCAAGCTGGGTGGCAACAAAGGATGTGCCCCCGATCTCATTGCCGCCGCCCAAATCCACGGCGAGCGATTGATAGGGTTGGCCCCGCACACTGCCCCCGCCACCAGAAAAGAAAAGATAACTGGATGGAACTTCGTTCGCGCTCGCCCCGATCACAGAACCGATTTGGCCACGTGCGGCCAGCGTCACGCGATCATCGGTGCCAAAGCTGCGGTAGACCCTGCCATCCCCGAGAACGCGGACCCCGGTCCCCGTATCACCAAGCCCGACAAAAGGTGCAATTGACAGATCGGCGTAATATCCACTTTCGGGGTTGAACGCGTCATCGCGCCGATCAACGGTGCACTTAACCGGCAAGCTTATTAGGCTGTAGGTGCGTGTGCCCAAAGTGTCTGTCACTTCACCCGCGGCAAACCCGATCCCGAATTCACCCACGAAATCATCACGCAAGCGGCGGATCACGCCGACTTCGATGCTTGCATCGCGTTCAAAGAACGACGGTTCATCCAGTTGGGTGAACAGCGCTTCTGCATAAAGATCGTTGTCTTGGCGGAACGTGGCAGGGCGTACGAATGACACACCAAGTGTGTAATCAATGCCACCGGTCCCGCCGGATAACCCCGTGACCTCGCCTTCAACACGGAACCGTTCAGCCCCGCCCAGCAAATTGCGGTGCATCCAGAACCCAGACAGCGTCAGACCGGAGACGGATGAAAATTCAGCCCCGAACCCGACACGGCGCGGTGCTTGTTCCACGACAGCAATCGTCAGCGGGAGGGTGTCACCCGTTGCCGCATCCGCCTCGATCACCGTGGCTGAGGAAAATGTACCCGTACGGCGCAGGTTTTCTTCTGCGCGCTCAATCATTGCGGGGTCAAATGGCCCGTCGGGCAGTCCCGCAATCGCGCGGATACGATCTGTGCGCACGTTTTCATTGCCCTCAACACTGACAATGCCGAACCGCAATTCAGGTCCGGGGTCAACAATAATGCTGACGTCCAAAGCCTGATCGGGATGGCGTGCGGTGATGGATTGCCCCGCTGTTTGCGCGAGGGGGCGGCTGTTGTTGCGCCACCCTTCAACCGCGGCGTCAGCAGCGTCCCCCACAACACCGGATTCTGCAATCTGTCCCGTTGCAAAGGCGTCAGGCAGGCTGGTGCCACGGGCAAGCGGGGTGATGTCCGTGCGCCCGAACGTGAACCGTGGCCCAGGATCAACGGACAACACGACCGACCCCACCGAGGCGCGCGGCATCAAGGGATCAATGCTAGAGGCTTCGACACCGTCAACGAGGATGGAAATCGTGCCGCCATAAAAACCCTGCGCATAAAGGCCCGTTAAAAGACGGCGATAGTCGGCGCGCGCGGCGGCCACATAATCTTGTGGTGCGTCTGCCCCGTCTTCCGCCAAAGATAGGGTCAGGGACGCCACCGTGAGGGTCGTGCGCAGGCTTTCATCGGCGTCAGGCGCGTTCAACTGCACGTTTTGCGCGCCAAGACCAAATGGGAAAAGCAAAGCGCTGATCGCCAATGCGGTTCTCATTTTTCCCATATCTTGCGTGCCCGATCCGATGTTTCTCTAAGTCTATCCCAGCAAGCACGCGGGTGAAACGTGAATCAACCCCTGAGCGCGCAACCGCCGATCACTTTTTCGCAGTTGCGGACTAGCGTTTTTTGACATGTGGGGGCAGGGTACGGCATGACTTATTTGATTGATAACTTGCAGTACGCCAATTGGTCCGAAACCATCTTTCGCCAGATGCGCGCGGGTAGCGTTGACGCCGTCCATGTCACAATCACCTATCACGAGAGTTTTCGTGAAATGGTGCTTGAACTTGAGGGCTGGAATCGCCGGTTTGAACGCTTTTCCGATCTGATTATGCGCGGGACGACGGCGGCAGATATTGACGCTGCGCGCGCAAGTGGGCGCACGGCGATCTTCTTTGGATTCCAGAACCCCAGCCCGATTGAGGATGACATCGGATTGATCGAAATCGTGCATCAGCTTGGCGTGCGGTTCATGCAATTATCATATAACAATCAATCGCTTCTGGCGACGGGATGCTATGAAGACGACGACACAGGGCTGACCCGTTTTGGCAGACAGGCCGTGGCGGAAATGAACCGCGTGGGGCTTGTGGTCGATATGAGCCATTCCGGGGATCGATCCACACTTGAGGCCATCGACGCATCATCGCGCCCCATCGCCATTACGCATGCCAACCCAAGCTGGTGGCATCCCGCACGGCGCAATTTTGGCGATGATGTCTTTGGCCCGTTGGTCGCGCGGGGTGGGATGATGGGGTTTTCGGTGTATCCGCATCATCTGAAAGACGGATCAAACTGCACGTTGGCGGGATTTTGCGACATGGTGGCTGAGGCCGCGTCGCGGTATGGGGCCGAGAATTTAGGCATTGGAACCGATCTGTGCCAAGATCAACCCGACAGCATCGTTGAATGGATGCGTGTGGGGCGGTGGTCCAAGGCGATGGATTACGGCGAAGGGTCCGCTGATGCGCCGGGGTTCCCCGATATGCCGTCGTGGTTCAAAGACAACCGTGACTTTGGCAACATCCGCAAAGGATTGGTGGCGGTCGGTCTATCCAGCAGCGAAGTGGACGGCATCATGGGTGACAATTGGTATCGCTTTTACGCCGAGAATTTTGCGCCCGACCACCTGTAATCCAGACGAATGGCTGCGCCACACATGAATTTTGGTGATGCGCTTTGGGCAGCTGTCGGTTTTAGACACGCGGTGGTGGTTTTTGGATTTGACGGATGGCTGAATCTTCTGGCAAGCTTACGCCATGTTGGACACCAAACCCCATTGCGCAATGATGCCGCTGCGCCCACCCGCGCAGGTGATGCGATTGCGGCGTATGGGGGCATCGTTTCCGACGCGTTTGTCCTTTCTGCGGGTCCTGCTGCGCCAACTGTCCGCTGAAAAGGCCCACGTCACGCGCCCCGTTTGGAACATGTGCGCGGATGGCTTTGGGCACGCTGTTTATTCCGTAACGCTTGGTGGGCATGTGTATTCGCTTGTCGCCGTGTCCACGGACCTTCCCCCGGACCAACGCACGGACCGCGTGATCGCAACGGCGTGGGACAGTGCGTATGTGCTTTATGATGGGGTTCCGGACGAGGATGAGATCGCACGGATCGTCGCCAGCGCACCGCATCAAGAGGCATCGCGTTACACCGAACACGATCTGGTCCTAAGCCGCGCCAACAAATCCGTGCGCCTGTTTGCCCATACGGTCGATGCGTTGCGCGCCGGCCGCCAGCCGGACGCTGATCTTGTTGCGCAAACCGGTTATTTGATGCGCACAACAGCGGTCTATGGGAACGGTAAATTCGGGATTGCGGACCGCGATGTTTTTGCGGATCGCCCCGGCCTTGGTGGCCCCTTTATGGCCGAAATGCTGGCGGTTTGGCTGATCCGTGGGTTCACTCATGACCTTGTCGAACATGTGGGCGGCGCACCGCTTAGTCGCCATCTCAAACGGCAGTTGGGCATTGGCAATTCAACGGGATTGGGTATGGCGCCATTCCTTGTGTCCCATCCGATGTTGCTGAACGCATGGATCAACGCGCGTGAAACGGCTTTGGCGCGGGTGCGCGCGATCGAGTTTTTGAGTGCAGGGCAGATTGAGCGGATCTACGAGCTTATGGCCCGAGCAGCCCAGCATCTGACGGAATGGAATGTGTCCGACAAGATTGGTCAGGACCGCATCGATATGATCCGGCGGGAATGGCCTGCCATTGCCGCCAGTATGACCCCTGATGTGATGTCGGGTGCCTATTCGCTGGATCGGCTTTGGGATGGGGCAGGCGCCACCGGTATCGACACGCAGGAATGTTTTGCCGCGCTTTTGATCGAACCGTTTGGTGATTTGGTGGATGATCTTGCGCCTGATATGGCGACGGATCGCGCGCCGACCCTTGATCCTGCCATGACGTGCGCCGAACTGTCCGCCCATTTGCATACTGATTGGACATGGGCGTTGGCTGATTACGGCGCGCCTGATGCGTGCCACCAGTTCTGGTACGTGTCGCAATCAAAGGCTGAGCCTCGCCTTGGGCTGCGCCACGATGAACCGGGCGCTGACCTCGAAAGTCCGCTTGATATTGCGCGGCGCGTGGCGGATTTGGCCGCCGAATTGCCCAACGGCGGGACAGTCGCGGCCTTTCTGGCGGGTCACCCTCACCACCGCGCCGCAGTGCGCCGCGTGCAATCTCTATCCTCCGCGCCCTATGCTGAAATTCGCGACAATCTGATCGGGCGGGATTGTTTGCCCATCGATATGTTGCGCTGCAAATTATCGTTCTTCGGGGCCGCGAAATTTGACCCTAAATCAGATCGGTGGACGCGGATTACGCTATGCCAAGGTGCACCGCTGCACGATGAATTACACGATGCCGATGACTGGTGGCTGCCCACCTTCGCACTGTGACACACCCGGGCGCCATTTCCGCGAACGAGGTTGAAACCCTTGTCTTAAAGGCCGCGCGCGGTGGCGGTTTGCCGCTTGGATGCGCCGAAGACTTGGCCGCTGCTGCGCGATATCTCGATTTAGACGGGCTGACGCGCTGCCCCTGTTCTGGCGAAGACCCTGATGTGATCGCGGTGCAAACAGCCCTCGATTTTGTGATGGCGGGTGAGGGGCCGCAAACCGTGGAGGGTGACCGCGTACTCATTCACGCTTACGTCTTGGCGGCGCAAACCGCTTGGGGCAAACGCCTTGTTTGGTCTGAAACAGAAACGGGCGCGATTTTTGAACGCTTTGACGATACGCCCGTGCCGCCAGCCCAACCCTTGGGGCGCAGAACCCTATCACCAGACCTTGCCGCGCATCTTTCTGAATTGGCAGCAAGATTGTTGGTGCCTGAAACTGATGCGTCGCGTTTGGCGGGGGCGGGGGCCGGGCTTACGGATAACGATTAAGCGAAGGGATCGTCGGGGTATCCGACGCCCGCAAGGTACAATCCTTGGGGGGGGCAAACGGGACCACAGGCTGCGCGGGCGCGGGCCTCAAGCGCAGCTGTCACATCATCCGCAGACCACGCCCCCGCCCCGACACGTTCCAATGTTCCGACGAAACTGCGCACTTGGTTGTGTAAAAACGACCGCGCGCGCACGTGAAACCGAAATTCTTGCGCGCCATCGGGGCGGTTTATCTGTTCGACCCGCAATTCATCCAAAGTGCGCACAGGGCTATCAGCCTGACAAATCGTCGATCTAAAAGTAGTGAAGTCATGCCGCCCCAAAAGACGATTGGCGCCGTCCTGCATGGCCGCGCCGTCAAGCGTTTGGCCGATTTGCCAGACTTTGCCCGTTTCAAGAACCAGCGGGGCGCGGCGCACGACAAGGCGGAACAGATATTGCCGCTCCATCGCGGAAAACCGTGCGTGCCAATCCTCTGCGACCTGCGCGCAGGCGACAATCGCGACAGGTGCGGGTTTAAGATGGTAGTTCAAAGCCTCGGACAGGCGGAACGGATTCCATGGTTTGTCCATGTCGCAATGGGCCACTTGCGCCAACCCGTGCACGCCCGCATCCGTGCGCCCCGCAGCCCCAATGGTGTGGTCACGGGTTTCAAGTTTTGCCAAAGCATTCTCAATCGCGCCTTGGACGGACGGCACATCCTTCTGGCGCTGCCAGCCGCTGAACGGTTTCCCGTCGTATTCAATTTTCAGGGCATAACGTGGCATTGCAGGGGCATAGCGCGGGGAGGGCGGCGAAATCAATCCCTACACTTCCCGCCGCTGCGTTCCTATCTTGAGGGCAAGAGTTAATGAAAGGGTAAGGGCGGTGGTCATCACGACGCTTGCAGACGGTATTGCGCGCGGGGTCGACGCAGTTACAGACACGATCAAGGCCCCCTTTTCTGATCCGGTGATCCGTTTGGGCGTCACAGGGCTCAGTCGTGCGGGCAAGACCGTGTTTATCACATCCTTGGTCGCCAATCTGCTTGATCGGGGCCGCATGCCGCAATTTCGCGCCGCCGCCAGTGGCGCGATACAGACGGCGTATTTGCAACCCCAACCCGATGACACAATCCCGCGCTTCGCATTTGAGGATCACCTTGGCGCGCTGACTGCAAATGAATCCCATTGGCCCCAAGGCACTCAGCGGGTTTATGAATTGCGGTTGTCGCTGAAGGTGCAACCGACAGGATTGCTGGGCGGGTTCCAAGGGCCACGCACGGTTCATCTTGATATCGTGGACTACCCTGGGGAATGGCTGCTGGATTTGTCCCTTTTAGATTTGGATTTCGCCACATGGTCGGCGCAGGTTTTATCGCGCTTGGATGATCGCCCTATGGCAGGGGATGTTCGGGCGGCTTTGGCTGCAATCGATCCTTTGGCGCCCTTTGACGAACCCCAAGCACAAGAACTGGCTGGCGTGTTCACAACCCACCTTAATGCGGCGCGCGAGGCGGGGTTTTCCGATTGCACGCCGGGTCGCTTCCTTTTGCCCGGTGATCTGGAAGGATCGCCTGTTGTGACGTTTGCACCGCTTCCGCTGGTCGATAAACCTGCGCGCAAATCCCTGTGGCGCGAATTTGAACGCCGCTTTGAAAGTTACAAACGCAACGTCGTGCGCCCGTTTTTCCGCGATCATTTTTCAAAGATCGACCGCCAGATTGTGCTGGTTGATGTGCTCGGTGCGGTCCATTCTGGCCCCAAAGCGGTTGAGGATATGCGCCGTGCGATGGCGGACATCCTTGCGGCGTTTCGCCCTGGGCGCAGTACGTTCCTGACGCGATTGTTCCAAGGGCGGCGGATCGACAAAATCCTGTTTGCGGCGACCAAGGCCGATCATTTACACCACGAACAACACCCCCAATTGACGGCCATCACCCAAGCCTTGTTGCGCGAGGCCAAAGACCGCGCCGAATTTTCTGGAGCGGTAACGCAGGCCATATCGATCGCGTCCCTGCGCACGACGGTTGAAGACACCCGCAATCACAACGGCGCGACATTGGGCGTGGTTCGGGGGCAGCTTTTGGGGGCGCAAAAACAGGCGGCGTTTTACCCCGGTGCTTTGCCCAAAGACCCAAGCCATTTGCTAGGCCCCGCGCGTAACGGTGCCGAAAACTGGCTGGATGCGGATTATGAAATCATGAGCTTCGCCCCCGCCAAGCTGACCCTGAAACCGGGGGATGGGCCGCCCCATATCCGCCTCGACAAAGCGGCGCAATTTTTGCTGGGGGATAAGTTATGACAAACGGACCAGTGTTGTTCGACCTTGATGAAGCTGCTGAAATGACGCCAGAAAATGCACCACCTGTGCCAGACATGGACATGGTTGAAACGCCTGCCGCGATGCAACGGGTGGCCAGCCTAGCCGCCGCGCGCCCGAACCGCTTGGCACGCTGGTTTTGGGGATTGTTGGTGTCGCTTGTTGGCTTTTTCGTTGGGGTTGCGGCATGGGATTTTGTGGCGGCACTCTTGGTGCGCTCCCCCGTTCTGGGCTGGATTGCTGTTGGACTGGTCGGGCTTTTCTGCGCCGTCCTGATGTTGATCACCCTGCGCGAGCTTGCCGCCTTCGCCCGTTTGCGGCGTGTAGACCGCATTCAAAACAGCGCGGCTGACGCGTTGGCGGAAGACAACCTGAAAGGCGCCCGCGCTGTCACAGCGCAGATCAAAGCGCTTTATCGAAACCGGGATGATACCAGCTGGGGGCGGTCGGAATTTGACGATCGCAGCGGCGATATTATGGACGCCGACGGTCTTTTGGGCCTTGCAGAAACCACGATCCTCGCCCCGCTAGATGCCCGCGCCCGCCTTGAGGTTGAGGCCGCGGCCCGCCAAGTCGCCACTGTCACAGCCATTGTGCCCCTTGCGCTTGCGGATGTGTTCACGGCGCTGACGTCCAACATGCGGATGATCCGGCGGATTGCCGAAGTTTATGGCGGACGGTCTGGCACGCTGGGCTCTTGGAGTTTGACGCGCCAAGTGCTGGCACATTTGGTGGCGACGGGGGCTGTGGCCGTGGGCGACGATCTGATCGGGTCGGTCGCGGGGGGTGGAGTATTGTCCAAAGTATCGCGCCGTTTTGGCGAGGGCATCATCAACGGTGCGCTGACCGCACGTGTCGGCGTGGCCGCGATCGAGGTCTGCCGCCCTTTGCCGTTCCAAACAGAATCCAAACCGTCCGTCACATCGCTGGTCAAACGCAGCCTAACGGGCATGTTTGGCACCCGCAGCTAGTTACTGATCCGCGAGGTATGCCACCAGAATGTCCTTTGCAGCCGCGAGGTCGGTCTTGTGGATCATCTCGGTCACGGTGTGAATGTACCGCGTTCCCACAACGATCCCTACGGCGCGCGCACCTGCTGCGGCCTGTTGTGCCGCAGCCCCGTCTTGTCCACCTGCTGCCAGCATCGTGCGCTGGTAGGGGATGTCGTGCTTGATGGCCAACGCTTCAACCTCGCGCACGAGCGCTTTGTCGGCGATGAAACTGCTGTCGCGCACATGCAGGCCAAAGCCTTTGCCTTGCGTTGTTGTAGCGTCCTTTTCGGGAATGCCTGGGGTGTCACAGGCCAGCGTTGTGTCGATGCCGATCCCGATGTCGGGCTGGATTTTGTAGGCCGATGTCTTGGCGCCGCGCAATCCGACTTCTTCCTGCGTCGTGAAGACGACATGAATTTCCGCACCACGCCCTTTGTCGCCCAAGGCCTTCATCACCTCAACGCCGAGCCAGCATGCGATGCGATTGTCCAGCGCCTTTGACACGAACTTGTCCCCGATTTCGATGAACGGTTCGTCCATCACTACGTAATCCCCGACCTTGACCACGTCTTTGGCCGCGTCGCCCATGCCGAGGTCGACAAAAAACTCACCCAGTTCGGGCACCTTTTTGCGATCCTCGGGGGACGCAATGTGCACGGGTTTTCCGCCCGGGTTCATGACGCCTTTGAAATCGCCATCGTCCGTGCAGACCAGCACGCGGCGCGAAAACAGGTTGCGCGGATCGAACCCCCCGACAGGTTGCAAAAACAGATTGCCCGATTTGTCGATATGACTGACGAGGAACCCGATTTCATCCATGTGGCACAACAACATGATCTTGGGTGCGTCCGGTTTGTTGGCGTCACGGCGACACAATAGCGATCCCATCGGATCGACGACCACCTCATCAAACAGCCCTTCAATCTGGCCCATGATCACATCGCGCACGCGTTCTTCGTGGCCGGGCACGCCGGGGGTTTCGCAAAGCTCGCGCAGAAGATCAGTGTTCATGTTGGGTCCTTTCATGGGGTTGCCCAAACTCTGTCGCAGACGCGCGTCCTGCGCAAGGGACGGATCAAAGGTTAACAAACGGCTTTAATTTCGCGGTTATCCCCCGCTTTTTGGCCCTGCCATCGCCTTATCCCCAAGAAAAGACTTTACAGCAGAGGGGTCAAACCCCCACCATATATAGTAAGGAGCGTGGCAATGTACCCGCTCCCTTGAGCAGGACACCAGATTTCGCATCTGCCAGAGCGAACTGATTGTACAGGAGGGTTCAGGCCCATGGCACTCACCGAACATTTCGCAGATGGCGACGATCTGCACCCTATCGACCTTTGTGAACACATCGCAGAACACCACGACTGGGCGTTTGACCGCATCCATGACGACCAGATCGCGTTCCAGATTGAAGGCCAGTGGCGCACCTATGCGATCACGCTTGCATGGTCCGCATACGACCAGACATTGCGCCTGATTTGCACGTTCGAGATGGAGCCCCCTGCTGACAGAATGGCAGCCCTGTACGAATGCCTTAATCTGACGAATGACATGTGTTGGGCTGGTGCGTTCACCTATTGGGCAGAACAGAAGTTGATGGTGTACCGCTATGGGCTGGTTCTGGCGGGCGAACAGGTTGCTGGACCCGAACAGATCGACACGATGATCAACGCGGCTGTTCTGTCCGCGGAACGCTTTTATCCTGCGTTCCAACTGGTCACTTGGGCGGAACGCACACCAGCAGACGCATTGCAGGTCGCAATTTCCGAAGCCTACGGACGCGCATAATTCGCGAATTAGAACGGCTTGAACCCTCGCACCGCGCGCCCTAACGTCAGGGTGAAACGGGCGGGGGTTTTTCATGTCTTTATCACAAATCGAAGCGCGCGGGATGGTCCTGCTGGGCTGCGGCAAGATGGGGTCCGCGATGCTGGCCGGATGGTTAGCGGGCGGATTGCCTGCCGCGTCGGTTTGGGTGTTGGATCCCTATCCATCTGATTGGCTTTTGGCATCGGGCGTGCATGTGAACGAAGGCCTGCCCGCTGCCCCCGCCTTGGTATTGATCGCCGTGAAACCACAGATGATGGGCGACGCGTTGCCTTCCATGAAGGCGCTGGGCAACGGGGATACGGTCTTTTTATCTGTTGCGGCAGGCACATCGATTGCGTCGTTTGAAACGGCCCTTGGCAATGCCAGCCCGATCATCCGCGCCATGCCCAACACCCCCGCTGCCATCGGGCGCGGGATTACGGCGATCGTCGGCAATGATTATGCCAGCGCGGCGCACATGGATATGGCCGAAACGCTGCTACGCGCCGTCGGCCAAGTCGTGCGCTTGGATGATGAGGGCCAGATGGACGCTGTGACCGCCGTGTCCGGGTCCGGCCCCGCCTATGTTTTCCACCTGATCGAAACGCTCGCTGCAGCGGGGGAGGCTGAGGGGTTGTCTGCCGACCTTGCGATGATCCTTGCCAAGGCCACGGTGGGCGGCGCGGGGCAATTGGCCGAAGACGCTGTTGAGTGCCCCGATCAGTTGCGCATCAACGTGACATCGCCAAACGGTACGACCCAAGCCGCGCTTGAGGTGTTGATGAACGACACCGACGGTTTCCCGCAGCTATTGAAACGGGCCGTGAAAGCGGCTGCAGATCGCAGTCGGGACCTGGGCGCATGAGCGATATTACATTCGACGATTTTATGAAGATCGACATCCGCGTGGGCCGTGTCATCCGCGCCGAACCCTACCCAGAGGCCCGCAAACCCGCGATTAAAATGTGGGTCGATTTCGGGCCCGACATCGGGGAACGTAAAACCTCTGCGCAGATCACAGACCACTACACGCCCGAAGCATTGATCGGGCGGCAGGTCATGGGCGTGGTCAATTTCCCGCCCCGCCAAATTGGCAAATTCATGTCAGAGGTCCTCGTTCTGGGGGCTTATGATGCAACTGGTGTGGTCCTGATCGCGCCCGACAAAGAAATCCCATTGGGGGAACGCTTATGCTAAAACTTCTTATTACGCGCCCCATCGCGCAGCCTGTTCTGGATCAGGCGGAGTCCCTGTTTGATGTCACGATCCATAGTGGTGGCAATATGACCGTCGCACAGGCCGCTGCCGCGCTGGCAGAGTATGATGCGATCCTGCCGACACTCGGCGATGCGTTTACCGCCGATGCGTTTGCGGGTGACATCCGCTGCAAAATGATCGGCAACTTCGGTGTGGGCTACAATCATATCGACGTGGAAGCGGCGGCCCGTGTGGGGATCGCTGTGTCCAACACGCCTGACGTGTTGACCGATGCGACCGCTGATATTGCCCTGACGCTTTTGTTGGCCACAGCCCGTCGCGCGGGTGAGGGGGAACGCATGGTCCGGTCCGGCGCATGGGGTGGATTTGATGTCAAAGGGCTTCTTGGCACCCATGTGACGGGCAAAACCCTTGGGGTGATTGGTATGGGGCGCATCGGGCAGGCGATTGCGGCGCGGTGTCATTGTGGCTTCAACATGGACGTGGTGTTCCACAATCGGTCCCCGAAGGTCACCGATGTTCCTGCGACGCAACTGGGTAGCTTGCACGAGGTTATGTCCGCTGCTGATTTCGTTGTTGTCGCCACCCCCGGCGGGGCAGGTACGACGAAATTGATCGATGCTGCCGCCTTCGCGGCGATGAAACCGTCTGGGATATTCATCAACATTTCACGCGGTGAAGTCGTGGATGAGGTCGCGTTGATTGATGTTCTTGAATCGAGGCAGATCGCGGGCGCGGGGCTGGATGTATACGAAAAAGAACCGCACGTCCCTGATCGTTTGAAGGCGTTGGAAAGTTGCGTGTTGCTCCCTCACCTCGGGTCCGCGACGGCGGAAACCCGTCAGGCCATGGGGCAAATGGCGCTGGACAATATCATCGCGTTTTCTGAAGGGCGTGAGCCGCCGCAAAAGGTGAACTGACCAGTCGTTGCAGCCCAAATCGCTTTGCCAATCGATGCTGCACCCTTGTCCATGAATCACAAATCATGCGCGATGTATGCGAAAGGCCCCCCTGCGAGAAGGATTACACTACCCAGCGACCAGAGCGTAATCCTAAACCAGCGTGGCATCCCCGTTCTCCATGGCCTCGCGCCAATGACGACGACACAGGCTGACATAGGTCTCATTGCCGCCGATCTGCACCTGATTGCCGCCCGTCATCGTGCGCCCGTCGCCGTCTTGGCGTACCACCATCGTAGCCTTCTTGCCGCAATGACAAATTGTGCGGACTTCCCGCATTTCATCGGCCAAAGCCAGCAATGTCGCAGAGCCGGGAAATAATTCACCCATGAAATCAACGCGTAAGCCGTAAGCCATCACAGGCACACCCAAATCATCAACCGCGCGGGCCAGTTGCCAAACTTGATCGGAGCTGAGGAATTGCGCCTCATCGATGAACACACAGGCACAGGGCCCCGCGGCCAGGCGGGTTTCAATTTTACGGAAAAGATCGTCGTTCAGCGCAAAGGTGTCCGCCGCTTCGCCGATCCCGATCCGGCTCGCGATGCGACCTTCGCCTGCGCGATTGTCAAACTGCGCCGTCAACAGATAGGTCGCCATGCCGCGTTCAGCGTAGTTATGGGCGGCTTGCAGCAACACCGTCGACTTGCCGGCGTTCATCGTTGAATAATTGAAATAGAGCTTTGCCATAGCTGCGCAAAATGAACCGCCACTGGGACTGTTGCAAGGCCCCAGCGGCGGCATTTTGACGTTTCGGCCGTGAATGGTGGGTCAATTGACCGTTCCGAAACAGCGGATCAGAGGGGGCAGAGTACAAATGGCGGACCATTTGTCCTTGGATGGGGTCTGCCCCCTTTGACCCTACGACGTTGGGGACGCCGATGCCGTACGTGTTATGGTCTTCCAAACCTCACGTTCTCGCTATAACTGTCAAGTATGGATGGGGTGGTTCATGGGAAAGATTTGGGGTCATTCCCCTAACAACCAGTTACGGGAAGAGAATTATGGCGGGCATTGGCGGCTATCTAAAAAAACATGCTGAAGCGCTTGTAAAAGACGTGGGGATTGAACCCGCGTGCGAATTGACCGGAAAGTCCAAGGCGACTTTGGGGCGCTACTATTCCGATTCTGATGAACATGCTGATCGGTTCATGCCAGTGGACGCTGTTGCCCAGCTTGAGGCCGCGGCGAGCTATCCGCATGTGACGTCTGCCCTTGCAGAACTTCATGGCAGCACCCTTGATAGAACAAGCACCCCGAAGAATTCCGATGGCGGGATCAATTCGGACGTAATTGCGCTTAGCCAACGGTTCGCGATGTTGATGGGTGAATACCAGCAATCCATCGAGGACGGCGTAATCACTAACAACGAAGCAAAGCGCCTATTGCGTGAAACGGTCGAACTGCAAAAGGTTCTGATCGACATGAAGCTGCATCTTGAAGATGAAAACTGATATCGACACATCGGATATGCCCAATCTTGTTGTGGGCGCACTAAAGCCGCTGGATATCGCAGCATTGGTCGGGCCGAACGAACCCGATCATCCGCCGCGTATTTTGTTGCTGTACGGGTCGTTGCGGGCTGAAAGCTATTCGCGCGGCGTGGCCGAGGAGGGCGCGCGGGTGCTGCGTGCACTTGGCTGTGAGACGAAGTTCTTTGACCCCAGCGGATTGCCTTTGCCTGATGACGCGGACGTAGATCACCCCAAGGTGGCAGAACTGCGCGACCTCGTAATGTGGTCCGAAGGTATGGTGTGGTGCAGCCCCGAACGGCACGGCGCGATGACTGGTATTATGAAAACCCAGATCGATTGGGTTCCACTCGCTCCCATTGGTGGCGTGCGCCCGACCCAAGGTAAAACGCTGGCGGTGATGCAGGTGTCCGGCGGGTCACAATCGTTCAACACCGTCAATCAGCTGCGCATTTTGGGGCGCTGGATGCGGTTGGTCACAATCCCGAACCAGTCTTCGGTGCCCATGGCGTGGAAAGAATTTGAGAAGGGCCGGATGAAACCCTCGTCCCTCTACGACCGTGTGGTTGATGTGATGGAAGAACTTGCGCGGTTCACCGTCATGACGCGCGGACGCAAAGACATGCTGGTCGATCGCTATTCAGAGAGGGTTGAATCGCTTGAAGACGTGCACAAGCGCGTCACAAGCTAAGACATTCTAAATAAATGGAATAAACGGAATGCCGCAGGCCGTGAGGGTTGCGATCGCCATCAGCGCCAAAATTACTTTCATGTCATACCCTCACGCACGTTCCAAAATAACTGATCCCACGGAATATCCCGCACCAAACGAACAGATCAACCCTACATCGCCTACGTTAAGATCATCCGAATATTTCGAAAACGCGATTATCGATCCTGCGGACGACGTGTTGGCGTAGTCCTGTAAAATGTTGGGTTGTTCGCCCGCTTCTGGTTCGCGGCCAAGGACCTTCTTGCCGATATAATCGTTCATCGTCTTGTTGGCCTGATGCAGCCAAAGACGCTTAAGATCGGCAGCCTGCACGCCTTCAGCGTCCATGTGTGCTGCGATATGTCTGCTGACCATGGGCAGAACTTCTTTAAACACCTTCCGCCCGTTTTGCATGAATTGCATGTCGCGACGGTCTTCCATTTGATCTTTGGTACGGCGCAAATAACCATTGTTATTACGTATATTGTTAGAAAACTGGGTCGCTAAGCGTGTTGATTTGATTTTGAAGTGCGGCCCTGTCAGCGCCTCGTCGCGTTCGACTAGAACAGCTGTGGCGACGTCGCCAAAGATGAAATGGCAGTCGCGGTCGCGCCATTCCAGATGTGCAGAGCAAATCTCGGGGCAGACGACCAGCGCGCTGGTGATGCTGCCGGATTTGATCATGTCCGTTGCCATTTGAATACCGAATGTGGCGCTTGAACAGGCGACATTCATGTCAAAGGCAAATCCTTCGATTTCGAGAAGGTTCTGGATTTCCACTGCGATGGCGGGGTAGGCGCGTTCAAAATTGGACGCGGCGCAAATGACTGCGCCAATATCAGGGGCTGCGCGCCCTGCCTGTGTCATGGCCTGCAACGCGGCATCCACCGCCATTTCCGCCATAAACGACGGTTCATCGTCGCCGCGCGCAGGCAATGATGGATACATCCGTTTTGGATCAAGAATTCCTGACTTATCAAGAACATAGCGGCGTTCGATGCCGGATGCCGCAAGGATAAAGTCGCTGCTGGATTGGGGTTTGGCGTCTATGGTACCAGCCGCAATCGCCTCCGCGTTTTCTGCATTAAACAGGTCTGCATGCGCGTTAAAGGCGGCCACGAGTTCATCGTTTGTGATGGTGTGTTCGGGGGTGAAAACCCCGGTTCCCGTGATCGCTGCGCTGTACATATCTGTCCCCTAAATTTGTGCGGTATTGGGCCGCAATGGGGGACAGATTGCAAGTGTGACGGGGCGTATAGGTATTTACTAAGTTGAAGGTTGAACCGACACTCGAGTCTTCTTTTTGTGGGCCAATTATTTACGAGCTAAAGATCAGCAGGAAACAAAGACTCTAACTGTCTTGCAATTTCCTGGGCGGAAATAAAATAGTTTTCCCAGATGGATGGACTGGTCTGATAGGCTCTGTAGTGCATCTCAAGGCTATACAATGTGCCATCTTTCATAATGTCTAGCGTCG
>JABBAI010000075.1 GCA_018608045.1 Octadecabacter sp. | reverse complement strand
TATTATCAACGATTTCTTGGGGATATATCAGGTATTTTGGTGCCCAGAAGAGGACTCGAACCTCCACGTCCATACAGACACCAGCACCTGAAGCTGGCGCGTCTACCATTCCGCCATCTGGGCAACAGATAACTCGAGTGGATTTAGAGAGGTGGTGCGGACCTGTCAACGGGATTCGGCCAAGGTTTCTATCTGGTCGATGTAATGCGCCGATATGCGCCTTGTTTTAGGCAAGGGGCGAGGGTAGACCCAAGGCGCAATTAGCCAAGGGAACACATCCATGTCCAAACTTGTCACCATTTACGGCGGGTCCGGTTTTGTCGGACGTTACATCGCGCGTCGCATGGCTAAAGAAGGCTGGCGTGTTCGGGTTGCGGTCCGCAATCCCAATGAGGCGATGTTTGTAAAGCCTTACGGTGCCGTTGGTCAGGTTGAACCTGTGTTCTGCAACATTCGCGATGATGCGTCCGTGTTGTCTGTGATGCACGGCGCGGATGCGGTTGTGAACTGCGTGGGTGTCTTGGATTCGATCGGCAAAAACACCTTCGAGGCTGTGCAGGCCGAGGGTGCGGAGCGTATTGCGCGCATCGCAGCGTCCCAAGGCGTTGGCACTATGGTGCAGATTTCTGCGATTGGTGCGGATGCCCAAAGCGAGAGCGAATATGGCCGCACAAAAGCCGCCGGCGAAGCAGGCGTGTTGCAGCACATGCCAAACGCCTTGATTTTGCGTCCTTCGATTATTTTCGGCCAGGAAGACGGCTTCTTTAACCGTTTCGCTGGCATGTCTCGGTTTGGTCCGGTGCTGCCTGTCGTGGGTGCGGACACCAAATTCCAGCCTGTGTTTGTGGATGATGTAGCGGCTGCGGCCGTTATGGGTGTTACCGGCAAGGCGAGCGGCATCTATGAGCTTGGAGGCCCCGACGTGCATACGTTCCGTGAACTTATGGATCAAATGTTGCAAATCATTCGTCGCCGCCGACTGGTGTTGAATATTCCGTTCTGGGCTGCCCGGGTTATGGTATTCGGTTTCAAAGTCGGGCGCGTTTTGTCGCTTGGTTTGGTGCGTGGGCCTGTCACTGCAGATCAGGTTAAAAACCTTGCGGTGGACAATGTCGTAGAGGACGGCGCACAGGGGTTTGCCGCGCTTGGCATCACGCCAACGGCGATGGAATCGATCCTGCCTGATTATCTGTATCGGTTCCGCCCAAGCGGCCAGTACGATGCGATCAAAGAAAGCGCTAAGAACTTAAAGACATAAGCGTTTTTTCGAAACGTCTGGTTGAAGGAAAGCGCCAAGATCCGTAAGGCTTAGGTGTAGGCGATCCACAGCAGAACGACGCCAAGGATGACGCGGTATATTACGTAGGGTGTGAAGCTGACGGATTTCAAAAGGCGCATCATCAAAGACAGTGAAAGCAGTGCTGCAAAGAACGCCAGGATGGCGGCGATCGCCCCGTCTTTGGCGGCCTGCACATTTGCAGTCGCAGCAACTTCGACGCCTGCCAATGTTCCTGCGGCGATGATTGTCGGAATGGACATGAGCATGGCGATCTTTGCGCCGTCTTCGCGTTTGTAACCAAGCTGGCGTGCGGCGGTGATGGTGATGCCGGATCGCGACGTTCCGGGGATCAGCGAAATCGCCTGCCACAGGCCCATCGTCACCGCATGTTTGATCGACCATTGATCCGCAGTGCGTTCGGTTTTGCCGGTCTGGTCGGCCCAATACAGCACGATGCCGAAGATGATCATCGTCCAGCCAATCACCGCAACAGATCGCAGCATCATGTCGATCCCTGTCAGTTTTAAAATCAGCCCGACAATGATTACTGGGATCGTCGCGAGGATCAGGCACAGCGCCAAAAACGCGCCCTTTGTGTCGATCTTTCCGCGCATCAGGCGAAAAAGCCCGCCCAGCGCGATGCGGACGTCGGACCAGAAATACAAGATAACAGCGAACAATGTGCCGACATGAACAGCGACATCAATGACTTGGCCTTGATCGTCCATGCCCGTGAGCGCAGGCAACAGGATCAAGTGCCCAGAGGACGACACGGGGAGGAATTCGGTGATGCCTTGGATAAGTGCGGCGAGCACGAGTGTTAGGAGTGGCATTCGGGTCCTCTGATTCGTTTCGGCCTTTCTAAATCACTGGCGCACTGGTGAAAGACTCTATGTAGGACCGGATCGGTCCTTATGTTGTGGCTTGTATTGACAAATCTGGGTCTTCGAGGGCAAATAAAACATAAATAGGTAACTCATGCTGACTTTTCTTTTCTGGACGGTCGCCCTACAACCTAAATTCTGAATTCGATTAGGAGAATGTCCTGTGGCTGGTCAAAAAATGCTGAAGTTTACGAAGGTCGAACGGGATATGCCTGAAAAGCGCCCGCCGAACTTGCGCCGTGAAGATTTTGGCGAGATTTACGCAGAGTACGCGACGGCCAAGGCCGAGGAGCAGGCGTCGCGCTGTTCACAGTGTGGCGTGCCGTACTGCCAGTCCCATTGTCCGTTGCACAACAACATCCCTGATTGGCTGCGCATGACTGCCGAAGGGCGTCTTGAAGAAGCCTACGAGATGTCACAAGAGACCAACACATTCCCTGAGATTTGTGGCCGCATTTGTCCGCAGGATCGTTTGTGCGAAGGCAACTGCGTGATTGAAACGTCCGGCCATGGCACCGTCACCATCGGGTCGGTTGAAAAGTACATTACCGACACCGCGTTTGAAAAAGGGTGGGTCAAGCCGATCCGCCCGCACACAGAGCGCGCTGAAAGTGTCGGCATCATTGGTGCGGGACCCGGTGGGCTTGCTGCGGCAGACATGCTGCGCCGTCAAGGCGTGCAGGTCACGGTCTATGATCGCTATGATCGCGGGGGCGGTTTGCTGACCTACGGCATCCCGGGATTTAAGCTGGAAAAAGACATCGTGATGCAGCGCATGGCGCAGCTGGAAGACGGCGGCGTTGAGTTTGTGTTGAACTGTGATGTTGGCGATGATCTGTCATTTGACGCCATTCGCGGCAAGCACGAAGCAGTTCTGATTGCAACAGGCGTCTATAAGACACGCGCCCTAGAAGCGCCCGGGGTCGGGAACGATGGTATCGTGCGCGCGATTGATTTCCTGACGGTGAGCAACCGTAAATCGTTTGGCGATGTCGTTGAAGAATTCGAAAACGGAGAGCTGAACGCCGCTGGCAAAAAGGTCGTCGTGATCGGTGGCGGCGACACGGCCATGGACTGTGTGCGGACTGCGATCCGTCAGGGCGCTGAAAGTGTGAAATGTTTGTATCGTCGCGACGAGGCGAACATGCCAGGTTCCATGCGCGAAGTTCAGAACGCCAAGGAAGAAGGCGTTGAATTTGTATGGTTGTCCGCACCCAAAGGTTTCACAGGGTCCGATCAAGTAGAGGGCGTGATGGTCCAGAAAATGCGTCTTGGCGCACCTGATTCCACGGGTCGCCAAATGCCCGAATTGATTGAGGGCAGCGATTACGTTGAGGAGGCCGATCTGGTCGTCCAAGCGCTTGGCTTTGAACCCGAAGATATCCCAACCCTTTGGGGTGTGCCCGAATTGGAAGTGACCCGTTGGGGTACGATCAAGGCAGAATTTACCACAGGGCAAACCAGCCTTGAAGGTGTGTTTGCGGCCGGTGATATCGTGCGCGGGGCGTCACTGGTTGTATGGGCAATCAAAGACGGGCGGGACGCAGCCGAAGCGATCCTCGAATACGTCAACCAAGGCGCATCTGTGGCCGCTGAATGAGGAGCCTTGCGATGATGAAACCAATTCTAGGATGCATCGTTCTGATGGCCAGTCCTCTGGCTGCACAGGAATTTGATTTGCCGCAGGGATGTGAGGGATACCTCACAATTCAAAGTCAAAGCTGTTCGGTGTCGCATTACTTTCGGTGTGGCGACGATCAAAACGGCGAACAGCGCCGTGCGACGCTGGACGAAGAAGGTCTGACATACGTTGGGCGCATCAGCGGTGAGGCTGAATGGCTAGAAAGTTTCCATTTGCGGGCTGGTCACACGGAGCGAATGTCCACGAACTCAAGCGATCCGATGTCCATGAGCGAGCTTTTGGCGAATGACATCGACACGTGGGATTTCATCACCGAAAGCAATGAAATCGGCGACAGCCAATACGTCGGGTTTGATCGTTTGACCGGAGAGAGCATTGAAATTGATGGCGTTACCTTGTTGCGCACACAATATGCGCTGACCGCATTTGATGCCGATGGCAACGAGATCTGGAAAAGCGAAGGGTCGGAATTTGTATCGCCCGAATGGCGCATGTTTATCGGCGGGACCAGTAGCTACATCACGTCTGATGACCGCTTTGACAGCGACGACACACCGGTTGAATTCATTTTCCCCGGCGAGGCTGGATATCTGTCCGTGAACCCAAAATTTGGCTGCGGCGTACAGATGTCATCATTCGATACATCCGACCTGCCCCTGTTTGAGCAATAATATTTAGTAATATTTAGTGCGCCCATCGCGCGCGACGAGGAGAGACAACATGACCAAGTATGATCAAGCATGGGTAGAAGCCGAACAGGCAAAGCGCGACTACATGGCTGAAAACGGCCTGTATTCACATGAGGACGAAAAGGCCAACTGTGGCGTCGGACTTGTCGTATCGATCGATGGCAAAAAGTCACGCAAGGTTGTGGAAAACGGCATTTCAGCGCTCAAGGCGATCTGGCACCGCGGCGCTGTCGATGCGGACGGTAAGACAGGGGACGGCGCGGGTATTCACGTGCAGATTCCAGTGAAGTTTTTCTATGATCAAGTTGCGCGCACGGGCCATGTTCCGCGCGAAGGTGAACTACTGGCTGTGGGTCAGGTGTTCTTGCCGCGCACTAATTTTGGCGCACAAGAAACATGCCGAACCATCGTAGAAACCGAAGTGCTGCGCATGGGGTATTACATTTACGGCTGGCGCCATGTGCCCGTCGATATTTCCTGCCTTGGTGAAAAGGCCAACGCGACCCGCCCCGAGATTGAGCAGATTTTGATTTCCAATTCCAAGGGAGTGGATGAGGAAACGTTCGAGCGTGAATTGTACGTGATCCGTCGCCGTATCGAAAAGGCAGCGACGGCCGCTGGCGTGTCGCAGTTGTACCTCGCGTCACTGTCATGCCGTTCGATCATCTACAAAGGTATGATGCTGGCTGAGCAGGTCGCCGAGTTCTACCCCGATCTGATGGACGAGCGTTTTGAATCTGCGTTCGCGATTTATCACCAGCGGTATTCGACCAATACGTTCCCTCAGTGGTGGCTTGCGCAGCCTTTCCGCATGTTGGCCCACAACGGTGAGATCAACACGCTCAAGGGCAACATGAACTGGATGAAGTCCCATGAAATTCGCATGGCGTCCGCGACGTTTGGCGACACCGCCGAGGACATCAAGCCAATCGTGGCAAGCGGGTCTTCGGATTCTGCCGCCCTGGATGCTGTGTTTGAAGTTTTGGTACGTGCGGGTCGGTCTGCGCCGATGGCAAAGACGATGCTTGTGCCTGAAAGCTGGTCGAAGCAAGCCACTGAGCTGAAGCAAAGCTGGCGCGACATGTATTCCTACTGCAATTCCGTGATGGAACCTTGGGATGGCCCTGCGGCGCTTGCGATGACCGATGGTCGTTGGGTTTGTGCGGGTCTGGATCGCAATGGTCTGCGCCCGATGCGTTACGTTGTGACGGGTGATCGTTTGCTGATCGCCGGGTCTGAGGCAGGAATGGTGCCGATCAACGAAGCCAATGTTGTCGAAAAAGGCGCACTTGGCCCCGGTCAGATGATCGGCGTGCACATGGGCAAGGGTGAACTTTATCACGACGAAGAACTGAAAGACAAAATGGCAAATGCTCTGCCGTTCGGGGAATGGGTCGGCAAGATCAATGAGCTGGACGAAGATCTTGGCGCTGTGACAGAAGCCCCCCTTTATACGGGTGGCGAACTGCGCAAGCGTCAGATTGCCGCCGGGTACACGATTGAGGAGCTGGAGAACATTTTGGCCCCAATGGCCGAAGACGCCAAGGAGGCGCTTGCGTCGATGGGCGACGATACGCCGTCTGCGGTATTGTCCGAAAAGTACCGCCCGTTGTCCCACTTCTTTCGTCAAAACTTCTCTCAGGTCACCAACCCGCCAATCGACAGCTTGCGCGAATTCCGCGTGATGAGCCTGAAGACGCGGTTCGGAAACCTTAAAAACGTGCTTGATGAGGATTCAAGCCAGACTGAAATCCTCGTGCTGGATTCCCCGTTTGTTGGGAATGCGCAGTGGGACGCGTTGCAAGCGTCGTTTAACGCACCATGCGTTGAGATTGATTGTACCTTTACCGCTGATGCAACGGCGGGCGAACTATCCCGCGGGCTTGAACGCATCCGCGCCGAGGCAGAAGACGCTGTGCGATCCGGTGCCGGACATCTGACGTTGACCGACCAGCATCAAGGTGAAGGCAAGGTTCCGATGCCAATGATTTTGGCGACATCTGCGGTGCATTCATGGCTGACACGCAAAGGATTGCGGACGTTCACATCGTTGAATGTGCGGTCTGCTGAATGTATTGACCCGCATTATTTCGCCGTGTTGATTGGCTGTGGTGCGACAGTTGTGAACGCCTATCTGGCCGAGGATTCATTGGATGACCGGATTGAACGCGGTCTGCTGGATTGCACATTGACTGAGGCGGTTGCGCGGTATCGGTATGCGATTGATCAGGGTCTGTTGAAGATTATGGCGAAGATGGGAATTTCGGTGATTTCATCGTATCGCGGGGGTCTGAATTTTGAGGCTGTGGGCCTGTCGCGTGCGATGGTTGCCGAATATTTCCCCGGTATGCAGTCACGGATTTCGGGCATCGGTGTGTCTGGTATCCAGCGCAAAGTTGAAGGTGTGCACAAGGCCGGTTGGCTGGGTGGTGCAGATGTTCTGCCGATTGGCGGGTTCTATAAGGCGCGTCGGTCGGGCGAAAAGCATGCATGGGAAGCACAGACAATGCACCTGTTGCAGCAGGCTTGTAACCGTGCATCTTATGAGTTGTGGAAGCAGTATTCGACCGCGATGCAATCCAACCCGCCGATCCATTTGCGTGATTTGTTGGCTGTGAAGCCGATGGGCAAATCGATCCCGATCGAAGACGTTGAATCAATCACAAGCATTCGTAAGCGGTTTGTGACGCCGGGTATGTCATTGGGTGCGTTGTCGCCCGAGGCGCATAAGACGTTGAACGTTGCGATGAACCGCATTGGGGCGAAGTCGGATTCTGGTGAGGGCGGCGAAGATCCGGCGCATTTCGTGCCTGAGGCGAATGGCGACAACCCGTCTGCCAAGATTAAGCAGGTGGCGTCTGGTCGTTTTGGTGTCACAGCCGAATATCTGAACCAGTGTGAAGAGTTGGAAATCAAAGTTGCCCAAGGTGCCAAGCCTGGTGAGGGTGGCCAGTTGCCCGGTATGAAAGTCACGGAACTGATCGCGCGTTTGCGTCATTCGACGCCCGGTGTGACGTTGATTTCACCGCCTCCGCATCATGACATCTATTCGATCGAAGATCTGGCGCAGCTGATCTACGACCTCAAGCAGATCAACCCGCGTGCGAAAGTAACCGTTAAGTTGGTGGCGTCTTCGGGCGTTGGCACGATTGCGGCTGGTGTGGCCAAGGCCAAGGCCGATGTTATCCTGATTTCGGGCCACAATGGCGGTACGGGTGCGTCCCCTGCGACGTCGATCAAATATGCGGGTTTGCCGTGGGAGATGGGCCTGACGGAGGCGCATCAGGTGTTGGCGATGAACAACCTGCGTGACCGCGTCACGTTGCGCACCGACGGCGGCCTGCGCACGGGGCGTGACATTGTCATGGCTGCGATGCTGGGCGCCGAAGAATACGGTATCGGCACCGCCGCGCTCATTGCGATGGGTTGTATCATGGTGCGTCAGTGCCAGTCCAACACATGCCCTGTCGGTGTGTGTACGCAGGACGAAGCGTTGCGCGACAAATTCACAGGCAATGCGGACAAGGTCGTGAACCTGATCACATTCTACGCCACTGAAGTGCGTGAGATTTTGGCTGAAATCGGTGCGAAATCTATGGATGAAATCATTGGGCGGGCTGATTTGCTGGCGCAGGTTAGCCGTGGGTCCGCGCATTTGGATGACCTTGATCTGAACCCTCTTTTGATCACCGTCGATGGCGCGAAAGAGATTATTTATGATCGTAACAAGCCGCGCACACCTGTTCCGGATACGCTGGATGCACAGATTGTACAGGACGCGGCCCGTTTCCTTGAAGATGGCGAAAAAATGCAGCTGGAATATGCGGTGCAGAACACGCTGCGTACCATTGGGACACGGACCAGCAGCCACATCGTCAAGAATTTCGGGATGCGCAATTCGTTGCAGCCTGACCATTTGACGGTAAAGCTCAAGGGGTCTGCGGGGCAGTCTTTGGGCGCGTTTGCGGCACCTGGGTTGAAGCTGGAAGTATCGGGTGATGCCAACGATTACGTTGGTAAGGGTTTGTCAGGGGGCACGATTGTTGTGCGTCCGCCGATGAATTCACCGCTGGTGGCGTCCGAAAACACAATTATCGGCAACACGGTTTTGTACGGTGCGACGGCGGGCTATTTGTTCGCCGCGGGTCGCGCAGGCGAGAGGTTTGCCGTGCGCAATTCTGGCGCGAGTGTTGTGATTGAGGGCTGCGGATCTAACGGGTGTGAATACACCACGGGCGGCGTAGCGGTCATCCTTGGATCAATCGGGGCGAATTTCGGTGCCGGCATGACAGGTGGTATGGCCTATCTGTATGATCCTGAGCGTCGGGCGGATGCGTTGATCAATATGGAAACGCTCGTGACGTGTGACGTGACTGTGGATCACTGGGAAACCCAGTTGAAAGGGTTGATCGAACGGCATCTGGAAGAGACGGGTAGCCGCAAGGCAGCCGACATTTTGCAGCATTGGGACGAGGAACGCGCGCACTTCGTTCAGGTCTGCCCGAAGGAAATGTTGGTCCATTTGCCCGCCCCGTTGAGCATTGAACCTGCGGCGATGCCCGCCGAGTAGGGCATTGTTTTGCCATGATTGATGGCGGTTGAATTTGGCTGTTTCTGTGTTGGCGACAATAGTTTCTGATATGGAAACAGACCATAAATCTTTGTTATTGAAGTCTATTTAACAGACGTGTCGACGTTACGTATAAGGAAAGGTTGCCGCAAATTACCCTAACGTAACCTTAATTGTTCCTGAAATCGGGCCAATTGTCCCTGCATTCTAGTATTGTTCAGAAACAGTGCAGGTGCCTTATGCCGACGACGTATACAGATCAGTTTTTCACGTTTGACCCAGCCAATCCTGTTGGTGGCGGGACGGTCGTTAATTTTGTCTCTTACGATCTGATCGATCAGAATGACGACAACGATTTTGATCGGTTTGACAATGACAGCGTGAATGGTAGCGACATTTCGGCGTCCTACCCTGGGGATACTATTACGATTAACGTGCCCGGAACAGGCAACGTCACCTACACAGGAATTACATTTTACCTTGCGAACGGTGACCGTGTTTTTACGCCAACTGATGGTCAGGCGCTTGAGAACGGGACGTTTGTTTCAAGTTCATGGGTTTCGCCGCAGGGTCCTTTGGATATTGCTGACCTTGGGCCACCCTGTTTTGCCGCCGGCACTCGGATCGAGACGGATCGCGGCATGGTGCCTGTTGAACAAATTCAGGTCGGCGACCTTGTCCGCACCTTGGACAACGGGTTGCAGCCTGTCCGCTGGCGCGGGTCGCGTGGTATTGATGCGTTAGACAAACGTGCGCCAATCCGCTTTGCGCCTGGTGCCATTGGGAATGCGCGTGAGATGCTTGTGTCACCCCAGCATAAAATACTTGTGTCCGGTTGGCGCGCTGAACTGTTTTTCGGCGAGGACGAGGTGTTGGTTGCGGCTGTTCATTTGGTCAATGCAGATACGATCCATCGTGCCCCCCGCCGCCATGTGGTGTATCATCACCTAATGTTTGACGCGCATGAAATCCTTCTCGCCGAAGGCATCCCCACCGAGAGCTTTTTTCCGGGCGACTACATTTTGCAAGACGACGATTTGCGCGACGAAGTCATGGCGTTGTTTCCCGAGATGATTGGTACAGCGGGGCCGGATTAGTCAACGGTGCGAACCGTGCTTCGCGGCACTGAGGCAAAGGTGTTTTGCGAACAAAGTTTAACGCATGTTTAGGCTTGAGTGCTTGACCCGCACCATCCAGATGCGGTGAATAGCACCATGGCAAAAACAACTCGTAAAACTGCAAAATCCCGCAAGACACCTGCCAAAGCGGTTCGGTTGCGGGATCGCCCACGGCTTTTGTGGCGCCGTTTGACGAAATACCTGTTCCGAGGACTTTTGATTATGATCGCAGTTGCTGTTTTAGCGACGGTTGTGTTTTCCGCGCTGAATCCCCCGACCACGCCATATATGTTTTCTGAGGGTCGCCGCGTTGGGGGTGTGAACCAGACATGGGTTGCGATGGAAGATATCGCGCCCGTGATGGCACGATCAGCCGTAGCCGCCGAGGACGCGAATTTCTGTCTTCACTGGGGCCTTGATCTGACGGCTATTCAGGCTGCGCTGGAAGACGGGTCAAATCGGGGCGGTTCAACGATCTCACAGCAGGTCGTGAAAAACATCTATCTTTGGCATGGACGATCATGGTTCAGAAAATCTCTCGAAGCGTTGATGACGCCATTGGTCGAAGCTGTGTGGAGCAAAGAACGCATCCTTGAAGTATATTTGAACGTGGCCGAATTTGACGAAGGCGTGTTCGGGGTTGAAGCTGCTGCTGTTCATTATTTCGGTGTCACTGCGTCAGGTTTGTCGCCCACACAAGCAGCGCGCTTGGCCGCGATCTTGCCCAACCCCAAGAACCGGTCCGCATCGCAGCCGTCATCTTATGTACGTGGCCGTGCGGCCAGCATTCGGGATGGGGCGGCGACAATCAGCGCAGATGGCCGCGCAGACTGCTTTCAATAGAAAAGCGGCTCGGTGCATGGGATTGTAACGCGGTGCCTGTTGGGGCATTGAATGGGCAATGTTTTATTGAGGCCATTGATGAACCGTCTTTACCATTACCCGCTGTCGCCGTTTTCGCGTAAAGTGCGATTGTCACTTGCTGAGAAACGTATCGAGGTGGAGTTGGTCGAAGAAAGGTACTGGGAACAGGATGCGGATTTTCTGCGCCGTAATCCCGCTGGCAAGGTCCCTGTCCTGAAAATGGGCAATCGCATGATGGCCGATAGCACCGCGATCTGTGAATACCTTGAAGAAACGCACCCAACGCCGCCGCTTCTGCCAAGTGGGGCCGACAGCCGCTACGAAGTCCGCCGTTTGGTCGCGTGGTTTGATGACAAGTTCAACGAAGAAGTCACGACCAAGTTGATGGGCGAACGTGTGTTTCGCAAAGTCATGGGCACCGGATATCCGGATTCTGCAAATGTAAAAGCAGGGTCAAAGGCGGTGAAATATCACCTCGATTATATGCATTGGTTGCTGGATCAGCGGCGTTGGTTGGCCGGCAACGAAATGTCATTGGCGGACTTTGCTGCTGCGTCGCATTTGTCATGCCTCGATTACGTATCCGACGTGGATTGGAACCGATCCGTGATTGTGAAGGATTGGTACGCAAAGATTAAATCGCGCCCAGCGTTTAGGTCTATTTTGGCGGATCAGATTTCAGGCTTTCCACAGCCGTCGCATTACAACGATCTTGATTTTTAGGATATTCCTGACGGGCGTTTACCAAGGTATTGAGAGAAAATGACACAAACCCTCAAAGAACGTCTACGCGCGAAGTCTTTGGAAGAGGGGTTTGCAGGGTTTGGTGTGTGTCGCTCTGATGCGGTGCCAGAATTGCCCGCGCGTTTGCAAAAATTCGTTGATGAAGGTCGTCATGGCCAAATGGGCTGGATGGCAGAGCGTATGGCGTGGCGCAGCGATCCCGCATCATTATGGGGCGCGGCAAAGTCGGTTGTGATGTTGGCTGAACCCTATACGCCGGAACATGATCCACTGGCCGTTCTGGAACAGCGGGATCGCGCGGCCATATCCGTGTATGCGCAAAACCGTGACTACCATGATGTTGTTAAGAAGCGTTTGAAACGGGTCGGGCGGTGGCTTGTCGATCAGGCGGATTGCGAAATAAAAGTGTTCGTCGATACAGCCCCAGTGATGGAAAAACCACTAGCGGCAGCGGCTGGTTTGGGGTGGCAAGGTAAGCATACGAATTTGCTAAGCCGTGAATTGGGAAACTGGTTTTTCCTCGGTGCAATTTTTACAACTGCGGAGCTTGAGCCTGACGTCGCGGGTATTGAAAATTGTGGATCATGCACAGCCTGTCTGGATGTATGTCCGACGGATGCGTTTCCCGCACCCTTCCAGCTCGATGCGCGGCGGTGCATATCTTATTTGACAATTGAACATAAAGGACCGGTGCCGCTGGATTTACGCGCGAAAATGGGCAACCGGATTTACGGGTGCGATGATTGTCTGGCGGTGTGTCCGTGGAACAAATTTGCGGCTGAGGCGCGCGAGATAAAGTATGCGGCGCGTGCGGACTTGTTGGCCCCACCGCTTCGTGAACTGGCGGTGCTGGACGACGCTGCATTTCGAACCATGTTCTCAGGTAGCCCCATAAAACGGATCGGACGGGACCGGTTCGTGCGCAATGTTCTTTATGCGATTGGCAATTCCGGTGACGGGATGTTGAAAAATGTAGCGGCTGGACTGGTTGACGATCCCAGTTCTGAGGTCGCGGATGCGGCACAGTGGGCCGTGCAGCGACTTTAGAAAGGGTTTGATCATGTGGCGATTTTTGTTGTGTTTGATGCCGACACTGGCGCTGGGGCAGGTGGACCAAGGTGCGCCCAATGCCGATTTCGCCCCCGCGTTCGAAAACCAGACACGTGCGCCTTTGCTGGCTGAAAGCAGTATTTCGGTTGAGGTGTTTTCAAGTGATTTTGATTTTCCATGGGCTATTGCACCATTGCCCGATAGGCGTTTCCTGGTCACAGAACGGGGCGGCACATTGCAAATTGTCGATGCGGACGGTGCGCGATTGGGTGAGGTGTCAGGCGTCCCCAACAGCGTGGCGATCCAACAAGGCGGGTTGTTGGATGTCGCGGTTTCGTCGACGGGCATCGTATATCTGACCTACGCCAAACTAGTGGGCAATCGCGCTGCCTTGGCGGTGGCGCACGGTGTGTTGGACCAGAATACGCTTATACAGGTTGAGGATATTTTTGTTCAAACGCCTGCGCTGAACAGTGGCCGCCATTTCGGTAGCCGCGTGGTGCTCGGTGATGGCGGGGTTTGGATCACAGGCGGTGATCGTGGACGCGAACGATATGTCCAAGACCCTGCGACAACGATCGGTAAGGTGATGTGGGTGTCCGAAGACGGCGCTGTGACCACGTGGTCGACGGGGCATCGCAACATTCAAGGTGCGACGCTGCGGGATGGTGAATTATGGACAGTTGAACACGGCCCGCGCGGCGGGGATGAACTGAACCGCCCACGACAGGGTCGCAACTACGGCTGGCCGATTGTGTCTTATGGCATCGATTACAGCGGGGCCGACATCAGCGGTGGCATTGCTGTCGCGGACGGTCTGGAGCCGCCGGTGTATTATTGGGATCCTGTTATCGCCCCTGGTGGGATGGCGGCGTATCCAGGCAATGCGGCTTTTGCGCCGTGGCGTGGCAATCTGTTTGTCGCATCCCTGTTTCCCGGGGGCATTATGCGGCTTCAAATCGAAGGTGGCCGTGTTGTCGGGGAGGAGAGGTTGTTGGCAGACATTGGCCGCGTCCGTGATGTAGAAGTGCTGCCCAACGGCGATCTTTTGGTGCTGCCGGACGTGCTGGGCGGTGACATTTTACGGATCACGCCGCGCCGCTAAAGGACTGGCCGTTTTGGGTGACGGGGCGTAAGCAAAGGTATGACCACTGCAACGCAAACCAATGTGACGCGCGGCATCTTTTTGATGCTGTCGGCTATTACTGTTTTTACGTTGATGTCTGCCTTTATCAAAGCCGCCGGTCGCGTGCCTGCAGGTGAGGCGATGTTCTTCCGGTCGATTATGGCGATGCCGATTGTCCTGATCTGGCTCGTCACGCACGGCGGTATTGCAGCAGGGATCAAAACGACTTCGGTGCGCAATCATGCGGTGCGTGGAATTGTCGGGTCTTGTGCCATGGGGCTTGGGTTTGCGGGGTTGAAGTATCTGCCGCTGCCAGAGGTTACGGCGATCCGGTTTGTGACACCAATTCTGATGGTTGTGCTTGCGGCGCTGATTTTGGGGGAACGGTTTCGCTTTGTGCGCATCGCGGCGGTCATGCTCGGCTTTGTTGGTGTTATCATTATCGTCGCACCAAGGCTGAGTGTTGGCCTGGGGTCAACAGAAGCGCTGGGTGTTTTGCTCACCCTCGGATCAGCATGCCTTGCGGCATTTGCGCAGGTGTTCGTCAAAGGCATGGCGGGCAAAGAAAGCACGACGGCGATTGTGTTCTGGTTTTCAGCGACGTCGACGCTGTTGTCGCTTGTGACAATTCCGTTCGGCTGGGTCTGGCCGAACGGGTATGAATTGACGTTGTTGATTGGTGCAGGAATTGTTGGCGGGCTTGGGCAGGTTTTGCTGACGTCAAGCTATCGGTTCGCCGAAGCAGGTGTGTTGGCCCCGTTCACCTATGTGTCGATCCTGTGGTCGGTTTTGATCGGATACGTCTGGTTTTCAGAAGTCCCGACACTTGGCATGTTGGTCGGTGCCGCCTTGGTGATTTGCGCAGGCGTGATTATCGTGCTGCGTGAACGCGCGCTTGGCATGGACGCTACGGCGCGACGCAAGGTCAAGGCAAAGGGGTTGCAGTAGGGCGATGGGTTACAATCTTTATATTTCACGCAAAGACGAATGGTTCGATGAACACGGTGAGGAAATCGAACTTGATGAATGGCTTGCCGTCATTGAAACAGATCCGCACCTGACGCCACACGCGGAGATGGCTGCAACGGACCCGTCAGCGGCTGTTTGGTCCGGTGAGGAAGGCATGGGGCGGATGTGGTTTTGGATGTCGGATGGCAATATTGTTGGCAAGAATGCACGTCCAGACGCTCTGGCCAAAATGCACAAGCTTAGTATCGTTCTGGACGCGCGTTTGATGGGCGATGAGGGTGAGATTTATGATGCGGCGGGCAATGCTAGTCATCCTGATTTTCCGACACCGGACATGACCAAGGCCGGCACTCATGCCCGGCCTTGGTGGAAGTTTTGGTAGCGGGTTCAGGCGCGGACCAGTTTTTCGTAATCCGTGGCGATGTCTTTGGCCAATGCGCCGACTTCGAAGTTATAATCACCGATTTGGGCGATTGGCGTCACCTCGGCTGCCGACCCAGTCAGCCATGCCTGTTCGAACCCTTCGAGTTCGTCCGGCATGATATGGCGTTCGTGAACTTTGATGCCTTTTTGCGTCAGCATTTCAATCACGGTCTGGCGGGTCAGGCCGTTTAGAAAGGCATCGGGCTTGGGTGTGTGGACTTCGCCGTCTTTGACGAAGAACAGGTTCGCGCCCGTGCATTCGGCAACATAACCGCGGTAGTCGAACATCAGCGCGTCACTGCACCCTTTGGCTTCGGCGGCGTGTTTTGACATGGTCGCGATCATATACAGACCTGCGGCTTTGGCTTGTGACGGTGCGCATTCCGGTGACGGGCGTTTCCATTTCGCAATGTCGAGCTTTGCGCCCTTCATTTTTGCATCACCGTAATAGGCGCCCCATTCCCAAACCGCGACAGCGAGGTGGACAGGGTTGCGCGATGCTGCAACGCCCATGTCTTCACCAGATCCACGCCAAGCGACGGGACGGACGTAGGCGTCTGTCAGGCCGTTCGCGTCGAGTGCGGCGCGTTTTGCGGCCTCAATCTCGTCCACAGTATATGGAATTTCAAAGTCGATAAGTTGGCCTGATTTGATCAGGCGTTCCGAATGCTGCCGGGATTTGAAGATTTTGCCGTCATAGCAACGCTCGCCTTCAAATACGGAGGACGCGTAGTGCATAGCGTGGGTCAGAATGTGCACGTTCGCGTCGCGCCATTCGACCAACTTGCCGTCCATCCAGATTTTTCCGTCCCGATTGTCGTATGCACCAGCCATGATAGCCTCCAGTAATCTTTGCATTTATTACGCAGTTAGGTCCGATGTGGACACTTTGTTGCGCGAAATCTTCGATTCGATACCGATCCCTGCTTGGAATGTCAACAAAGCTGACGTATTATGACAGCGAATGTGAAGGAGGCCCCTTATGGAAGGTGGCGGTAGAGAAACTGGCAACCCGCTGTTGTTCCTAACGGATGAACAGTTGCGTAAGGGGATCGAGGCGATGTTTTTCGCCTATCGCGGTTTTACGGCGGACCCTGATCGCATCTTGACAGACATGGCCTATGGGCGGGCGCATCACCGCGCAGTTCACTTCATTCACCGAAGTCCAGGCGGAACGGTGAACAATCTTCTTGCGATCCTTGGGGTCACGAAGCAATCGCTGAACCGTGTGTTGCGTGCCTTGATGGAGGATGGTCTTGTGCGCAGTGAGGTGGGTAAGCGCGACAAACGCGAACGCCATCTCTACCTAACGGAAGACGGTGAGGCGCTAGAGAGAAAATTATCGGATGCCCAACGTGATCGAATGCGGACGGCGTACCGCGCGGCGGGGCCAGAGGCCGTGACAGGTTTCAGACAGGTGCTTGAGGCAATGATGGATCAAGACATGCGTAACCGCTATGATGCGCTTAAGGATTTAAAGGGGTAACGCGATGTATAGTGACCAGCCTCATCTGTTGATCGTCGACGATGACGAACGCATTCGCGTCTTGTTGCAGAAATTTCTCGTTCGTAACGGGTTCTTGGTGACAGCTGCGCGTGATGCGGCCCATGCACGACGTATCTTGTCGGGTCTTGATTTTGATATGATCGTGTTGGACGTGATGATGCCCGGCGAAGATGGGGTAACGCTGTGCGCCGATCTGCGCAAAACCCGTGATACTCCAATTCTACTGCTGACGGCCAAAGCGGAAACTGGTGATCGTATTGCCGGCCTTGAGGCAGGGGCCGATGATTACTTGGCCAAGCCTTTTGAACCCAAAGAGCTATTGTTGCGGATCAATTCGATCCTGCGTCGTGTCCCACCGAGCGAGGCGGAGGCGATTGTGCCCAAAGTCCTTCATCTTGGACCGTTGCGCTATGACATGGAGCGCGGCGAGATGTGGCAAGGCGAATACATCGTGCGTCTGACCGCAACCGAAGTACAATTGATGAAAATCTTTTCCGCGACCACGGGTGAGGCGATTTCGCGCGAGGATTTGGTTGATCGATTGGGACGGTCTGGCGGGCAGGCGCAGGAACGCGCTGTTGATGTTCAGATCACGCGGTTGCGCCGCAAGCTGGAGGCTGATCCAAAGCAGCCACGGTATTTACAGACGGTGCGTGGGGCTGGATATATGCTCGCGCCGGATTGATTTCAGGGGGCGGTATGACCACAGCATTAATTACACACAAAGCGTTTTACGATCACGTGACGCCGCAAGGGCATCCTGAACAGGTGGCGCGGCTCGATGCGGTTTTGGGCGCTTTGGACGGGCTGGATCTGATGTCTGTTTCAGCACCGATGGCAGCCGAAGACGATTTGTTACGGTGCCACCCTAAGGCGCATTTGACGGCCATTGCGGATGCGGCCCCGTCGGATGGATGGCGGTCTTTGGATGCGGATACGCATATGTCAGTTGGGACATTGGAGGCCGCATATCGCGCGACGGGCGGCGTCGTTAAGGCCGTGGATTTAGTAATGTCAGGCGAGGTTGGCAATGCGTTTGCCGCTGTGCGCCCGCCGGGTCATCACGCAGAACGCGAAACGCCGATGGGGTTTTGTTTCTTTGGGTCGGTTGCCGTGGCGGCGAAGCATGCGTTGGAGTTTCACAGTCTGAAACGGGTCGCGATTGTGGATTTTGATGTGCATCACGGCAACGGTACGCAAGACCTCGTCGAAGAAGACGCGCGGGTTTTGTTTTTCTCAAGCCATCAGATGCCGCTTTGGCCGGGGACGGGTGCGGCGCATGAAACGGGTGTCGGCAATATCGTGAATATTCCACTGCCTGAAGGATGTTCATCAAAGGTGTTTCGCGCGGCGTATGAGCGTTACGTGTTTCCCCGTCTTGCTGCGTTCAAACCTGAACTTCTGCTGATTTCGGCTGGATTTGATGCACATGCGGCTGATCCATTGGCGGGGATGATGTTGCACGAGGATGATTATATGTGGGTCACGCAAAAACTGTGCGATCTGGCGGATGAACATTGCGGTGGTCGGGTGGTATCCGCGCTTGAGGGTGGGTATGATTTGGAGGCGCTGGGCCGGTCGGCTCGTGCGCACGTTGAAGTTTTGAAGGAGCGCGCGCGATGAGTGCAGATTTAGCAGAAATGAGCTTTGAGGACGCGCTGCGCGAATTGGAGCAGGTCGTGGGTAAGCTAGAGCGCGGTGAGGTCCCGTTGGATGAATCCATCGCGCTTTATGAACGCGGGGCTTTGCTGAAAGGCCGCTGTGAAACCAAGTTGAAAGAGGCCGAAGAAAAGGTCGCTAAGTTGACATTGGACGGCGACGGTAAACCAACGGGCACGGCGCCCCTTGATGGTTAAGTGATGCATGAAATAGAATTTTTGCCGTTCGATAAAGCCTTGCTTCGGGCGCAGACTGTCGTGTCCAAATGCTTGCATGCGATGATTCCAGACACGCCAGACACCAAACTTTTAGCGGCCATGCGATATGCAGTTGTGGGCGGAAAAGCCTTGCGCGCGTTTCTTGTGCTGGAAAGCGCGCGGCTGCATGGGAACCAGATTGGCCCAGCAAGCATGGCAGCGCTCTCGATTGAATGTCTGCATGCCTATTCGCTGATCCATGATGATTTGCCTTGTATGGATGATGACGATCTGCGGCGTGGCCAGCCGACAGTGCATAAAAAATGGGACGAAGCGACGGCCGTGTTGGCAGGTGATGCATTGCAGACGCTTGCGTTTGAATTGCTGTCTCACACTGACATTGGCCCCGCTGATGCGTCCCGTCGGTTGGTGTACGGGCTCGCGACGGCAGCAGGACGGAAGGGTATGGTTGGTGGCCAGATGTTAGACATCGAAGCCGAAAGTAAAACTCGCGGGCATACATTGACCGAGATTGAGGCCGTGCAAAACGGCAAAACCGGCGCGTTAATCCGGTGGTCCGCGATGGCGGGTGCCGAACTGGCTGGGGATGACACGCGCGCTTTGCTCACCTACGGGGATGCACTCGGTCTCGCGTTTCAGATCGCTGACGATGTCTTGGATGTCGAGGGTGATGCGGCGGCTGTGGGTAAGGCCGTCGGCAAGGATGCCGATGCTGGCAAAGCGACGTTTGTGTCGTTGCTGGGCCTTGATGGGGCGAAACGCCGCGCTGACTCTTTGATCCAAGAGGCGTGTGATGCGCTAGATATTTACGGGGACGCCGCGGCGACCTTGAAAGACGCGGCGCGGTTCGTTGTGAACCGCACGCACTGACGAAAGTACCGGTATGAATGATCGACCACACACCCCCAATCTTGACCTCATTGATCTACCCAGTGATCTGAACGGGTTAAGCGATGCGCAGCTGAGCAAAGTCGCGGATGAACTGCGGGCTGAGACAATTTCAACGGTGTCTGAAACGGGTGGTCATCTTGGTGCCGGTTTGGGTGTCGTGGAATTGACAGTCGCGTTGCATGCCGTGTTTGATGCGCCCAAGGACAAGATCATTTGGGACGTGTCGCACCAGTGTTACCCGCATAAGATTTTGACGGGGCGGCGGGATCGTATCCGCACGTTGCGCCAAAAAGACGGGCTTTCGGGTTTCACGAAGCGGTCTGAATCCCTGTATGATTGTTTTGGCGCAGCGCATTCGAGCACGTCAATTTCTGCGGCCCTTGGTTTTGCGGTAGCGCGCGACCTTGGTGGTGAGGGCGGCGATGCGATTGCTGTGATTGGCGATGGGTCAATGTCGGCGGGCATGGCATATGAGGCGTTGAATAACGCAGGTCACCTCAAGAAGCGGTTGATCGTGATTTTGAACGACAACGAGATGTCGATTGCCCCGCCCGTTGGCGCGATGTCGTCGTATTTGTCCCGCCTGTATGCCGGCGATCCGTTTCAGGAATTTAAGGCCGCGGCTAAGGGGGCGGTATCGTTCCTACCCGAACCATTTCAGGAAGGTGCGCGGCGCGCCAAAGATATGCTGAAGCATATGACCGTTGGTGGAACGCTGTTTGAAGAACTTGGTTTTTCGTATCTTGGCCCTATCGACGGGCACGACATTGAGCAGCTTTTGTCTGTCTTGCGGACCGTGAAAACCCGCGCAACAGGGCCGATCTTGATCCATGCGATTACCAAGAAGGGCAAAGGCTACGCCGAGGACCGCGCGGATCGTGGGCATGCCACTGGCAAGTTTGATCTGGTGACAGGCAAACAGGCAAAATCAGTGTCTAACGCACCATCTTATACGTCTGTCTTCGCCGAAGCATTAGTGAATGCTGCCGCGAAGGACGACAAGATCGTTGCCGTGACCGCAGCAATGCCGGACGGCACGGGGCTGACCAAATTCATGGAACGCTTTGCGTCGCGCTGTTTTGATGTCGGCATTGCCGAACAACACGCGGTGACGTTTTGTGCGGGCCTTGCGGCAGGCGGCATGAAACCGTTTTGCACATTGTATTCGACGTTCTTGCAGCGCGGCTATGATCAGGTCGTGCATGATGTGGCGATCCAGCGCCTGCCAGTTCGGTTCGCGATTGATCGCGCTGGGCTGGTTGGGGCCGATGGTGCGACCCATGCGGGATCGTTCGATGTCGCGTTTCTGGCGAACCTTCCTGGCTTTGTCGTGATGGCGGCGGCGGATGAGGCTGAATTGGTGCGCATGGTCGCGACGGCTGTTGCCCATGATGATGGCCCAATCGCGTTCCGTTTCCCGCGGGGCGAAGGCATTGGTGTGGACATCCCAGCTGATGCGCAGCCGCTTGAGATTGGTAAGGGGCGCATGATCCGTGAAGGATCGAAAGTCGCGATCCTGTCTTTTGGAACGCGCCTCCAAGAAGTTGAAAAGGCGTGCGAGGCATTGGCCGCAAAGGGTATCACGCCGACGGTGGCAGATGCGCGGTTCGCCAAGCCATTGGACCGCGACATGATCCTGAAACTCGCCGCTGACCATGACGCGCTTATCACCGTCGAAGAAGGCGCGATTGGCGGGTTCGGGTCACATGTGGCGCAGCTTTTGGCGGAGGAGGGTGTGTTTGATCATGGTTTGAAATATCGATCCATGGTGCTGCCTGACATTTTTATCGACCAATCCAGCCCTGCCGATATGTATAATTCCGCCGCGATGAATGCAGAGCATATTGAAGCCAAGGTTCTTGGCGTTCTGGGTGTCGATGTGATTGGGAAGACGGCCTAGGCGTTACTTCGGCAGTCGTTTTTCAATTTCTGTCAGGCGGGCAAGAACTTCGTCTCGGTAGACATCCGTTGCTGCGTTGGATTCTTCTGACGCCGTTTCTGACATCGAATTCACGATGAGACCAACTAGCAGGTTCACCACTGCAAATGTCGTGACCATGATGAAGGGCACGAAGAATATATAGGCTTGCGGGTAAACCTCCATGACAGGGCGTACGATGCCCATGGACCAGCTTTCCAATGTCATGATCTGGAACAATGAATATCCGGACGCGCCAAGCGTGCCGAACCATTCTTGAAAATTTGCCGCCTGGTCAGGTGTGCAGGTCGGGCAATCAGCGCCAAACAGTTTCGTTGCCATCACAGCGCCGATGTAAAAGATTAACGACATCAGGATGAAGACACTTCCCATCCCGGGGAGCGCCCTGAGGAACCCTTCGACAACAAGGCGCAAGGACGGCGTTGCTGAAATAATGCGCAACACACGCAGAATACGCAGCGCCCGCAGCACAGAGAACGATTGCGCAGCAGGAAGCAGTGCAATGCCAACAATGAAGAAATCAAATAGGTTCCAGCCAGACCGGAAGAACCGGAAGTGATGCGCGAACAGTTTTAACGCGATCTCGGCCACAAAAATATACAGGCAAATCTGATCAAGAAGATGGATGAAGTCCCCCGCAACAGCCATCAGCGGTTTGGATGTTTCGAGACCAAGAATGATCGCATTGAAAATAATCACGCCAATGATGAAGTTGCGAAATCTTGCATCATCCAAAAATACAGCGGTCTTTTCACGGAGCGTCATAGCGTTGTCCCATCCTTTTTCCCGATATGGCGTGACAAAGCCCTGTAGGCAAGTGGATGGTGACAAGTTGAAGCGAACCGCACGCTTTGCCGCGTTCGTATCAGGCGTTAGGGATTTGTTTCCGCTGCCAAAAGTGCCTGAAGTCCTGCGCGATAGTCGGGGTAGATTAGGTCGACGCCCAATTCGTCCTTGATACGATCATTTCGTACCTTTTTGCTTTCCGCGTAAAAGCTGCGCGCCATTGGCGTCATATCGGCGGTCTCAAAGTCCTGCGCGGGCGGGATTGGCAGATTGAGCAGTTCAGCAGCGTAGCCAATCACGTCTTCGGGTGGGGCGGGGTCGTTGTCGCACAGGTTATAAATCGCACCTGCGTTAGGCTGATCGATCGAAGCTTTTAGAACCTGCGCGATGTCTGCGACGTGGATGCGGCTGAACACTTGGCCTTCTTTGATGATGCGTCGCGCAGTGCCATTGCGCACTTTTGCGAAAGGACCACGGCCGGGTCCATAGATACCCGCAAGGCGAAAAATGTGCAGGGGCAGATCAAGGGATTGCCAATCAGCCTCCGCGTTCACGCGCAGCTGTCCGCGTTTGGTTGAGGGTGTCAGCGGCGTGGTTTCATCGACCCAATCGCCATTGTGATCGCCGTAGACACCCGTTGTAGACAGATAACCGACCCATTCGAACTGTTCGCGTCGGGCCTCAATCTCGTGGCGCAATTCGTTTAGAACGGGATCGCCAGCGTCAGACGGGCCCGCCGAAATCAATAAATGCGTGGCGGTGTTCAGGGCAGGGGTAAGGTCCGCGCCGGGCCAAATGCGGGGTTCGGTTCCGCTCGCCATCAGTTCTGCGGCCTTGTCTTCGGACCGAGTGGTGCCGATGACGCGCCAGTCATCGGAAAGAAGGCGGGTCAGGGCGCGTGCGGAATATCCGTGGCCGAATGAAAGTAGTGTTTTTGTCATGCCCTTTCGTGACCTACGCTGCGGCGCCGTGCAAGGGCTTGCCAAGGGGCAACGTGTGACCGATTGTCGGTTTATGAAAAAGATACTCCTTCTCAATGGTCCAAATTTGAATTTGCTTGGGCAGCGCCAGCCGGAAATTTACGGGTCCGAAACGCTCGATGATGTAGTGGCGACCTGTACGGACCTTGGTGCGACCCTCGGGTTTGAGGTCGAAGCGCACCAAAGCAATCATGAAGGCGTGATTGTGGATTGGATCCAGGACGCGCGCGGTGTTGTGGCTGGGATTGTCATCAACCCCGGTGCACTAAGCCATACATCTGTTGCGATCCTTGATGCGTTGAACGCATTTGAGGGTCCAGTGATGGAAGTCCATATTTCCAACATACACAAACGCGAACGGTTCCGGCACCATTCCTATGTGTCAGGTCGCGCTGAAGGTGTGATCGCGGGCCTTGGCACTGAAGGATACGGATTTGCCTTGCGCCGCTTGGCGACGTTGCTGGCTTAACGCCCCTTCCAAACAGGATCACGTTTTTCGGCAAAGGCCTTGGCGCCTTCAAGCTGATCTTCGCTGGAATAGAGCCTATCAATGCTGCCCAACTGCCGTTTCGTTATCCGGTTCATTGTGTCTTGGAACTTGGAATCTTCCGCGTCGCGCACAACGTCTTTGATCGCCGCATAAACGAGAGGCGGCCCCGACGCGAGGACGCGGGCCATGTCCCACGCTTGCGCCATCAGATCGTTCGCGGGATGGGTGTGATTAATAAGACCCCAACCCAAGGCTTCGGTCGTATCAAACCATCGGCCTGTCAAAAGTAGTTCCATCGCGATGTGATACGGGATGCGTTTGGGAAGCTTGATGCTCGCCGCATCCGCGACGGTACCAGACCTGATTTCGGGCAATGCAAAGGTGGCGTGATCTGCCGCGAGTATGATGTCGGCGGACAGCGCCAGTTCCAGACCGCCACCGCAACAAATGCCGTTCACCGCAGCGATGACCGGCTTGTTCATGTCACGCAGTTCTTGCAGGCCGCCAAAGCCGCCCACCCCATAATCGCCGTCAACCGCGTCCCCGTCTGCCGCGGCCTTAAGGTCCCACCCGGGGCAGAAGAATTTTTCGCCCGCGCCCGTAAGAATGGCGACACGAAGGTCTGGATCATCGCGAAAATCAGCAAACACCTCGCCCATGATACGGCTTGTAGTGAGGTCGATCGCATTCGCTTTGGGGCGATCCAGCGTGATCTCAAGAATAGGTCCTTCGCGGCGTGTTTTAATGGGATTGGTCATGGCGTTTCCTTATGAGGGCATCGACGGCAATGGCACGTTCTTGGGTCACGATGAGGGGATTGACCTCGACTTCCTCAACGGTTTCGAGGTTCGCGAGGACGTAGGATTGAACCGCATCGATAGCGGTGATGATCTGATCGAGGTCCGCAGCCGGCTGATTGCGATATCCCATTAGTATTTTCGCTATTTTCAGGCGAGTTAGAGCCTGTTTCAGCCGTCCTTTAGACGCTGGCAGTAGCATCGACACCTGATCTTGAACGATTTCAGCGAAAATGCCACCAGCAGCGATCGTCATTATAAATCCATGTGCCGGATCTTTGACAACACCAACAAGAAGTTCGGCGATTGTGCCTTCAATCATTTCTTCAATCAGGAAGGTATCGCCTTGCATGTTTGCCCCGGCTGCTCTGACGGCGTCGCTGTTGGTGAGGGACAAGGCCACGCCGCCGCTTTCCGACTTGTGGGCAACGCCTGTTGTTTTCAGAACGAACGGGCCCTTTGTAGTGGCTGTCCATTGCACAAGGTCTTCCAGACTACCAGGTTTATGAGCAGGAATAGAGATTCCAAATTCCGTCAGTGCGGTCTTCGCGGCGTCTTCGGCGACTAAGTCTGAGGTTTGGGTGGGCGCAGGAACGATGATGTCTTCCTGAGCGGGGCTGCGTGCTTGTGCAGCCTCAGTAGCGGCCAAAGCCTCGGCCAATCCGTTGAGGGGGATAATACCACCCTGCATCAATCGCGTTGCAATGTGTTCCGGCATCAATTCAGGAAGTGTCGCGACCATGGCGATATTGGCGTTCGTTGTGGCGCGCGTTTCAAGCGCTGCGACAATGGCGCATTCCCAATCACTGTCGTCGCAAATATCACCGCGTGGAAAGTCGACGATCAGAAACGTCATCGCCAAATTAGAGTCTATCATGGCAGAAAATGCCTGTGTCATTGCCACTGCATCGCGCCAGATATACGTGTGATAGTCGAGAGGGTTTGCGAGCGCGACTTTGGGACCTAACGCATCAGACAGCGCCTTGGACTGTCTTTTGGTGAGCATAGGAAAGATCAGGTCCGTGTCATGGGCTAAATCGGCGATCAGGCTTGCCTCACCTCCCGAACAGCTGATGGAGGCAATTTTGCCTGATAGCAGCGGCCCTGCGACATGCATAATTTTCAGGGTTTCGATCAAAGTCGGCAAATCGTCGACCCGCGCGATACCAAGGTGGTCCAAAAGTGATTGTGCGCCTGCATCGCTGCCGGCCAAAGACGCGGTGTGCGACACGGTTGCCGAACGCGCCTCTTGGGATTTTCCGACTTTCAACGCGACAAGCGGGATGTTTTTCGCCTCCGCCTTTCGAGCGAAGGCTTGCCACGCGGGCAAATCTAAAAATCCTTCGATGTGAAGGCCAATTGCAGTTACACGTGGGTCGTCTAACAGCGCGTCGGCGATCTCGGCCTCTGACAGCTGCGCCTGATTTCCGCAGGTAACGACGTAGGCAATAGGCAGGCCGCGTTTTTGCATCGTCAGGTTAATGGCAATGTTGGAGCTTTGCGTCAGGATCGCGACACCACTTTCAACTGGCAAGCACCCGTGTTGATCAGGCCAGAGAGACACCCCATCAAGTGCGTTGATCATGCCGTAGCAATTTGGCCCGAGTATCGGCATGTCGCCAGCCGCTTTGAGCAATCGGGAATTTGCATCTTGGCCATCTGCCGTTTCACCGAAGCCGCTGGCAAAACACACAGCACCACCAGCGCCCATTCGCGCGAGCCGTTCTACGGCACCAATGGTAGCATCCCGATTGATGCCGATAAAAGTCGCATCTGGCACACCGGGCAGGTCAATTGCAGTGGGATACGCTTTTAGTCCGCAGATGTCTTCTGCACGGGGATGAACCGGCCAAATTTTACCGCTGAAACCCGTTTTGATAAGCTGTTGTGTGACGGCGTGGCACCACGTACCACCACCGATGATCGCCACGCTTTTAGGGCGAAGTAGTCTCGATAAATCCATGTCTAGGCACCCAGGGCACGCAGCAATTCACGGCTGATGATGTGGCGTTGAATTTCCGATGTTCCATCCCAGATGCGTTCAACACGAGCATCGCGCCAGAACCGTTCAAGCGGGTAGTCATCCATCAATCCCATGCCGCCATGCACTTGAATTGCAGCGTCGGTTACGCGGGATAGCATTTCGGACGCATAGAGTTTTGCGCTGGCGATTTCACGGTTGGCAGGCAGCGCTTTGTCGAGCCGATCTGCCGCCGCAAGCGTGAGCAAATCCGCGGCGTCGATTTCCGTGATCATATCAGCGATCTGAAAACTGATGCCTTGGAATTTACCAATTTTCTGTCCGAATTGTTCGCGTTCGGCAGCGTAATTAAGCGCATAGTCAAACACACGCCGTGCGCGGCCGACAGACATCGTCGCAACAGTGATGCGAGTCGCATAGAGCCATTCGTTCATCACAGCGAACCCGCCATCAACCTCACCCAACACCTGCGCATCGGGCAGGCGGCAATCGTCAAAATCAAGGATCATGTTTTTATAACCACGATGGGATACGGATTTGTACCCATCGCGAATTGTAAAGCCGGGGGTGCCGCGATCCACAAGGAACGTCGTAATGCGTTTTTTGGGCCCGCGCGGTGTTTGGTCTTCACCGGTTGCGACGAAAACAATCAGGAAATCGGCGTGATCTGCGCCAGAAATAAAGTGTTTGGTGCCATTTAGAACCCAATCGCCCCCGTCACGCACAGCGGTGCATTTCATGCCGCGCACGTCAGACCCCGCGCCCGGTTCCGTCATCGCCAAAGCGTCCATGCGTTCACCACGCACAGCGGGGTCGCGATAGCGTTCAATTTGATCCCCTTGGCAGGCCATCAGGATATTTTGAGGCCGCCCGAAGAAATGGTTGAGAGCCATAGACCCACGCCCGAGTTCACGTTCAACCAGCGCAAATTCAACGTGATTGAGGCCCGCACCACCCGCGCTTTCGGGAAAGTTGCAGGCATAAAAACCAAGCTCGATTGTTTTGCGTTTAATCTCATCGGCGATTTCTTGTGGAACTTCGCCGGTCCGCTCAACGAGGTCTTCGTGAGGGTAGATTTCATTTTCAACAAAGCTGCGAACGGTGTCCGCAATCATCGTATGTTCGTCAGTGAGGCCGTAAATTGTCATGGTGTCTGCCTTAAGTTGGAGAAAAACATAGATGAAATACTATGTTGATCGCCCCCAACCGGCGCGTGCTTGTCCACTTCTTCAAATTCTCAAAATAGGCCCTATTGCGCATAGTTAGAGCCTTCTTCATCCAGAATTGCTTTCAATTCTGCCAAGTGGCGTTCGTCTTGTTCGGGATAATCTTCGAGCTCGGATGCAGTTTTCTCTGCGATGTCATCTGACAAAATCCGCAAGGGCTGTCCGGTTTGCAGTGCGCGGATATATGTCTCAGCGGCACGTTCAAAATAATACAGACGGTTGAAGGTTTCAGCGACGGTAGCACCGATGATCATGATGCCGTGATTGCCCATGATCATGACCTTTTGTTTGGGATCACTTAACAGTCCGGCACAACGCTCGCCCTCTTCTTCAAACGCGAGGCCGCCGTAGTGGTCATCAATGACGTAGCGATTAAAAAATGTCGCGCAGTTCTGATCGATAGGCAAAAGGCGGCTGTCCTTCAATGTCGCAAGCACAGTCGCGTAGATTGAATGGACATGCATAGCGCAGCGCGCGTGTGGGCAATGACGATGGATTCCACCGTGCAGACCCCATGCAGTTGGGTCAGGCGCGTTCGGGCCTTCTAAGGTATCGGGGTCGTTTGCGTCAACTTCAATCATGTCAGATGCTTTGATCCGGCCGAAATGCATCTGATTGGGGTTCATCAGAAACTGTGTGCCGTCATCATTGATTGCGAAACTGAAATGGTTGGCGACGCCTTCATGCATGTTCAAGCGTGCGGTCCACTGGAACGCTGCGGCAAGATCCACACGTTCTTGCCAGTGGGACAGGTTCGGTTTGAGTTTGGTTATGGTCACAGTCATTCTCCCCTGATGACAGCCAACACCAGCCGTCGCGGTGTGGCTAGTAAAAAAGCGACATGAGGAGGACTTGCGGTGCCCAGCTGAGTGGTGAATTATAGTGCATGAACACATCCCGTCACATATTTGAAACCCGCCGCATGTTAGAGTGCGGCGTTTTTGTCCGTGAACATAAGAACAATAATAATCTGGAGGCTTAGATCATGATGAAATCAGACGCTCATTTGCCCGTCATCTCACCTGAAGTTCCCGTCGCAGAGCAGTTCAAAGACGCGAAGTCCGCAGTCGCGCGATTGCAGGAACTTTACGATATTGCAGTTCAGTTTCTGACCAAGACGTTTGCCGAAAACGTCACAGGCGCGCGGCCTGATACACGGTTTCGTGCCTTCTATCCCGAAATCCGCATCACGACGTCCACCTACGCCCAAACAGATTCGCGCCTTAGCTTTGGTCATGTCGCGGGACCGGGCACATATTCCACAACCGTTACGCGGCCGGATTTATTTGAAGGATATTTGGAACAGCAGATCGGCCTGCTGATCGAAAACCATGCCGAACCGATTGTGATTGGTGTGTCGTCCACGCCGATGCCCGTCCACTTCGCTGTGTCCGGCGAAGTTGAGGTTCCGCAAGAAGGTGCGCTGCAATTCACCTTGCGCGATGTGTTTGATGTGCCTGATTTGGCAACAACGAATGATGACATTGTGAACGGTGTTGATGTCCTGAACGAGGACGGGTCCAGCCCGCTTGCGCCGTTCACGGCACAACGTATCGATTATTCACTGGCACGTTTGCAGCATTACACCGCCACGAAGGCAGAACATTTTCAGAACCACGTTTTGTTCACAAACTACCAGTTCTACGTCGAGGAATTCGAAAGTTATGCACGCAAGATGCTGGCTAATCCCGACAGCGGTTACACCTCTTTTGTGAGTACAGGTAATCAGGTCATCACGGATGCAGACGCGCCGTTGGATGTGCCCGCCAAGATGCCGCAAATGCCGACCTATCATTTGTGTCGCGAAGGGCAGGCGGGGATTACACTGGTCAACATCGGCGTCGGTCCAAGCAATGCCAAAACTGCCACAGACCACATCGCCGTGTTGCGTCCACATGCATGGCTTATGGTTGGCCACTGTGCAGGTTTGCGCAATTCGCAACGCTTGGGTGATTTCGTTCTCGCGCATGGCTATTTGCGCGAAGACCATGTGTTGGATGACGATCTTCCTGTTTGGATGCCGATCCCTGCACTTGCGGAAATCCAGATCGCTTTGGAACAGGCTGTGGCCTCTGTGACCGAACTTGAAGGGTTCGAGTTGAAACGGATTATGCGTACCGGAACCGTCGCAACGATTGATAACCGAAATTGGGAACTGCGTGACCAATCCGGCCCGGTGCAGCGGCTGTCACAATCGCGCGCCATTGGTCTGGACATGGAAAGCGCGACAATTGCAGCCAACGGGTTCCGGTTTCGAGTGCCATACGGCACGCTTTTGTGCGTGTCTGATAAGCCTCTTCATGGTGAATTGAAGTTGCCTGGCATGGCATCTGATTTCTATAAAACGCAAGTTTCGCGCCATTTGATGATCGGAATTCGCGCAATGGAGCATTTGCGCCAGATGCCGCTTGAGAGGATTCACAGCCGTAAATTGCGCTCTTTTGAGGAAACAGCCTTCCTCTAACGGGGGGTAAATGGTGTATTTACCCACAATATGCAGTTTTTCACTTGTAAACTTACACTAATCGTTGTGGATTATAGCCATATACAGTTTAGTGACTGAGCAAAGAGCCCAGAAAATTGGGCAGAACGAGGAGAAATACAATGGCGACGAAACCAATGACCAAGACGCAACTTGTTGCAGCTCTGGCTGAAGACATGGGCACAGACAAAAAATCTGCGTCCGCAGCACTCGACGCGATGGTCGGTCTGATCACACGCGAAGTATCTGGCGGCGGTGCTGTCACACTTCCAGGCGTCGGCAAAATCTATTGCCGTGAGCGTCCAGAGCGTATGGTTCGCAACCCAGCCACTGGTGAGCAAATCAAGAAAGACGCTGACAAGGTTGTCAAAATGACAATCGCGAAGGCACTCAAGGACAGCGTGAACGGCTAACGTTCCCTGACCGAAGATGTTAGAGGGTCGTCCATTCGGGCGGCCCTTTTTCGTTGGAGATAGACGTGGGTAAAATCGACACCAAAGCGATTGTGATGGGCGTGATGTTTGGCATTATGTGGGCGTCGGCGTTCACGTCGGCCCGCGTGATCGTGCAATATGCCCCGCCACTATATGCGTTAGCGATCCGTTTTTTGTTGTCGGGTTTATTCGGTGTTTTGCTTGCGCGACTGATGGGGCAAAGCTGGCATTTAACACGCCGACAGTGGGTGGCGGTGGTCGTGTTCGGCGTCTCACAAAATGCGCTTTATCTGGGCCTGAATTTCATCGCAATGCAGACGATCGAAGCGTCGTTGGCCGCGATCGTTGCATCGACCATGCCGCTGTTGGTCGGGATCTCAAGTTGGATCGTGTTTGGAGAGAAAATACGCCCTCTCGGAATTGCGGGATTGTTCGCCGGATTGGTCGGCGTTGCGTTGATTATGGGCGCGCGGTTGCAAGGCACCGTTGATCTGTACGGATTGGGATTGTGCGTGATCGCTGTGCTCTCGCTTACCGTGGCAACACTATCCGTGCGTGGTGCATCATCGGGCGGAAATTTCTTGATGATTGTTGGATTGCAGATGCTGGTGGGCAGCGCAATGTTGTGGGTTCCCGCACTGGTGTTCGAGAGTTTCGACGTCACATGGACATGGCAGTTTGGCGTCGCGTTCACATATACCGTTATCGTTCCGGGCCTCGGTGCGACGCTGATCTGGTTCTATCTGGTGGACCGCATCGGCGCGACACCCGCTGCGGTTTTCCACTTTCTCACACCGTTCTTCGGCGTGATGATTGCCGCCGTACTGCTGGGCGAACAGCTTGGCTCGATGGACGTCGTCGGGGTGCTGATCATCACAGGTGGTATTTTGGCCGTGCAGCTTAGCAAGCAGAAGGCCTAGCCGATCTTGCCACGCACACCACCCGTCTGACCGCGATCCAGCAGGATGTGATCAAGAATCACAGCAGCCATCATCGCTTCGCCCACAGGGACTGCTCGGATACCGACGCAAGGGTCATGGCGACCCTTGGTGATCACTTCGGTTGGGGTGCCATCCATGCGGATCGACGCGCGGGGCGACAGGATGCTGGATGTTGGTTTGACGGCAAAGCGTACAACAATGTCTTGACCCGTGCTGATCCCCCCAAGGATGCCGCCCGCGTGGTTGGATGAATATTCCGGCCCATCCGGACCCATGAAAATTTCATCTGCATTTGCGCGCCCTGTTAGGGCAGCAGCTGCCATGCCTTCGCCAATCTCAACGCCTTTGACAGCATTGATCGACATCATTGCAGCGGATAAATCAGTGTCTAACTTAGCATAAACTGGCGCACCGATCCCTGCGGGTACATTGCGGGCCACGACCTCGATCATCGCACCGACAGAGTTGTGATCGTCCTTGCGCAACCAGTTGATGTAATCCGTCCATTCGTCCACGACACCCGCGTCGGGACACCAGAAATCGTTTCCTTCGATCGCGTCCCAATCGAAGCGGGAACGGTCGATATGTTTCTCACCCATCTGGACCATGTACCCAGTGATTTGAACATCCGGCGCCAGCGCTTTGATTGCTTCACGCGCGACGCCACCTGCCGCAACCCGAGACGCAGTTTCACGCGCAGAAGACCGACCACCGCCGCGCGGATCGCGCACACCGTATTTCTGGTGATAGGTGATATCGGCATGGCCGGGGCGGAACGTATTGAGGATATCACCGTAGTCCTTGGACCGTTGATCTGTGTTTTTGATCATCAATTGGATCGGCGTACCCGTTGTAACGCCCTCATACACTCCGGACAGGATTTTAACCGCATCGGGTTCATTGCGTTGCGTCGTCATCTTGTTCTGACCAGGGCGGCGCTTGTCGAGCCAGTGTTGGATCATCGGTGCGCTCAGCTCTACATTTGGGGGGCACCCATCAACTGTTGCGCCCAAGGCTGGCCCGTGGCTTTCGCCCCAAGTGGTGACGCGGAATAGATGACCGTAGCTGTTGATCGACATGGGCTGGCTCCTTTTGTCACGGTCTATCGGTGAGGCGGCCCCTTGCCAAGTCCACCGCATCATCCTAGTTCTTATCGTACCTCGGGGGGCCATTGTGGCTGAGATGTCGAAAGACGGACCCGTAGAACCTGAACCGGTTAAGACCGGCGGAGGGAAGGTAACGGGTTCAAACACCCCCCTTCTTCCGTTCGGCGCAATGAGAGGAAGAGAAAATGAAGAAATCCATACTCACTGTCGCAGGACTTTTGCTCGGTACGTCGGCGCTTGCCGATGGCCATCAACCTGTCCTGACAGTTTACGCCCCCGATTATTTCGGGTCTGAATGGGGCCCCGGCCCCAGTATCGAAGAGGCGTTCGAAGCGTTTTGTGAATGTGATTTGCAGTACCAAACTGGTGATTTATTGCCCCGTTTGATGTTGGAAGGCGCCCGCACAGAGGCAGACGTGGCGATCGGTTTTAACACCGACGTCACCAAACGCGCCCGCGACAGCGGCATGTTCGCGCCCCACGGATTGGATTTGTCTCCGCTGACGTTGCCGATTGACTGGGACGACGACACGTTCCTGCCTTTCAACTACGGGCACACGGCGTTCATCTATGACAACACAAAGTCGGACGGATTCGGTTCCTTTGAGGCGTTGTTGGATGCGCCTGACGATGTGCGCGTTGTGATCCAGGATCCGCGGTCTTCGATCTCTGGCCTCGCGCTCGTGCTTTGGGTTAATGCGGTTTACGGCGATGAGGCTGAGGCCGCTTGGGCGCGCTTGGCCCCGAAAATTGTCACGGTCACGCAAGGTTGGTCCGAATCCTATGGGTTGTTCACTGACGGCGAAGCGGACGTTGTGTTGTCTTATACAACATCGCCCGCATACCACATTATTGCCGAAGAAGACCTGACGAAGTCCGCAGCGATCTTTGAAGAAGGCCATTACTTCATGGTCGAACTCGCCGCGAAACTGACAACGACTGATCAGCCTGACTTGGTGGATGCGTTTATGGCGTTTATTCTTACCGAAGATTTCCAAACGATGATCCCGACAACCAACTGGTCTTTCCCAGCAGCCCTGACCGAGGACAAATGGCCTGCTGGTTTCCAAGATCTGCCAATGCCTGAAACGGTATTGTTCTACGATGAAAACGAAGCCGCAGCACTTCGTGATAAAGCGATTGAGGCATGGCGCAGCGCGCTGTCCCAATAATCGCAGCACTTGCCGTTGCGGGGCTGATCATTGGCCCCGTGACGGCGGTGTTGTGGCGTGGCGGTGGATTTACCGCCCTGTCTGCGGCTGATTTGGCCGCATTGAAATTTACGATCTGGCAAGCGTTCTGGTCAGCCTTCATTAGCGTTGTTTTGGCTGTTCCCGTGGCCCGCGCATTGTCCCGAAGGTCCTTTCGGGGACGGTCTGCTTTGATTTCTGTGATGGGCGCACCCTTCATTCTACCTGTTATCGTGGCGATCCTTGGACTGCTTGCAGTGTTTGGTGGCACGGGCGCGTTAAACATGGTCCTCGGTCCTCTCGGCGTTCCTAAAATAGACATCTACGGCGGGCACGGTGTCATCCTTGCCCATGTGTTCTTCAACCTTCCCTTTGCGGTGCGTCTGATCTTGCAAGGGTGGCTTGCTGTTCCGGCAGAACGGTTCCGGGTTGCCGCCTCCCTTGGTGCGCCGGTGTTCTGGTTGCTGGAATGGCCGATATTGCGCCGTATTGTGCCAGGTGCTTTTGCGGTGATTTTCGTGATTTGCCTTGGGTCTTTTGCAGTCGCTTTGACGTTGGGCGGGGGTCCGAAATCGACGACTGTTGAACTTGCCATCTACCAAGCGTTCAATTTTGAATTTGACCTTAGCAAGGCCGCGTCCCTCGCCAGCGTTCAGCTGGCTCTTGGGTTGATTGCTGGGGCTATCGCACTGGTGTTGGCGCGCGGCGATATGATCGGTGTTGGGTTAGACCGTGTTGTGGAACGGTGGGACGGAAACCGGTTTTGGGATGCCGTTTGGATCGGGCTTGCCGGTCTTTTTCTGCTGGCCCCGTTAACCGCGATTGTGGTGGCTGGGGTGCCCGGTTTGTTTGATTTACCGGTGACGATTTGGCCCGCTGCGGCGCGATCTTTGTGCATCGCGCTGGGGGCGGTGGTTTTAACAATGGTGCTTGCGCTGCCGCTGGCGACCAAGGCAGGAGAGGCCGCATCATTGTTGGGAATATCGGTGTCGGGCCTTGTTCTGGGTACAGGGTTGTTCTTGTTGGTGCAGCCATACGTGCGTCCGTCTGATGTGGCGCTGCCAGTTACAATGTTGGTGAACGTGCTGATGGCATTGCCGTTCGTGCTGCGCATTTTGCGGCCGAGTGTTGAAGCCGCAAAAGCGGATTTCGGTAAGCTGGGGCAATCGCTTGGGCTGTCTGGTTGGGCACAGTGGCGGATTGTGTATTTGCCACGATTACGTCGTCCGATGGGGTTTGCAGCGGGCCTGACAGGGGCGTTGGCGATGGGCGACCTTGGCGTGATTACATTGTTTTCGCGTTCGGGCGACGGAACGCTACCTCTCGTGATGTATCAATTGATGGGCGCCTACCAGATGCAGGCCGCATATGGTGCGGCCTTGTTGCTGGTCATGTTATCGCTGGCTCTGTTCTGGGTGTTCGACAAAGGAGGACGCGGACATGCTGTGGTGTGACGAGGCGACGTTCTGGCAGGGCGATTATCCCCTGTCAGCGGATTTGCAGATTGAAGCGGGCAAAGTCACGGCTGTGATCGGACCATCGGGTGCGGGTAAGTCGACATTGCTTGGCGGGATCGCGGGCTTTTATCGACAGCAACAGGGACGACTGTTGTGGAAAGACACGGACATCACTGCTTTGCCGCCAGAAAAGCGCCCGGTGTCGATGCTGTTTCAAGACAACAACCTGTTCCCGCATTTGACGGTGACGCAGAATATCGGGCTCGCGCTGTCGCCGCGATTGGCGGTCTCGAACAAGGAAATGGTTCAGGTTGAGCACATTCTTGATCGCGTCGGGCTAACGGGACTGGGGGACAGGAAGCCAGCGGCTTTGTCAGGTGGTCAACAAAGCCGTGCTGCCCTTGCGCGGGCGTTGCTACAGGACCGCGATCTTATGTTGATGGACGAACCGTTCAGCGCGCTTGGTCCGGGGCTGAAAGCAGAAATGCTGGATCTGTCCGTTGAGCTTGCACAAGCGGCGGAGCGCACTGTTGTGATGGTCACCCACGATCCAGCCGATGCCGCACGTGTCGCGGATGCGATCATCGGGGTTAGTCCAAGCATGGCTTGGGCGCCAATTGAAACGAAGCAGTTTCTGGGCGCGCCGCCCGATCCGTTCAAAGAATATCTTGGTTAGAAACGTAAAAGGCCCGCCAGTGAATGGCGGGCCTTTTGAACGAGTAAAAAGAAACGCTTAGTCTTTGCGTTTGGCCGCTGCCTTGTGCGGTGCCCACAGACGCTTGTTTGTGAGGTACAACAACACAGACAAGATCGTCAGGAAGATCACACCAGTCAGGCCAGCCTGCTTGCGTGCCATCATCTTGGGTTCAGCTGTCCACATCAGGAACGCAGCTACATCTTCAGAGATGTGTTCGATGTCCGTTGCGTGGCCGTCTGCGAATTCAACGTCATCGCCCCAAAGTGGTGGGGACATGCCGATCCAAGAACCTGGATATTTGTGCGAACCGTCTTCGTACTTACACTCATCCGGGTAACCACCAGCCGCGAAGGCTGTATTGTAGTAACCGTCCATAGGTGTTTCCATGTCGAGTGCGCACTGGGGTTCATCAACGTAGCCATTCAGCAAGGATGTGATGTACTCGGGGCCACCCATGCCTTTGAAGAACTGGTTGATGCCAAGGCCGTAGGGGCCGTGGAAACCAGCGCGCGCTTTGGCCATCAAGGACAAATCGGGTGCGTTGGACAAGCTGCTTTCGGGGAAGTGGTCAGCAGGTGTTGCCGGGCGGAAGTCGCCTTCGCCATCAAACAAGGCCTGATCGAAGACATCGTAAAATTCAGCATAGGCACGCATCTGATCGTCGGGCAGCATAGGGCCACCTTCGTCAGACAGGTTGCGGAATGCTACGAATTTCAGACCGTGACAGGCCGAACAGATTTCAGTGTAGACCTGAAGGCCGCGCTGAAGCTGGTTGGTGTCGAAAGATCCAAATGGCCCCTCAAAAGAGAAGTCGTAGTCTTGGACGACGGAATCGCCAGCCGCGTACGCAGCGCCCGTGGATAGACCAAGGGCGACTGCTGCGGTGAGGGTGAGTTTGCGGAACATGTTCATTTGTCCTTTCTCACTCAGCCGGGGATGCAACGGTATCACCGGATGCAGCCTTTGAGCCGTAGTGCGCGTTGAAATCGTCTTCGATTGTTGCGGGCGGTGTCATCGGCTTTTCGATAACGCCGAGCAACGGCAGGATGACGAGGAAGTAACCGAACCAGTAGGTCGATGCGATCAAGGCGATGATCGGGTAGATACCCTCAGCCGGCATCGCGCCAACCCACATCAGGATAAAGAAATCCACGACGAGGATGGCAAACCACCATTTGAACATCGGACGATAGCGACCGGACCGAACCGAGCTTGTGTCGAGCCATGGCGCCAGTGCCATCACAACGATCGCGCCGAACATAGCAAGCACGCCGAAGAACTTTGCGTCGATAATGCCGAAGGACACCCATTCAGCAATGATCACGACCCAGACCGTGTTATCGAACGCCCGCAGGATCGCGTAGAATGGCAAGAAGTACCATTCTGGAACGATGTGCGCAGGTGTCGCAAGAGGGTTCGCCTCAATGTAGTTGTCTGGGTGGCCAAGGTAGTTTGGCATGAAGCCAACCACAGCCACGAAGATCGCAAGGATGATCGCCAGTGCGAAAAGGTCCTTGATCACGAAGTAGGGCCAGAACGGAAGCGTGTCTTTTTCGGCATCTGCTTTGGATGTGCGACGGACTTCAACACCTGTTGGGTTGTTGTTGCCTGTCGTGTGGAACGCCCAGATGTGGACGATCACAAGGCCGGTGATAACGAACGGCAGCAGATAGTGCAGCGAGAAGAAGCGGTTCAGCGCAGGCTGACCAACAGCGGATGCACCGAGGAGCCATGTCTGAACGCTTTCACCCACAAACGGGATCGCACCGAACAGACCAGTGATAACAGCTGTACCGTGGAACGACATTTGGCCCCATGGCAGAACGTAACCCATGAATGCGGTGCCCATCATCAACAAGAAGATCAGCATACCGATAATCCATGTCACTTCACGTGGCGCCTTGTATGAACCGTAGTAAAGACCGCGGAAGATATGCGCGTAAACCGCCACGAAGAACAGCGATGCGCCATTCATGTGGAAGTAACGGATCATGTGGCCGCCGTTCACGTTGCGCATGATGTGTTCAACAGACGCGAAGGCCATGTCGACATGCGGCGTGTAATGCATAACCAGCACAACGCCGGTGATGATCTGCAAGAACAACGTGAATGTCAGGACAATGCCCCAGATCCACATCCAGTTCAGGTTCTTAGGCGTTGGCGCCATGATTGTTGTATACAAAAGGTCAACGATCGGCAGGCGGCTGTGCAGCCACTTTTCGCCGTTAGACTTTGGTTCGTAATGGTCGTGGGGAATGCCACCCATGGGTTTGTCTCCTTAACCGAGTTGAAGGGTTGTTTCGTCCACGAAGGACGCAGCGGGAATTGGCAGGTTGCGCGGCGCGGGGCCTTTGCGAATCCGGCCAGCTGTATCGTAGTGCGAACCGTGACACGGGCAGAACCAGCCGCCGTAGTCACCAGCGCCGTCACCAACAGGCACGCAACCAAGGTGCGTACACACACCAGACTGAACGAGCCATTCACCAGCTTCATCAAGCGTGCGGTTTTCGTCCGTCGCAGGATCAGTCGCAGCAAGGTTTTCGTTGTTGGCTTCGCCGTCGATCAATTCGGACAGATCAACTGCGCGGGCATCGGCAATTTCTGCCTCAGTCCGGCGACGGATAAACACTGGCTTCCCCTGAAACAAAACAGTGAGCTGTGTGCCAGGATCAACTGCGCCAACGTCAACGCGAATCGAGGAAAGCGCCAAGACATCTGCTGATGGGTTCATTTGATTCACGAGCGGCCAAACAGCTGCACCCGTAATAACTGCGCCCGCACCTGCGGTCGCATAATAGATAAAGTCGCGGCGCGTGCCGTCGTGGTCTTCTGCGTTAGACACTAGCTAACCTCCGGATTCTGGGGCGATCTGGCCCGTCAAATACGATGAAAATCCCTAAAAAGACGTTCATTCAAGGGGCTACTTAGCCTTAGCATGCTGTTTCGTCCAGCATGATTGCATCCGATTGGGGCATCTGCGGCGATTGGCCCATTTTATGGTTTTGTGGCCACCATGGACTCGCGAGTCTCAAATTCGGCCTGCCATTTGGCCAGCGCGTCGTTACCTTTTCGCCAGTTGCGCCCGTCATGGCGCAAATCGATATAACCAAGCGCACATGAGGTTGCGATTTGTGCAGCGTTCAATGGCCCGTTGAGGTGGCTCATCCAGCGTGCGTTGATGGCCTCAATCCCACGCGCGGCCTTGCCCCATTGTGCTTCGATCCAATCGGGGGATTGTTGGGTTTCAGGGCGCAAGCGGACCTCATAGGCCATGGACACGGTGGCATCCATGATCGCAATCGCCGTCGCCTCAAGCGTGAGGACTTCGTACAGGCTGGTATTGGGATACAAATTCGCGTCCGCCATATTGTCGAGGTAGCGCATGATGACGCGGCTGTCGTAAATCGCGGGCCCGTCTGCACGGGTCAATGCGGGAATCTTTCCAGTCGGGTTCGCGGCCAGTGCCTCAGCCGCGGATGCCATGGGCGATGTGGCAACCTGAACTTCATCGACACGGTCGATCAGGCCGGTTTCGCGCAGCAGCACCCGTACGGAACGCACGAAGGGGGAGGCGGGGGACATGATAAGTTGCATAGGTTTACTCCGGTGGGTTGCGCATCAAAGCGGCGAGCGTTGCTGTTTCCATTCCGATGCCTGACGATTCCATCGCATCAGCCGCGCGCAGGCGTACATCGTCAGGTTTGTTCTGGTTGAGCTTAAATGTACTTTGGACATCCGTGATAGTCATGCGGCAGGGCACGATCTGACGCATCATTTTCTCGAGGACATCAGGCGTCATCTTTGCCGTGGTCCAAGGGGTCTTGGGCAACTGGTCCTCAAAATGGGCGGATTGGCGATCTAGCATGTCGTGCATTGTCGCGTGATCCAATGCCTCCAACGTGCCGCGAATCTGGACGGCTGCATAATTCCATGTGGGGACTTGATCGTCGGCACCATACCAATCGGGCAGCATATACCCATCAGGGCCCATGACGGCCAGCAGCGCATCTTGAGGTGTGTCGAGGAGGCGCAAAATCGGGTTGGAGCGTACCAAATGCATATCCAAGGTCGTTTCATCCGGCGCCAGAAGGACAGGGATGTGCGAGGCCAGTAATCCATCTGGTCCCGTCAGAGTGATTTGTCCGAACGCGCGATCCCGCACCAGATCAAAGGCGCGTGCGTCCGTTGTGCGGCGATAGATCGGGTTCGGGTGCATGGCGTGTCCTTTCGTTTAGGGAAACAGGATCACGTCATTCCCAAATTTCCAAGGGCTGTATTTCTTCATGATGGTTGCAAAGCGGTCAGACGCCTTGAACGCGGCAAGCCAGCGTTGGGCGTTGGCGTAGGGCTGGCCATCCCACCATTCTAGATCCGTATGCGCGAACTGGCGCACGAACGGCAGGATGGCAAAATCCACCATCGCAGGATGATCGCCCAACAGCCAAGCGCGCCCGTTTAATTTAGCATCAAGTTTCGCGATGAACGCGGCCGCAGTCGCGCGGCTTTGATCGGGGTTCGTGTCTGGATGACGCACCGCATATTTGGTCAGATCGAGGGCGGTTTTGAACGGCCCGTCACATTCAGCAATCAGCGCATGTGCCGTATCATCCATATGGGTGTTCAAACCTTCGGGGTCCGATTGCGCGAGAGCCCAGTGCATAACGTCGATTGATTCTTCGATGACTGTGTCCTGCACGAGGACCGGAACGGTTCCTTTGGGCGATGCGGCCAACATGTCTGCCGGTTTGTCCCGCAACAAAATTTCACGCAGTTCGACAGATTGGCCGGACGATACGATCGCCAGCCGTGCCCGCATCGCAAAGGGACAACGCCGGAAAGAATATAGGATCGGGCGCGTCACGCGATCAGCTGCTGATCGCGCATGCCCGTAATCGTCGCTGTCACAATTTGGGATTCGGGTTGGTCCGTTTGAAACGACACTTCTGTAAATTGTTCTGTGCGGCCCATACGGGGGTTTTCCATCAGGATGTGATGGGTTTTTCCCATTTGCGCGCTCAGGTGCTTGGCCACGGCATCGCTGCCCGCAGTGCGCAGACGTGCGGCGCGGGCTTTGATGTCTTTGCCGTTCACAGGGGGCATTTTGGCGGCTGGCGTTCCCTGACGCGGGGAATAGGGAAATACGTGCAGCCATGTCAGCGCACAGTCCTCAACGAGCTTGAGGGAGTTTTGGAACATCGCCTCAGTCTCGGTCGGGAAACCCGCGATGATGTCCGCGCCGAACGTCATGTCAGGGCGCAATTTGCGCGCATCTTCGGAAAACTTGATCGCATCGTCGCGCAAGTGACGGCGTTTCATCCGTTTCAGGATCAGGTCATCGCCGTGCTGAAGGCTCAGGTGCAGATGAGGCATCAATCGCGGTTCGGTGGCGATGGCCTGCATCAGGTTGTCATCCACCTCAATCGAATCAATTGAGCTGATCCGAAGGCGGGGCAAATCGGGCACCAGTTTAAGAATGCGCATGACCAGATCGCCAAGCTTGGGGTCTGCCGGAAGGTCCGCCCCCCAAGACGTGAGGTCCACCCCTGTCAGCACGACTTCGTTATACCCCTTGTCGACCAAGCGTTTGATTTGCTCAACCACGACACCTGCGGGAACGCTGCGTGAATTGCCGCGACCATAGGGAATGATGCAAAACGTACAGCGGTGATCGCAGCCGTTCTGGACTTGGACATAGGCGCGTGACCGTGTGCCAAAGCCGTCGATCAAATGACCCGCCGTTTCAGTAACGGACATGATGTCATCAACCTGCACAGGTTCGGTTTGGCCGATCAGGTCGGGGGCCATGCCGTTCCAAGTGGCTGCGCTCATCTTTTCGGTGTTGCCGATGACTTTGTTAACTTCGGGCATGGCGACAAAGGTTTGGGGCTCCGTCTGGGCCGCGCAGCCTGTCACGATCAACGTCGCATCGGGGTTTTCGCGGCGCAGCTTACGGATTTCTTTTTTGGCTTTGCGCACGGCTTCGGCGGTGACGGCACAGGTGTTCACGACGACCGCGTTTTGCACGCCTGCCGCGCCTGCGAGTTCTTTCATCGCTTCGGTTTCATAGGCGTTCAGGCGACAGCCAAGGGTGGTGAATTTCGGCGCGCTCATCCGTACCACACGCCGCTGAAGACGTGGGCGGTTGGGCCTGTCATCCAGACACCATCGTCACGCCAATCGATGTGGATCGTGCCCCCGTCCAGATCAATCCGGACAGATTTGCCAGTCAGACCTTTGCGGTGTGCTGCAACGGCTGTGGCGCAGGACGATGACCCCGACGCGAGAGTAACGCCGACACCGCGTTCCCAGACCCGCATGCGCAAATGATCGGGGCCAACAACATGGGCGAACTGAACATTGGTCCGTTCTGGGTAAAGCGGGTGGTGTTCAATGTCAGCGCCGCGCGCGTCCAAGTCTATGGCATCCGCATCATCCACAAAAAAAGTGCAATGCGGATTGCCCATGCCCGTGGCCATTGGCGCACCGTCCATCGGAAGCGCATCGATGTTTACATCTTCGGCCAGCGGTATGTCGGTCCAGTTCAATTGTGGATGACCCATATTGACCGATGTCATCCCGTCACCGGCGTCACGGGCAAATAACGTGCCGCGTTCGGTTGTCACCGTAAGATCGGATTTTCCAGTTTCATTCATAATGTGGCGGGCGATACAGCGGGTCGCATTTCCGCAAGCCCCTGCTGTGCTGCCGTCGGAATTGTAAAACGTCAAATGTACGTCCGCATTTCCACGCATCGACATCACAGCGAGCTGGTCAAAACCAACGCCACGATGACGATCTGCAATAGCGACCACCACATCATCTGTGACGCGCACCGTGCCGTCGCGTTCGTCAATTACAACGAAGTCATTGCCGAGCCCGTGCATTTTCATGAACGGTAAGCCTATGGATGCGGTCTGTGTCATGCCGCGCATATAGGTGAGCCCGCGAGATGAATCCAGTCTTGTGCTGATTTAGGGGTTGACCGTGGGGGCGGCTGTTTCTAGTAGAGCGCGGTGTGGGCCTGTAGCTCAGTTGGTAGAGCAACTGACTTTTAATCAGTAGGTCTCCGGTTCGAACCCGGACGGGCTCACCACTTTTATCAATGACTTAGCTCGAAATTGCAATTTCCTGAAACGTTCTCAGCGAGACGCTCAGCGAGACAAATGAGCGTTGAACTGCGGTTTGATTCCGTAAAAACGCACTCTTTCCTCACGCCTAGAATTAGCAACCCATCCGTGCCACACCGCCCCCGCGCGCGCGTTGCTGTGTAGGCGCGTTAGACGTCGCGATACAGTGAGGGCTGGTCAGCAAGGGGTGGTGGGGAGCGAAGCCTTCGTCGATCACTACAACCACCAGCGCTATCACGAGAGCATCAACAAC
>JABBAI010000149.1:7174-7829 GCA_018608045.1 Octadecabacter sp. | reverse complement strand
CTACTTCCAGGTGTTCCGCAACAAGGGCGAGACCTGGCTCTTTGGCGATGCTGGCGACGACACGTTCTTCGTGAAGGCGACGCTTGGGATCACCAACCTCGGTTCGGGCAAGGGCAAGAACAAGATCGGCTTCAACCGCAATGCCCCGCTGCATATCGATGGCGGTTCGGGCTTTGACACCTTCATCCTCGAAGGGACCGAAATCGGCGATCAGTTCGCGGTTTATGTCGATGACGATGGCGTCCAGCAGATCAAGGGTGCTGGTGTTGATCTGGGGTCGATCCAGAATGTTGAGAACATCCAGATCAACGCGATCGATGGTGATGACACGATCTATGTCTATGGCATGAATGCCGAGACGCGCCTGACAGTGAACGCAGGCCGCGGCAACGACCTGATCCAGATCGGCGGTGCACCGCTTCTGTTCAACCCGGCCAGCCAGAGCATCGACCTCGATACAACTGCACCCACGGCGCTGGTGCCGACCGTGGTTTATGAAGATGTGTCTGAATTCGTGCCGGGCTTCACTCGCGTCGAGCGGATCACCAACCCCGATGGCACGGAAACCGTGCGCCAGATCGTCGTGCCGGGCTACACGCGGATCAAGAAGGTCGCGACCGTCATCATGGTGACGGTGTCCAGCACCACCCAGAGC
>JABBAI010000149.1:4178-7164 GCA_018608045.1 Octadecabacter sp. | reverse complement strand
GGGGGATGAAGATCGTGAAGGGAGAGACGAAGTTTAGCAAGCTGCCGACGCACCACCCAGAGCGAGCGCAAGCGCATCTCGCCTGATACCGCCCGAATCGCGGCGCAATACGACCTGAGCGCATTTGACAACCTTGTCACGCTCGATGGCTCCGCCGGGGCGGATGTGGTCGATGTTAAGCTCTACGGCAAAACCGATGGCGACCGGGCCAACGGCGAATTCGGCGTCACCACCGCGCGCGACATCCATCTGCGCGCGCTGAAAGCTATTTACGGCCAGTCCTATGTCCCCTCCGAGGATGAACTGGTCCCGGTCGACAGCCCCGATAACGAGACATTCGGCTGGCTCACTGGCTTCGGCGGCAATTCGCAAGGTATTGTTCTCGACAACAACGAGCTTGTGCGCATCCAGCTGGGCAATGCGTCCAACAACATGATCCTGTCGGGCGTGGATCGCGATATCGAATATGTCGTGCTGTCGATGGCGGGCGGCGACGATACCGTGCGCGTCGGCGCCATGTCAGAGATCACCGACCGCGTCTCGATGCTGAAGACCGACCCCGCCGACTATTCGGACGAGGTCATGGCATGGTTCGAGGCGATCAACGCGGCCGATCGCGACAAGGTTCTCAAGCAGGCGGCCTATGACGAGGTGGAGGTAACTGTCGCCGCGCTGACCGCGTGGTATACTGGCCTTGAAGTCAATGGGATCGATACCGCGCTTCTTGCCGCCAACCGCGCCGAACAGCTGCGCCTGAACGGCAAGTTCATCGCCGATCTGGATCCAGCTCTGCGCGAGTGGTTTACTGGTTACGAAAGCGTTCTTGCCCGAATCGGCGCCACGGCGCAGGATCTGTATTCGCAGGCGCTGGTCGATGCACTGAATCTAGGCATCGATGATGAACGCTCGGCCGAAGCCATCATCGCGGACCTGGACACCTGGTTTGCGGCGATCAACTTCAGGAATTTTGCCGACAATCTGCCGGCGCTTCAGATCAAGTGGGAACGGGCGAACCCCCGTCACTCGGGCATCTTGGGCTCGATCGAGAACATCCTTTCGCGGGCGCTGATCATCGGTGGTACGGGCAGCGACACGATCTCGATCTATGACACCGCGCGCGCCAAGGCCGTTCTGGCACAGGTCGATGTCTTTGCGGCCAAGCCGTTCCAGCCGGCCGATCCCTCGGTCGCGACGCCCGCACAGATCGCGGTCAACCCGCTGCAGCAGCGCATCGACTTTACCCGCATCCGCTTTACTGCGCGCGATGGCGGGAAGGGGCCGGATGGCTCGGTGGCGTTAAACAGTTTTGAGAATAGTTATGTCTATCTCGGCGCGGCCAACGACAAGGTCGAGGTGAAGGCCGCCCTGCAACCCATTGGAATATACACCGGTGGTGGCAATGACGATATCTTCATCGGCTCCACGCCGGATGATGCCCTGACCTCCAGTCTGGACGAGATCGACACCATCGTGACCATCGATGGCGGCCTTGGCTCCACACGCCTCGTGGTCAGCCGCGGTGGCGATACCGATGATACCGGCACCGTCTCCATCGGTGAGGGCGAGGTGATCCTGCAGCACTTCGTGGACAACGACCGCGCGCAGCCACCCATTGTCACGGCGGTCGCCTACCAGACACTGGTAGACCCCACCTTTAACGACTTTGCAGCCGTCCTGATCGCCGGCAGCTACAAGACCGATACTGACGCAGGGTTCGACCGGGGCGTCACCGTCTACACCGGCGATGGCGATGACAACTCGGTCCAGATCAAGTCGATGCGCCATGAGGCGCCGACGCGCGTCTACCTTGGCAAGGGCGATGACATTGCCTCGGTGCTGCCTTCGCTGAATAACGGTATCAACACCGGTCTGACGCAGTTGGCTGATCGCACCAAGGATCCGCATGACAAGCTCGAGGTCTTCGGTGGGGATGGCAATGACCGGATCGATCTGTCTAAGGCGCTGGTCAACGTGCGGGCCTTTGGCGGCAACGGTAATGACCGCCTGATCGGCTCAACCGGGTTCGACATCCTGATCGGTGGCGGTGGCGACGACTGGATCGAAGGCTATGGCTCGACCCTGCTGGGCGACCCTGCCGACGGCTCCCTTTGGCGGCAGCAGATCGAGATTCTGGTGGGCGACCACCTGGGCCGCTATTTCGAACAGCCGGGAACCGGTTCGGATATCATTCGCTTCCAGCTGCCGGGCTTAATCGACGTCAATAGCCAGGATTTCGATGAGCGCTGGATGGAGCGCGGTGGCCTCTACCTGTTCGACCGGGCCGATGACGCGGGCCAATTCCGTGATCTGACCGAGGCGCTGAACGGCGACGGTATTCTGCGTGAGGAATTCCGCGGTGCAGACCCCAGGGCCAAATGGAACAGCCTTGTGTCCCCGTCCGGGACGCTCTCGACCGGCGGTAATGATCTGATCTTCTCAGGTGTGGCCCTGCCCAGCGGGCTGGGCATGAGCATGCTGGCCGATGCCGCCACGCGGATGGGCACCAATGTGATCTTCGGCGGCGCTGGCCGCGACCGCATCTTCGCGGGTAACACGCATACCGCGCATCGCTTCGGCCATGTGATCGTGGGCGATGAGGCGCGCCTTGTTCTTCGCGATGAAAGCGACAATACCATCTTCAAGCTGCGTGACATCGCGGCGGCGATACTGCCGCAGAACAACCCGCGCGGCGATGACTTGATCGTCTTCGGCGCAGGTCCGGCGCAGGTTCTGTCGGGCCGCGGGCATGACGCCATCTTTGGTGGCGTGAATGCAGACGGGACAAATGTCGGCAGCACAGCTGAGGTCAATATCGTCTCTAGCATGGGTGAGATCCAGTTCGAGGACGGGACCACGACGCTCGGCTACATGAAATCCCTCGAGGATCAGCCGGATGGCGATGACACCGTCCTGATAGGCGAAAACGATGTGCGCTGGATCGGCGGCGGCGGCAATGACCGTATCTGGGTGGGCTATGAAACCGACC
>JABBAI010000149.1:0-4168 GCA_018608045.1 Octadecabacter sp. | reverse complement strand
ATACGGCACGCTTCTCGGTTTGGAAGAATTACGGGGGCACCGACAGCAGCGGCCAGATGGTCGAGAATGCGCCTTTGCGCAGCATTCTGGGCCAGAACCCGGCCAGCTTCAGCCTGACCACCGTTCTGCCCTACCAGCGGTCTGCTGATGTCCAGTTCGCCGAGGCAGACGGTCAGAATCAGGATGCCTACCTGCTGGATGGCACCACGCGTGCCACGACTGCGAACGGGCCGGAAGGCTGGACGTGGATCCCGGCGACCATCAACGTCATCGATACCTCGACCAGCCGCCGGACGCAGACCGTGACGTTGCTGTCCGATTACGCCCAGATCGAGCGGACGGTCATGAGCGGCGCGGGCGGCCTGAAAGACAGCCTCTACAAATACGACGCGGCCGATATCCACCTGTTCACCGAAGGTCAGGAAATTGTGGTCGAGGTGGCTAAGTCCATCACGCCCTCGGTGGATTTCGATGCGACCTATGAAAACGACAGCATGCAGTTGTCGCTGCAATCGTGGAACCGTGGCGATGGCGGCCATGATCAGATCACCGTTGGCTCTGCGCGCGGCCAGATCATCGCCGGCGAAGGCAATGACCAGGTCACCAGCGGTGTGAATCGAGCGGTAACCGATGATATCACCCCCGATCCAACAAGCGATCTGGTTGTCGCGGGTGATGCCGCCGAGGTGCACCGCTTTGCCGCCGATGACAGAAGCGATTACACGCCGTCCGATTTCGCGCGCCTGATCCGGGTCAGCACCAGCACCGAGAAGACGCCGATCAACGTGCAGGGCGACAAGGAAAGCCAAGCCTATCGCGGCGGAAATGACAAGATTGCCCTTGGCACCGGCCATCACGTCGTGCTGGGCGGTCTGGGCAGCGACAGGATCGAAGTGGCAACCACTGAGGCGGGGCTGGACCAGATCGTAGCAGGCGACGGGGCTACGATGTTCTTCGATCCGCGTCTTGATATTGGCCAGCCGCGCGCGCTGCTTTATTTCGAGACGATGGAGCGCAACAGCGCCCTGCTCTCAACCGAGCTGCGCAACGCCAATCACAACGACGACACCATCTTTGTCGGCAATGGCGATGTGCTGGCGGCCGGCGGGCTTGGCAATGATCACCTGACCCTTGGCACGGGCCGTCAGTTCGTCGCGGGCGATTACGCTAGCTTCCTTACCGCCCAATACAACGTGATCACACCCGCCAAAGACGGCAATCCCGAGGTCGGGCACCAGGAGATGATCTTTGAAGACCTGATGCCGGGCGTGGTCGGTGGCGATGACACGATCATCTCGGGTGCCGAGCAGGTGGTCTTCATCGGCGGGGACAGTTCCTCTTCGAACTGGACCTGACCGGCACCGATGGCTTCCGCAACGATAGCCGCACGATACCCGGCATGTTCAACGTGCTGACGTTGAAGCAGATGGAGACCTTCGACACCCAGCCGCTGCCGACGTTCAACATGAGCGATACGTTGAGCGAGCCGGTTCTGGTCACGACCAACGACGCGGTCATCGACCCGGAGACCGAAACGCTCTACACCTATGTGCCGAACGAGGCGCTGAGCGTTTCGGATTGGTCTAGTGTGGACTTCACGGATCCTGCGGTCTGGTTCACGCCCTCGTCGGCGAGCCAGGAAGAGAAGAACCTGACCGGTGGCGATGACACGATCGACATGTCCTACGGTCGCCTTGTGGCCATGGGCGGCGGCGGCGCGGATACGCTGAGGGCAATTGGCAGCTACAACACGGGCAATGGCGGCAAGGCCAGTGCGATCTTTGCGGGCGACTCGGCCCATCTGTCGCTGACCTCGGATCCAGATGAGTGGAAAGTTCAGCTTTTCGAAAGCCGGCGCGGCCCGGATGGGGATCTGAACCTGACCGGCACAGGGGGCACCAACGCCGATGGGCGGGATGTCATCGACCTTGAGTACGGGCATCTTCTGGCCATAGGTGGCGAGGGTGACGACAGCATCCGGAATGGCGACGGAAGCGCCATCGTGCTGGGCGATCATGGCGAGATGGACTTCGCGGTGTCGAATGATCACAAGATCAACACCGTCACCAATGCCGCGCGCACGGATGTGGATGAATCTGCTCTGCTAACGCGGATCGCTGGTGACGACACGATCGAGCTTGGTCAGGGCAGCCTGCAGATCGTCATGGGCGGCGACGGCGAAGATACCGTCACGACCCAGATGGGCAGGGACGGAACGCTGCAGGCAGGTGCTGCTCTGAACGATAGCTACTTTGCAGGCGATCGCGCCGAGCTTGTTTTTGACCCGACAGCCGAAGGCGCAAAAATGTTGCGCTTCACCGCGAAAAGCGATCTGGTTTCGGGCGATGGTAACGACACCTTCACCACGGCCGATGGGGATCTGCGGGCGATCCTGGGTGCGGGCGCCGATACCCTCGTACAGGGCGATGGCCTGGGCTACGTGCTGGGCGATCTCGGCGTGCTTCACCAGGACAACCCGGCCTATATACTTGGCCGGATCGAGGCAGCTCCTTTACCCTTCACCTTTGAGACCGGTGATGACAGCTGGACCGCCGGGGATGGCGAGCATGTCGCTATCATGGGCGCTGGCGACGACACCGTACGCCTCGGCGGCGGGCCGGTCCAGGTGCTGCTCGATCATGGCTACACCTTGCGCGATGTGACCAACGCCAAGCTCATCCATACCGAGGATGAAACTGCCGAAGGCTGGGGCAATGACAGCCTGATCGCGGGCAGCGGCTGGGGCTTTGTCATCGGCGGCGGCGGTAACGACATGATCGCCACGGGTCGCACCGATCAGGATGCACCCGCCGCGGTCGACGGCCGCCATATCCTCCTGGGTGACGCGGGCTATATCGATTTCGATCCCATCTTGCCTGGCGAGATGGAGCTGGTCCGTATCGAGGCCTATCTGCCGCAGATCAGCGGCAATGACAGTCTCTGGAGTGGTGCGGGCAACGACGTGGTCATAGGTGGCGCTGGGTCCGATCAGGCCCATGGTGAGGTTGGACGCGATTTCGTGGCGGGTGACTTCCTGCTCATCGAATATGAGCAGGGGCTGGAGCGCAACGTCATCACCCAGCGCGACTACTACGCCGCTGGCGCGGACGATTTGGTAACCACCGGCTATGACGGCGATTTCGTCTTCGGGGGCACGCAGTCCAACACGATGGGAGTGGCCGCCTCGATCGACATCATCTTCGAGACCTTTGGGCGGATCCTGTTCGAGCAGGGCCGTGGCATCGACAAGGTCGAGCGCATCTTCAACATGGGCATCGCATCTAGCCTGCTCAACGATCGTGTCCGCGATGGCCAGTTGAGCGTGTCAGGGACGACGACCGAGGTAGAGGAGACCGCAAAGGCCGAACCTGACACGACGATCCCGTTGATCGCGGAGGGTGACAATGCACAGATTGCCGCCTTCGAAATCGAGGGAGGGGGCCTCTCGCGGGGTGCGTCCACAAGTGATCAGGCCAACCTTGAAGAAACGACCGATGTCGATGATACCGCGCAATCCGCTGCCGCCAGGTCGCAACAGCACGGACCAGCAGATATAGCTGTCGAGCCCCGCAAGTTTGCCCGTGACCCGGGTGCGGTTCCGGTTGCGCCTGCCGTGCAGGTGGTATTTAACCGCACCGGAAATGAGGGGTGGATGCCACAGGCCGTGGCGGCCCGTGTGAAGACCATCGAGGAACAGGAAGAGATGCTGAATTTCCTCGAGGGAAGCGTGCTAGTGGCCGCTGCAGCGGGGAGCTATCGACAGTACGGTAAACCGCGCAGCGTAGGCAGCCTTGAGCAACGACTACGGGTCTGGACGGAAAACGGCTTCCTGCTCAGGGGGAATGGATCGCAGGATACACGTCTATAACCGAAACTGGCGGGGCTTTCGCATAGCAGGACGATGGCATCGCCCGCATTGACAGATCATTCAAAAGGAACAGAGCTCATGGTCAAAGAACCCAATAAAACCGACAGTCCGAAAACGGTGGTGTTTCGTGATGGCGCGATGCGTACAAGCTATTGCAACGTCGTCAACGTCGCCGCGACGTCCGAGGAATTCGCCTTGCTCATCGGGGTAGGGCGGTCGTGGCATGGTAAGGGCGACGAGTTCGAGGTGGATCTCAATGACCGCGTGATCATGACCCACCCAACGGCAAAGCGCATGGAC
>JABBAI010000051.1 GCA_018608045.1 Octadecabacter sp. | reverse complement strand
GGGCCGAACTTTCGTTTTGAACGACAGATCACGCTGGATGGAAACAGGCTGTTGGTCACCTATGCGGCCTCAAATACCGGTGTGGCCCCTATGTCGTTTATGTGGAGCCAGCACTGCCTTTTGAACCTGAATTCCGATGATCGGATCGGAATAACCGGCGTCGGCCCGTTTGCGGTGACGGGGGTGTTGGGGCAGCCCGCACCTGCGCCGACACAGTTTGTTTGGCCCCTTTTTGACGCTGTACGCCCAGATTTGTCACATGTTGAGTCCATTGGTGCAGGTTGGGCGATGAAGGCCTACGCGCAGGTGTCTGACACGGCACGGGCCCAGGTCGACGGGCCGACTGGAGGCATCACGTTTACATGGTCAGGGGCTGAGATCAGCACCTTGGGCCTGTGGCTGGATTATGGCGGATGGCCGGACACCCAGCCCAATCATCAGGTCGCTATCGAGCCCACAACTGCACCCGCAGACGATCTGAACAGCGCGGCTGATCAAATGAGCGAACGCTGGGTTGGACCAAATGAGACAGCCAGATGGTCGGTCGAGATTTCACTGACCCCACCAGAAAATCTTCAAGGAGAAGACAAATGAGCGACACTGACCACATTCTGTTTGAGGTCCGCGACGGCATCGCGTTCCTGACCTTGAACCGCCCCACAAAAATGAACGCGATCACTGCGGCGATGGGTGGCGAAATCGAACGCCTGGCCCGCAAGGTTGATGTTGACGACGACATCAAAGTTTTGGTGATTTCGGGTGCCGGAGAGCGTGCCTTTTCCGCCGGATCTGACGTGAACGCGTTGGATGATTTGGGCACCGCTTGGGACGGGCGAAATCGCGCCCAGTATCAACGCGATTACATCGCGCCGCTGTTGGGTCTGCGCAAACCGGCGATCGCAATGATCGATGGCTACTGCCTTGGCGGTGGTCTGGAAGTTGCAATCTGCTGTGACATTCGCGTGGCGACACCACGTTCAGGATTCGGGGCGCCCGAAGTGCAACGCGGCTGGCATGCAGGGTCGGGCAACACATCCATTCTGCCTCGCCTGATCGGGTATGGAAACGCGGCGCATTGGATTTTGACCGGCGATATCTTTCCCGCAGACGAGGCGCATCGCGTTGGCTTTGTTCAGGTGATCGCTGAACCTGACGACCTCTTGGCAACGGTGACAAAAATCGCCGAACGGATGGCTAAAAACCCGCCAATCGCCGTGCAATCGGCCAAGAATGTCATTCGCCAAACTCAAGGCACGTCTATTGCGCAGGGCCTGTCGTGGGAAAACGATGGCTATACCCTGTGCATGATGACCGAGGACGCGCAGGAAGGCATGCGCGCCTTTGGTGAAAAACGCGACCCTGTTTTCCGTGGCCGCTAAAGCCTGACCCTTCGAGAAAAGAAAGCCATGAACATGACAACAGACACCAGTGCACGTGGACCTCTAGAAGGGCTGAAAGTTCTTGATTTGACAATCGCGATGGCGGGGCCAATGTGCTCGCAGCGTATGGGTGAGATGGGCGCAGAGATCATCAAGATCGAAGCCCCTGGCGGTGGTGATTTTTCGCGCCATGCCCCAATGGCGGGTGTGACGAAATTCGGGGATTCAACCTGCTACGTCACCCTGAATAGGAACAAGAAATCACTGGTGCTTAATCTAAAGTCCGATGAGGGCCGTGACCTACTGTATGATTTGGTGCGTCAAGCGGATGTCTTGGTGCAGAACTTCCGCCCCCGCGTCGCGGGCAAGCTGGGGATCAGCTATGAGACCCTGGCCGAGATCAATCCGCGTTTGGTTTACGGGTCAATCTCTGGCTACGGCGAGGAAGGCCCGATGAAGGATCGACCCGGTCAAGACCTGCTGTTGCAGTCGTTTACCGGGCTGATCATGAATGGCGGGTGTGCGGGTGACCTCCCGGCCGCAAGCCCGCTATACATGGTCGATGTGACCGCGTCGCACATGCTGTGTGAGGGCATCTTGGCGGCTTTGGTGGCGCGTGGAGTCACAGGTCGCGGCCAACAAGTTGGCGTGACCATGATGGGTGCTATCATGGAAATGCAATGTCAGGAAATCACATCTTATGTAGAGGCAGAGTCGCCACCACAGCGGGGCGCGACGCCACAGGTTTCGATTTATCAAGAGCCCCCTTACGGCGTCTATGTGTGTGCCGACAAAACATATTTTGCGATTGCACAGGCGGATTTGGCGGCACTGGGAGACACGCTTGGTCTGTCAGAACTGGCAGAGTTGAAAGCGAAACGCCCGTCGCAATCCGATGGTGCCGCCGTGGCCAAATGGCGCGACGAGATTTACGAGATCGTCAGCACAAAACTGAAAGAAGCCAAAGCAGATCACTGGGATACATTGCTGTCAGACCAAGGGTTCTGGTGCATTGTGGTGAACGACTACGGTGCCTTCCTCAAACATCCGCAGTCACAGCGATACGTCACCAAGATGACCCATCCTGTAGGCGGCGAATACACAGCCATAGCACCCGGCATCCATTTCTCTGATGACCCTGTCCCTGCGTTGTTTCCCGCACCAGGGTATGGCGCGGACAGCCGTGCGGTGCTGGCCTCATTTGGCTTGGCGGCAACGGACATCGACAGGTTGATCGCGGATGGTGTGGTCATCGCAGAAACCACTGCAAAATGAAAATCACAGCACTCAAAACCTTTGTTGTTCCACCACGCTGGCTGTTTCTAAAAATAGAGACAGACGAAGGTATCTCAGGCTGGGGTGAGCCTGTTCTTGAATGTCATGCCGAAACCCTCAAGGCGAAGATCGAGGAGTTTTCTGACTTCCTGATTGGGGCTGATCCCGCAAAGATCGAAGATATTTGGCAGATGCTATATCGCAATGGCTGTTATCGCGGTGGCCCTGTTTTGATGAGCGCGATTTCGGGCATCGACATGGCCCTGTGGGACATCAAAGGCAAAGCGCTTGGGGCTCCTGTTCACACGTTGCTGGGTGGACCAGTGCGTGATCGTGTGCGCTCCTATCGCTGGATTGGGGGCGACAGGCCAGACAACTTGGTTCAGCATGCGAAAGCATTGCAGGCCGAAGGGTTCGACGCCTGTAAGATGAACGTTTGTTGCGAGTTGCAGATAGTAGACCGCCATAAAGCGGTGGATGATATCGTGGCGCGCTCCTTTGAGCTGCGCGAAGCAGTCGGTGCCGAAATGGACCTCGCGTTTGACTTTCATGGCCGGGTCCATGCCCCGATGGCCAAGATTTTACTACGCGAACTGGAACCGCTGCGTCCGATGTTTATCGAAGACACAGTTGTTCCCTCCCAAATCGACACAATGGCCGATCTGGCACGCGGGACGACGATCCCGCTGTGCACCGGCGAACGGATGTACAGCCGTTATGATTTCAAGCCAGTGTTTGAAAAGCGCGCCGCCAGCGTGATTAACCCCGATACCGCCCATGTTGGTGGCATATCAGAAATGGTGCGCATCGGGCATTGGGCCGAGGCCTATGACATCGCACTGGCCCCCCATTGTCCGCTGGGGCCGATAGCTTTGGCAGCCTGCCTGCAGGTGAACGCGGTATGTCACAACGCCTTCATTCAGGAACAAAGCCTTGGCATTCATTACAACGAGGGCAATGACCTGAACGACTATCTTCTACCTGACAGCCGCTTTGCGATTGTTGATGGGTATTTGGATATTCCGACCGGGCCGGGGCTGGGCATTGAGGTAGACGAGAGTTTTGTTGAGCAGAAATCCCAGCAGGGGCACCGTTGGCGTGCACCGGTTTGGCGCCATATGGACGGGTCGATTGCAGAGTGGTGATAACATGAGACAAGAGGCAATGGGCACTCCGGATATGATCGGGATTGATTGGGGGACCAGTTCATTCCGCGCCTTTTTGATGTGCTCCAATGGTCAGGAATTCGATCAGTTCAGTTCTGCTGATGGTCTCTTGGCCGTTCGTGACAGGGCGTTCGGGGCTGTTTTGCAAAAGACCTGTGGCGCGTGGTTGGCGCACTGGCCCGATTTGAAAGTCATTATGTGTGGCATGGTCGGCAGTCAAAGCGGCTGGCGCGATGCGGGTTATCTGGATGGTAATGCTCGTGTGCAAGATCTCGCGGCGGCGCTTGTCCCTGTACAAACGGACACGCATGGGGTGGATATCCGGCTTGTCCCCGGTATCAAAGGCCAGGATTTCGCAGGTCGCCCCGACGTTATGCGTGGCGAAGAGACAATCCTCATGGGTGCATTATCGCAAGGGATGCCGGCCACATCTGTAGTCTGCCAGCCTGGAACGCATACCAAATGGGTCACGGTGCAGGAGGGAAACATATCCAGATTTGCGACCTTTATGACCGGTGAATTGTTTGCGATGCTTTGCAATCATTCAATCCTCACGCCCTTGATCATTGAGGCAAGCACCAATTGCGATGACGCATTTCGCGAAGGTCTTGCGATGGCAAGCAGCACATCAGATGTCGCGCATCAGCTTTTTAGTCTGCGGGCCGGTGTTCTGACGGGCGCTGACAAAGCCGAAACATTGGCAGACCGCTTGTCGGGGCTTCTGATCGGGTCTGAACTGAATGCCGTGGCCGCACAAGGTTTGCTGGATCAACCCGTCACGCTGATATCTGACGGGGCGCTAGCGTCACGCTACGAATTGGCCCTGATCAACGCAGGCGTCTCGTTTTCAAAACGATCAGCCGAGGCGTGCTGCAAACAAGGTTTGGCTGAGGTCTTTGCACGCGCTTAGGAAATTAAACTCGTATCAAACGACTGGAGGACATCATGAGTAATATCAAACGGCTTGGCAATCTTGTTAAGGAACTGGGCGCGGATTGGGCCGTCCTTACTGGTGCGGATTCGATCTGTGCGGTGACAGGGCATGTTGTCCCGATCGAGATCGGGCAATCACCATTCTCTGGCGGTCCCTCGGTTGTTTTGGTGTCGCGTGACGGAGTTGCAGGCGTTGTCTGCCCCAATACCGATGGCGGGCAGCAAGCGGGCAACTACGAAGAACTGACCTATGCGGGCTTTGCCAATGAGGTCACCGATCAGGTCGGCCATTATCGCAAAGCCGTCTCCGAGATGGCAGCCAAGCTGGGTGTGAGCGGCAAGATTGTCTACGAGGCCAATACCTTTCCCTATGCTCTGCAAGACCTATTGCCAGACAGTCGGACGCCGTTTGATCATGATCTGGCTCGATTGCGCGCCGTGAAATCGGCGGTGGAGATTGAAAAAATGACCCGTGCCGCGCAGGTCGCCGCGATAGGTCAGGCCGAGGCGCGTCGACTGTCGGTCCCCGGTGCAGACGAGTTGGAGGTCTTCGGCGGTATTCGCAGCAAGATGGAGCAGGCGGCCGGTCAGCGTATCGCTTTTGCCGGCGAATACCTGACGGGGATTGAGCATTCTTCGACATTGGGACGGCCGATTGGCCGTCGGACCCTGCAAGACGGCGATCCGATCATTTGCGATCTGGCTCCGCGGGTGAACGGATATTGGGGCGATAGCTGCAATGGTTTTGTCGTCGGTAACACCGCCAGCGAAGGGTTTCGGGCCCTGCACGCGGCGGCGAAAGAGACACTTGAACTGGCCGTTTCAGAACTGCGCCCCGGGCTTCGGGTTTGCGATTTTGACGCGACCTTACGTGCTCACATGAAATCGCTTGGCTATTCGTATCCACACCATTCCGGCCACGGGATCGGGGCATCGGTGCACGAGTTCCCACGACTGGTACCCGATGAGACCAGCCTGTTTGAGGAAAACATGTTCATCATGGTCGAACCCGGTGACTACCTTGCAGACGTCGGCGGGTTGCGCTGCGAAACAATGCTACGTGTAACCGCCACCGGCAGCGAAGTTGTTGCCCCTTTCGAGTTGACATGCGAATGAACACATCACCCCACCGCCCCCTGATCGCCATTCTACGCGGCCTTACACCACAACAGGCCTGCGCCGTCGGCACGGTTTTGATTGACGCAGGGATCACCCAAATCGAAGTCCCGCTTAACTCCCCTGATCCATTTAACAGCATCAAACAGCTGGCCGATAGGTTCAGGGATCAAGCAATCATCGGGGCAGGCACGGTTCTGACGACAGATCAGGTTGATCAGCTTGCAGAGGCCGGTGGAGAGATCGTCGTGTCTCCGAACACAGACCCTGAAGTGATTAAACACAGCAAGTCAAAAGGTTTGCTCTCCTACCCCGGCGTGTTTACGCCTTCAGAGTGTTTTGCAGCGCTCAAGGCAGGTGCGGACGGTCTGAAACTATTTCCGGCAGAACTGATCGGACCATCGGGGCTAAAGGCCATGCGCGCGGTCCTGCCAGCAGATGTTCCGACCTATGCGGTTGGCGGGGTAAATGCCGACAACATGCGCGACTGGCTTGATGCCGGCATCACGGGGTTCGGGATCGGGTCGTCACTCTTCAAACCCGGACGCACGCCGGATGAAATATCGCAAATCGCCAAGGCACTCGTTGCCCAATTTGATGAGGCCGCATTATGAAAACCGTAACTGGCGGGGTGCATTGCGTCCCCTTTGCACTGTTTGACAAAACAGGAACGCTGGACCGGGGCGCGATGCGCTACCAGTTTCAACTGATGCTTGATCTTGGGGTCGATGGCTTTGTGGTTCTTGGCCTTGCCACCGAAGTGCAGAAGCTGGACCCGAACGAGCAGAGACAAGTGGTGTCTTGGGCGGTCGAAGACATAGGAGATCAGGTTCCGCTTTCGGTCACGATCAATGGCAATTCTGTCGTCCAGCAGCGCGAAATGACACGCTTTGCGCTTGATCACGGGGCCGCGTGTATGGTGCTGCAACCACCCGCAGTGGGCAATTATTCCGGTGATACCTACATCGATTTCTTTGCGCAGGTTGCCGAAGGCTTTGACACCGCCTTTGCGATCCAGAATGCACCGCAATACCTTGGCAGTGCTCTGACCGATGCACAGGTTACAACGCTCCAGTCACGCAATCAGGGGTTTTCGGTCATCAAGGCCGAGGTCAGCGCGCTCGGGCTTGCGGGACTGGTGGGATCACTGGAACACGAAATGACGGTGCTGAACGGGCGAGGCGGGCTTGAGCTGACCGATTGCCTGCGTGCAGGGGCAGACGGGTTTGTCCTGGCCCCCGATATGATCGACTACAGCAAAAAGGCCTTCGATTTCTGGCAGGCGGGTGACCATGTCGCTGCCGAAGTGACCTACGGTGAGGTCCTGCCTGCCATTGTGTTTGCGATGCAATCGATCGAGCATCTGATTTGCTACGGGAAACGCATTTTCGGGCATAGGTCGGGCATCCCTATCCATGACCGCGCACCAGCACTGCAGTCGACCGAATTCGGAGAAAGCAGCGCGCGAATGTGGGCGGATCGTTTGGGACAGCTTACGGGCTGATCAGATCGCTTTTGGTTTACGGACAGGCGATTTCGCGAAGAACTTGGGCACAGTCCCAATCAAGACGGTAGTCTCTGTCACTCGCACATTGTTCCGAACGAAAGCTAGGCGGTTTTGACCGCGACATTTTCGCGCTTTTAGTCTGATCTCAGACGAGCGCGCGCCGCTCTCACCTCTCCATTCGAGTATTTTTTCGTTGGGCCTACATTAACCATTCTGTTGAACGTCGCAGCTCTTGCAGCACGCAATCATCTTGGACGGAAACTCAGTCTGTGCCGCTCGGCGGTTAGTTAGATTGAAATCTTAGGAAGGCTTTCATGAACGGCTAAAGTTTTTCGCGACTCGCAAATACGAGGTATGAACCTCGCTGTAATCTGCATGAATGACCGCTCTTTCCGCTGCGCGGCGGCACCAAATTTCTTGCTCACGCGGCATTTCTGATACTGCGAGCGCACGCAGCGAGAAAATCCAAAGTACAGGTTGG
>JABBAI010000197.1 GCA_018608045.1 Octadecabacter sp. | reverse complement strand
GCCGCGAACGAAGCCGCGCGCCCGTTTTGGGACCTGCCCTGTTAATCATGGTGCTGCTCCCCTAATGGACCAATCCCGTGACATTCCTGACAATTTTGAGCGGAAATACGCAAACTCGGCTTCGGTTTTCCTTGAAATACAGGGGAACCGTGCCAATATCCTACACCAAGGGAGTTCCGGCGGCCAAATGGCTGTCTCTGGGGCCCGATGTATTGAAACGCTCAACCCTGGAGGGAACCATGGCTGACTACAGAACACCGCAAATGGGTGCCGCAACTGGCGCACGCACGGCGGATATCGACGAGGGCCTTCGCGCCCACATGAATAAAGTCTACGGGCTTATGTCGCTTGCGATGGTTGTGACGGCAGCGATTGCCTACACGATCGGCACAAGCAACGCCGCACTTGAGACTATTTTCACAAACACACCACTGCTGTACGCAATCATGTTTGGCCCATTGGCTTTGGTGCTTGTGCTGAACTTCAGCTTTGCCCGCCTCTCGGTTGGCGCGCTGAACGGCATCTTTTGGGCCTACGCCGCACTGACAGGTGCGTCCTTGTCCGTCATCTTCGTGATGTTCAACTTGGGTGAGATTTTTGTCGCACTCGGCGTAACGTCTGTTGCTTTCCTCGGCTTATCGCTGGTCGGTTACACCACCAAACGTGATCTTGGCCCGATTGGCGCCTTCCTGATCATGGGCGCTTGGGGCTTGGTAGCCTTGACGCTTGGCGCATGGGTCTTCGGCATCGGCATCTCGTCCGGTATGGAATTCGCAATCAACTTGTTGGCACTGGTGATCTTTGCAGGCCTCACAGCCTACTACACGCAGAGCATCAAAAACGAATATCTGCAGGCCCGTACCTACGGCGGCCCAGAGGCTGACCAGTACCTTGAAAAAGCAGCCATTGTTGGCGCGCTGAGCCTCTACATCTCGTTCATCGCGATGTTCCGCTCTATCCTGTTCTTGCTGTCGTCCAACGACTAAAGGACTTCCAGATTTACGATTTAGAGGGCCGCCTTTCGAGGCGGCCCTTTTTCGATTCTACCCTACAGGTGGCGTTCCATTTCGACGGCGGGGAAATCGATGCCAGGGCCAATGGGGATGGTAATATGGCCCAATACATCAAATCCCATCGCCCCGTAGAACGGCACAGCCGTCAGTGTTGAATAGCAGTGTAGGCGCCGCAGGCCTTGGGCTTTGGCGTCCTTGGTGATGTGATCCATCAAAGTACGCCCGACGCCACGACGGGTCGCGCGATCATCGGTCACCACGTGACGGACATGACCCACCCCTCGCGTCAGACCACCTTTCCCCGGTGCCGTCGCGGTCCAGCCCCCTGCACCCAACAGCACGCCATCTTCCTCAACAACGTAATAGGTGCCACATGTGACCATTTCCGGTTGGGCGCGACTGATCTTGGGCAGGGCCATAACAAGGATCGAAGGTGGGTAGTCAGGTTTTAGCAGGCGTGGGTAAGCGCGCGCCAGCAGCCCATCGATAGCGGAGATATCTCGCTTGATGGCAGCGCGCAGGGTGAACATCGTGTCGCGGTCCTTGTGAATTCGGTTAGCTTAGCCAAGAACATAGTCCGAATGCCGGACGATGTTAGCCAAAGACAATATAAGGCGCGGCGGGTGAAAATGATGCAATCCCTGTTTGGGGCAGGTGAAACCGGCGACAAGATTGACGCTGCTTTGTCGGCAGCGACCGTGGCTGTGCACGCTGGCCCGTGGCAGCAGGTAACTGTGCTGACGGTTGGCGGATTAACCGCGCTGGGGTTTGACCGCGCAAGCGACACGATGCTTGTCACATCGGCCAGTGGTCAAAGCGTGATCGACGCGCCTACGGCGACGATTTTATACCGAAACCGCGATAATGACGGGCTCGATACGTCCGCTCCAAAGGGCACACGGTTGGACCATCCGGCGGACGAAAGATTCGACATGGCGGGTCTGTTCGGGGGAGGATTGCGTTTCGTTACAGACGATGGTTGGAGCGTTGAAACCATCCGTGGCTGCTGTGTGCTGCACCCCGCGAACGCATCCATCCATTTTCTTGGGCCAAAGTGGGACAGCTCTAGTAAAGACGCGACGTTCCATTTGTTGGATCGCGGGGGAGAAGACATCCGCGCATTTGGGTTTTCGTGGACGGGCCGCACGATGGTTGTTGCTACGCCCATCGCCCTATCGATTTGGGCGCGCCCCGCACCCTTGGCCTTGTAGCCCCCCAAACGAAAACGGGCCGCCCGATTGGGCGACCCGTTTTGAATTATAAAGAAAGGCTGACCTTACTTGATCTTGCCTTCTTTGTATTCGACGTGCTTGCGGACAACTGGGTCGTACTTATTGACGACCATCTTTTCTGTCATCGTGCGCGCGTTTTTCTTTGCCACGTAGAAGTGGCCGGTGCCTGCTGTGGAGTTCAGGCGGATTTTGATCGTGGTTGGCTTCGCCATGGGTTCTCTCCGACTTCGCGCCTTATATTTGCGACGCGTGAATAACTATGAACCCGCTGTCTAAGGGATTGGGGACCCGAGTCAACCGCAATTGGCGCGCTAAACCTTCTCTGACGTTGTTGCCTAAAGGTTCAGGCCCGTGTCGCTGGCAAATTTATCGATCTCGGACAGTTTTTCTGGGGTGAAATCAAAGGTGCAGGCTGTGCATTTGCAAGCAAACGCACCCTTGCCCACCCGTATTTCAGGACCTTCGTCCAGAAATACGCGGAGGATCTATAAGCCGGATTTTGTTCCGTTGAGGCCATAGCCCCAACTTCGATGACCATTCATCTCAAGCATATGTTGCCATATGCCCTCTAGCTGCCAACCCGGACCTGCTCGGATCAAGACGATCCTGGGTTTCCCCACGCGGCCCCTATTTGGCATTGCTCCCGGTAGGGCTTGCCATGCCAGCGATGTTACCACCGCTGCGGTGGGCTCTTACTCCACCGTTTCACCCTTACCCAGTATACTGGGCGGTCTGTTCTCTGTGGCGCTGTCCGTCGGGTTACCCCGCCCGGGCGTTACCCGGCACCGTGCCTTGATGGAGTCCGGACTTTCCTAGACAGGGCGAACCCTGCCTCGGCCATCCAATCCTCCGCGTAAAATTTGCCTAAGAGGTCAGGCCGTGTTTCGCAATAGGGAACCGCGTCGCCAGATCGGCGGCCAAGGCGCAATCCAGCCCATCAAGCGGTCCAACATGCCCCTGACGATGGCGCAATCGAAACGCTTGCAGTGCGACATTAGGGTCATAGTGTGTGCTGTACCCGATAGCCGCAAGATCATCCAGAAACGCGGCTTCATCCACCTTGATCCCCTGCCCAGCATGGGCGCACACCGCAAGCCCGCGGCGTTCCATGCGGGCCCAGTCGAACCGGGCGCCGGGATCAGTTTTACGCCCCGGCGCGAGGTCCGAATGCGCAATGACGCGGTGCGCTGGAATGGCCCAACGGTCCAAGATTTGTGCCACCAGACGTTCAACCGCATCCATCAGGGGGGCGGCAAAAGGCGACGCCCCATCATTGTTCATCTCAATCCCGATGGATCGCGAATTGACGTCAGAAATATTACCCCATGACCCCGCACCGGCATGCCACGCGCGTTGATCTTCATCGACCAATTGCACGACATCCCCTTGTTCTGAAATGATATAATGCGCTGAGACTTCGGCGTCTGGATTGCACAGCCAATCACGTGCCGCGCGCCAATCCGGCATCGCAGTATAATGGAGAACAATGAGGTCAGGCACAGCCCCATCCCGTCGGGGGCCGAAATTAGGGGACCGTGTCATTAATTGCCGGAAGCAATCGTGCGAAACGCTTGCGGATCCCAGCCACAGGCAAACCCGTCACCATCTGGGTCAATGCCAAGGCGGTCGCGCAATGGTCCACCACGTGTCAGGAAATCGCGCTGCGCGTCATCTGGCGTGCGGTATTTCGCACAATTGCGCTGGAACCGGCTGTCGCCAGACAAACCTGTGCGCGTGAAGACTTCTTCGCCGCGATTGTTGGGGGCCTGAAGCGCGTATTCCACGATATTTGGCCCAGCATTGCCTGGGCGGTTTGGTAAAGCGGTTGCTTCGATCAATTGATAGGCCGCCGCTTGACGTTCGCGGCGTTCTGCGTCGGATTCGATACTCTCCCGGCTGGCGACGGCTGCAAAATTCTGCTCGTCCGAGATTTCAGGATTAGACCCAAGCGCCGCGTTGGGTACATCTGGAACGGTTTGTGTATCAATTCCAGCAGCCGCCAGTTCTGTTGTGGACACACCCGCTGAAGGCGGCACGATCGCGCCGTTTTGGGAAATGGTCGGACCGGATGTGCCCTGCAATGCAGCTTCGCGGCGTGCGCGTTCAAGTTCGTACTCGGCGTAGTCGTTAAACCCGACACCTTCGCCGCTGTCGGGCACTTGTGGGGCACAGGCAGACAGCGCCAAAATGCTTACGGTTAGAATTGCGAACTTTTTCACGGGCTTACTCAGTTTTATTTGCGTTGATCGGCGGTTACCACCAACGGTTCGGTTTTGCTACAAATTGCGCCGCACGTTCCAGTGTATAGGCAGTATTCAGCAGATCGGCTTCCTCCCAAGGGCGGCCAATCAGCTGCAAACCAAGGGGAAGACCGTCTTTGTCCACACCCGCAGGCACCGCAATCCCTGGCAATCCCGCGAGGTTTGTTGTCACCGTAAACACGTCGTTCAGGTACATTTGAACAGGATCAGCGTCCTTCATCGACCCTAACTCAAAGGCAGACGACGGGGTTGCTGGGGTCAAGATCGCGTCGACACCATCGTTGAAGACGTTTTCAAAATCACGCTTGATCAGCGCGCGCACTTTGCGGGCGCGGTTGTAATAAGCGTCGTAGAAACCGGCACTTAACACATAAGTTCCGATCATCACGCGGCGTTTCACTTCGTTACCGAAGCCTTCGGCGCGGGTCTTTTCATACATCTCGGTGATGCCATCACCCGCGTCGAGTTTCGCGCGGTGCCCGAACCGCACACCATCATAGCGCGCGAGGTTGGACGACGCTTCGGCGGGTGCAATCACGTAGTACGCAGGCAGCGCGTATTTGGTATGCGGCAACGTGATGTCGACGATTTTCGCGCCTGCATCTTTTAGCATCGCGGTGCCGTCTTCCCACAGTTTCGCAATCTCGGCAGGCATACCATCCATGCGATATTCTTTAGGAATACCAATGGTTTTGCCGCGGATGTCACCTGTCAGAGCGGCCTCAAAATCCGGCACGGCGAGGTCGGCAGACGTGCTGTCTTTGGGGTCGTGACCGGACATGGATTTCAGCATAATTGCTGCATCGCGCACGTCTTTTGTCATCGGGCCCGCCTGATCAAGCGAGGACGCGAAAGCCACAACACCCCAGCGCGACACACGGCCATAGGTCGGTTTGATGCCCGTAACACCAACGAAAGCCGCAGGTTGGCGAATTGATCCACCCGTGTCGGTGCCCGTGGCGCCAAGGCACAGATCAGCGGCAACCGCAGACGCGGACCCGCCGGACGACCCACCGGGGGTCAGTTCCGCAACCGAATTTCCGCGCTTCCAAGGGTTAACAGCGTTGCCATAAACAGACGTCTCGTTGGAGGAGCCCATGGCGAATTCATCCATGTTCAACTTGCCCAACATCACAGCGCCATCCGCAAACAGCTGGCTGGTCACTGTCGATTCATATTCGGGTTTGAACCCTTCAAGAATGCCTGACGCAGCTTGGGATGCGACACCTTTGGTGCAGAACAAGTCTTTGATTCCCAACGGAATTCCGTTGAGGTCGCCCCCATCTTTGCGCACATCGGCGGCCTTTGCCATGTCCATCGCGAGGTCGGGTGTTTTGTGCACAAAGGCACCCAGCGCGTCCGCTTTGTCGATCTCGGACAGGCAGCTTTGCGTCAATTCAACGGACGTGATGTCGCCCTTTTTCAGGGCATCACGCGCCTCGGCAATCGTTAATTTATTGAGGTCGGACATTATTCAACCACCTTTGGAACGGCGAAGAATCCTTCGCGGGCGTCGGGGGCGTTTTTCAACACGGCTTCGGCCTGATCGCCGTCGGTGACCACGTCGGTGCGACGTTTCAGGCGCTGCGGCGTTACGGAGGTCATCGGTTCAATCCCGTCCACATCGACCTCATTTAACTGTTCAATGAAACCCAGTATCGCACTGAATTCATTCGCCAATTCCGGCAAATCAGCCTCTGGCACTTGGATGCGCGCGAGCTTGGCCACGCGGCGGGCGGTGTCTGTGTCGATGGACATTGCAGGTCTCCGTCTTTGCTTTGGTCCGCTTTACCCTTGGATTGGCAGGGCTTCAACCGTGTGGTGGTCTGAAACGCCGATCCGGGCAAACCAGTCGGTTTTGTACAAAACTTTCAGGCGTTTTAACCGTTTTGTACAAAGTCTAACCGCCCCTTTTTTGGGCAAAGAAAGACTTTAGCAAATCTTCTGATGCCGATGCAGACAAACCGTCATACACTTCGGGCGCGTGGTGGCATTGTGCGTGGGAAAAGACGCGCGGTCCTTGCGCCACGCCGCCCGATTTTGGATCGGACGCGCCGTAATACAGCCGCGCAAGCCGCGCATTGCTGATCGCAGCCGCGCACATCGGGCAAGGTTCCAGCGTCACATACAGATCAAACCCTGTCAGGCGTTCCTGCCCCAACATTTCGCACGCCGCACGAATGACGAGGATTTCGGCGTGGGCTGTCGGATCATTCAATTCGCGCGTGCGGTTTCCCGACGCGGCAATCACATCCCCATCAGGGGACACGATCAAGGCGCCCACCGGAACTTCGCCACGATCAGCGGCAGCTTGGGCCTGCATCAAAGCGGCGTCCATGTGGGTGCGAAATGTCATGCCCTTTGATGGGCGACGTCTGGCAGAGGCGTCAAGCCTGTTGCACGGCGCGGCGGGACGTTCTAGGGCCAAGGGATGACTGATAAACCGACCCCAAAATCGAGCGATGCCCCATCTGGCGATCGCATTGCCAAAGTTCTCGCCCGTTCAGGTGTGGCCAGCCGTCGTGGTGCAGAGGCCATGATTGAAGCCGGCCGCGTCGAGGTGAATGGCAAGATCATCACATCACCCGCCCTCAACGTCACGCCGCGCGACCGCATCGTTGTGGACAACAAACCGCTGGCGGAACCCGAACCGCCACGCATCTGGCTATATCACAAGCCCGCAGGGTTGGTGACAACGGAGCGTGACGAAAAGGGACGCAACACGGTGTTCAAGACCCTGCCCGATGACATGCCGCGTGTGATGTCTGTGGGGCGTCTTGATATCAACTCTGAGGGGTTGCTGTTGCTGACCAACGATGGAGAGCTGAAGCGCACGATGGAATTGCCGTCCACCGGATGGTTGCGCCGTTACCGAGTGCGCATCAACGGGTCCTTGTCTGAGGCAAAGCTGGACGAGCTGCGCGCGGGGATTGAGGTCGACGGCGTGAAATACGCCGGTGTTGAGGTCAAATTTGACCGCCAGCAGGGGGCGAACGCGTGGCTGACCATGGGGCTGCGCGAAGGCAAAAACCGCGAAATCCGTAAATTGATGGAAGCCATGGGTGTGGTTGTGAACCGTCTGTTGCGCATTTCATACGGGCCGTTCCAATTGGGCACGTTGAAGCCCGGTAAGGTCGAAGAAGTAAAGCAGCGCATCGTGCGCGATCAGATGGGCCTGCGCGAGACGCCCAAAGGCCCGATGGGCGCCAAAGCATCGCCAAAGGGCAAGCGCCCGCCGCCCAAACGCGGCACCCACGCATCAGCGAAAAAACGTAATTAGGCAGCGGTAGGGGAAAAGGCGGGCCCTTTGGCCCTTGCCCCTATTGTTTCACTGTGCATGGTTGATGGGGCTGATTTCGACAGTTCCACACCAAGGGAGGCCTGCGTGCCCAAAACCGCCAAGACCATATCTTACCTGCTGTT
>JABBAI010000038.1 GCA_018608045.1 Octadecabacter sp. | reverse complement strand
AACACAAATCGCGCGAGAGTGGGGAGGATGCTGTCAGCGGACGCGTTCAGCGCATGTGTGGTGCGGTCATAAAGTGCGATCATGGGATATTCTTTCAAGTCTTAATGGAAATCAGTGCGTTACGGGTAAGAAGAAGGCCAAGCAGCAGGCCAAGATCAAAGCCCGCGCCGCCATGGCGCAGCGCCGTGCCAAGGGCTCCACCTGACATCAGAGCCGTCAAAACTGCGGCTTGTTCAATGGTAAGTGCGTCGACAGCAGGGTCAAATTCCGGCCGTGTAATGAAGGTGGGTTGAGCGACCTTCGCGATATCGCCGTCGTGCGTGTTGGCCCACCAGATTGAGTGCAGCGGGAATTTCGACGTAATGACATGGACCGATGGAGCAAACGTGAAGGTCACATTGGGCAAGGTGTCGGGGGCGATCTGGCCCAGCGCATCGGGTGAAATGGGGGTGGCGTCGGCTGCGTGATAGCTGTGGCGCAGCGCGAGTTCGAGCCGCGCAATATCCGCCAAATAAGGGACGGATTGCGTGGGGCCGAAGTCGGTCAGAAATGTGGGCATCTCATCCCCGTAAAACATCATCACCGGCGATTTGGGTGGATGCGCGCGCAGGTAAGCACTTGCCATTGCAAGGAAAAGTCGTTCCCGACCAGTTTGTTAACGACCGGAAATGCGGTTTCTAATGCGTCCGTCAGGCTGACGGCGACGTTGTTGCGGTACACATCGAACCGCTTGGTCGCGTGCATCCCGTCTGGGTTACGCACGCCTTCGGGCGATGGGCTGGCAGGGTCCAAAAGGGCTGCGCGGAATTCTGTTTGCGTGGTGATCATGCGACAGACAATGCGGCGTCAGCGCGCTTGATTTCTTCGACCAGCACGGCCCAGTCTGGCACGTCGGTGTCCCATTCAATCAACAACGGCTTGGGACCAGATTTTGCCAATGTATAATCAAGAAGCGCCCAGACGGGATCGACCACTTCGGCGCCGTGGCTGTCGATCAACAGCGGTGCCCCTGTTTCATCTTCATCCTCGTCATGACCACCGAGGTGAATTTCACCAACATGATCAATCGGATAGGCGCCAATATAACCTTGCGGCGAATAACCAAGGTTCACAGCCGACACAAAGACGTTGTTCACATCCAGCAACAACCCACAGCCCGTGCGGGCCGCGATTTCAGCGAGGAAGTCAGTTTCCGACATATCAGATTCAGCGAATTCCAAATAGCTCGACGGGTTTTCAAGCAGCATTTGGCGGCCCAGCGTTGATTGGACTTCATCAATTTGATCGGCCACGCGCTTCACCGTTGCGGCTGTGTAGGGCAATGGCAAAAGATCGTTCAAAAAGGCGGAATCGTGGGTCGACCATGCAAGATGTTCGCTAAAGCTGGCGGGGTTCAGCCAGTCACATAGGGTTTTCAGCCGCGACAGGTGATCGCGATCAAGGCGGCCTTCACCGCCGATGCTCAGGCCGACGCCGTGGACGGAAAACGGGAATTTTTCAGACAACGCGCGCAACTGCGCCAAGGGGCGACCACCCATCCCCACGTAGTTTTCGGCGTGGATTTCAAGCCAGCCAACGGGGTCTGCATTATTCATAATGTCGTTGAAATTTTCGGCCTTATAGCCGACGCCCACCCTAGGTCGGATGGGCGTCATTGTCATGAAACGTCTTAGGGCGGATTAGCCTGGCAGGTTCATGTCTGTGGCTTCGAGAGTGCCCATGGCCTCTGTGTCGCCGATCATTGTTGTTTCACATGTGCCAGCTGGGACGAATGTCCAAGCGTTGCCTTGGTAATCAACTGTGGATGTGCCGGTGCATGTTGTGCCCGGGCCCGCTGCACAGTCGTTTTCGCCAGCCAAGGAGATGCCGTAACACTTTTCGTTGAATTGTGCGTGTGCGGCTGTGGACAGACCAGCGATTGCTGTAGCGACGGATGCTGCGAGAGCGAGAGTTATTGTTGTCTTGGACATGGGTAAATTCCTGTTGTTCAGTTGCAGATGTGCGCCGTGATTGGCGACTTCCATACATTAGGCCGCAGCGGTCTTAACAAGCTATTCACAGCGCCGTGCATCGCGTGTGCGTTATCGCCCGTTAGAACGTAGGTGTTCTTACGTCGTTGAAAACAAAGGACCGCCCCTTTTTGAGGGACGGGCCTGTAATACCTTCCAGCGCTGGAATGTTACAAAAGGTCGGGTGGTGTGGCCGATTTTTGCAATTCTCCCAAGATCGCGTCCAGAGATGTTACAGACGTTTGTTTTTCGCCAAGGCGACGCACGGACACGGTGCGTTCTTCAACCTCGCGCGCACCGCAGGCCAGAATGATTGGGACTTTACCTAGCGAATGTTCGCGTACTTTGTAGTTGATCTTTTCGTTGCGAATGTCGGCCTCGGCGCGCACGCCCACGGCTTTCAATGCGGCCACGACCTCGTGAATATACTCATCCGCATCCGAGATTATGGACGCCACAACAACCTGACGCGGCGCGAGCCAGAACGGCAGCTTGCCGGCGTGTTCTTCGATCAGGATGCCGATGAAACGCTCAAAACTGCCCAAGGTCGCGCGGTGCAACATTACGGGGCGGTGCTTTTCACCATCCGCGCCGATGTAGGTTGCGTCCAGCCGTTCGGGCAGCACGAAATCCACTTGGTGCGTGCCGCACTGCCAATCGCGGCCAATGGCATCGGTCAGAACGAATTCCAGCTTCGGGCCATAGAACGCGCCTTCGCCGGGGTTCAGTTCTGGTTCGATCCCCGCTTTGCGCGTGGCGGCCAGAAGGGCGGTTTCGGCTTTGTCCCACACGTCATCAGACCCAGACCGCTTTTCGGGGCGATCAGAAAATTTCACCTTAAAGTCCGCAAATCCGAGGTCTTTGTAGATCGACGTCAGAAATTCGATGTAGGTGAGCGTTTCTTCTTCGATCTGATCCTCAGTACAGAAGATGTGCCCGTCATCTTGGGTAAATCCGCGCACGCGCATGATGCCGTGCAGCGCACCAGACGGTTCATAGCGGTTGCAGGACCCGAATTCCGCCATGCGCATGGGCAGGTCGCGGTAGGATTTCAGACCTTGATTGAAAATCTGCACGTGGCAGGGGCAGTTCATGGGTTTGAGCGCGTTGACTGATTTTTCGCGCGCGTGCTCTTCGTCGACCTCAACGATGAACATATGGTCTTGGTATTTTTCCCAGTGGCCCGATTGTTCCCACAACTTACGGTCCACGACTTGCGGAGTGTTCACCTCAACATAACCACCGGCGCGCTGTTTGCGGCGCATGTAGTCCTGCAACTGGGTGTAGATCAGCCAGCCGTTGGGGTGCCAAAACACCTGACCGGGGGCTTCTTCTTGCATGTGGTACAGGTCCATTTCGCGGCCCAGCTTGCGGTGGTCACGCTTGGCGGCCTCTTCAAGCATATTCATATGCGCCTTGAGCTGTTCTTTATTCTGGAACGCCACACCGTAAATCCGTTGCAACATCGCGCGGTCTGAATCGCCACGCCAATAGGCACCCGCAATGGACATCAGTTTCCATGAATCGCCGGGTACTTGGCCGGTGTTTTGCAAATGGGGCCCACGGCACAGATCCTGCCAGTCGCCATGCCAATACATGCGCAGGTCCTCGTTGCCGGGGATGCTATCAATCAGCTCAACCTTATAGGGCTCGCCGCGGTCCTTATAATACTGGATCGCCACATCGCGCTCCCACACCTCGGTGCGGATGGTGTCGCGCTTGTTGATGATCTCGCGCATTTTCTTTTCGATTGTGGCCAGATCGTCGGGGGTGAACGGCTCTTTGCGATCAAAGTCGTAATACCAGCCGTCTTTGATCACGGGGCCGATTGTCACCTGTGTGTCTGGCCAGATTTCCTGCACCGCGCGCGCCATGATGTGCGCAAGATCGTGGCGGATCAATTCTAGCGCAGGCGCTTCGTCTTTCATGGTGTTGATGGCGATGCTGGCACTGTCGTTGATCGGCCACTGCATGTCCCAGTGTTCGCCGTTCACAGTCGCGGAAATCGCTTTTTTGGCGAGGGATGTTGCGATGGACGCGGCCACCTCAGCGGGGGTTACACCTGCATCGTAGTCGCGGGCGTTGCCGTCAGGAAATGTAAGGGAAATCTGCTGGGCCATCTATGGGCTCCTCGTCAGTTTGACGCCTACGAAGCGTCCGGTTGCGGGTTATATCGTGGGGCCCAAATGCCAATGCCAGCGGCGTCTGTCAACACTGGCTTCGATAACGCGCTGAGTTTTAACTGTTTCTCAGGTCGTAGTGGGCGTCATACTGTCCCCAAAATCAGAGTTGTTGAAAGGAATCGCCGTGGTCCATCATTTGAAAACAGCCCAAGGCCGGACCTTGGCGTATGAACGCGTTGGCGGGGCCAGCCCCACTGTCGTGTTCCTCGGCGGGTTCAAATCGGACATGCAGGGCAGCAAGGCCACCTATCTGGAAGACTGGGCCAAGCAATCAGGACATGCCTTTGTGCGGTTTGATTATTCGGGCCACGGACACAGCAGCGGTGCGTTTGAAGACGGCGCCATCGGGGACTGGTTTGAGGATGCCTGCGCTATTTTGGACATGATCAAGGGGCCAGTGGTTCTGGTCGGATCATCCATGGGCGGCTGGATTTCATTGCAGATCGCCAAAGCCATGCCAGCGCGCATCGCGGGGCTGGTCGGCATCGCGGCAGCACCTGATTTTACGCAAGACGGGTTCTGGGCTGGATTTGATGACACCCAAAAGGCCGAACTTGAGGCCGCGGGCAAGGTCGCGTTGCCCTCCGATTATGGTGAACCCTACATCATCACCAAACGCCTGATTGAGGAAGGTCGCGACCGATTGGTTCTGCGCACACCGCTACACTTGCCGTTTCCGGTGCGGTTTTTGCAGGGGACGGCGGACACTTCGGTTTCGACGAAAACCGCACTTCGCCTGATGGACCATGCGGACAGCCCTGACATGCGTTTGACGTTGGTGGACGGCGCGGATCATTCGTTTTCTGACAATGTTTGCCTGCCGTTGATCGTGGATGCGATTGGCGATGTTATGTCGCGCGTGGACGTGGCTGTGGCGGGCTAGCCCCCCGTTCTGCGGACTCTCCTCAGGATATCTAGAACACAAAGATGGAGCGATGTGTGACCCCACGTTTCGGTTGGGGGAATCTTTAGGGTGTGGGTAGGGTCCGTCTGCGGATCTTGGGAGGGAACCACATGGCATTATCACTGGGTCAAAAAGCGGGCTGGGGGCTGGCGGATATGGGCGTCGTTGTCTTTGTCGTCGTCAAACAGCTGTTGGTTTTTGCGTATCTGACTTCGGCGCTGGGCGTTCCTGTTGAAATTGCAGGCATGGCGACCACAGCGGTGTTGGTCTTTGACATGATCACCGATCCGTTGATCGGATATCTTAGCGATAAGACACATACGCGATGGGGGCGGCGCGCCCCGTGGATGGTCGTGGGCGCTGTGGTCATGAGCATCGGAATGGTCGGGCTGTTTTCTGTGCCCGCAGGTTTGATCGGTGTTGCGGCATTGCCTTGGGTCTTGGGCTTTTTCGTGCTGGCCACCTTGGGGTTCACTATGGTGTCTATTCCATATGGCGCTATGGCAGGTGAGATTACGCAAGACCCCACTGAGCGATCTGCCATGACCGCGTGGCGCATGGGGTTCGCCTCAGTTGGTATACTCGTGGGCGGTGCTTTGATCCCCGGCATCGCGTCAGGGTCGGGGTATTCTGTTGCGGCGATTGCCGTTAGCCCGCTGATCATCGGGGCGATCTGGCTGTCTGTGTTTGCCACGCGCAGGGCACCCAAGATCATGGCCCCCTCAAGCATAAGCCCCGCGCGCATGTTGTCTTTGGTCTTTGCCAACAAGGCGTTTGTGCTGTTGGCCGTCCTTTACGGCGTGATGACATTGGCGATTGCGCTGATCACAGCAGGGTTGCCGTTTGCGGCGATCTATTTGGTTGCGGATCAGGGCGATGCGGCGTTGTCAGGGGCGGCCAAAGCCTTGAGCGTGCTAAGCCTGATGTTCGCATCTTTCACCGTCGGATCAATCCTGAGCCAAGCTGGTTGGGTCTTTGCGTCTGCTCGATTGGGAAAAGTCGGGGCATTGGTGTTGGGATTAAGCCTGTATATCTGCCTGCTGTTTGGGCTGTACGGTGTTTTGCCGTCGGTAAATGTGACTGCGGTGGCGGGGATGTTTGTTCTCGCGGGGATGACGAACGGATCGTACCAGCAAATCCCTTGGGCCATGTATCCTGATCTTATGGACGTCACGCGCGCCAAGTCAGGCGAAGCGATCGAGGGCGCATTTTCGGCGATTTGGTTGTTTGGGCAAAAGGCCGCCAATGCGTTTGCCCCGCTTATTCTTGGTGCCATTCTTGCGACCTATGGTTGGGTGGAAACCACGCAGGGCGTGGCAGACCAACCCGTCGCCGCGACCCAAGCGCTGCATGTCGCGATCACGCTCGTGCCGGCTGGTATCTTGGCGGTCTCGATTGTGCTATTGGTGGTGTTCTATCGACCATTGGCACGAAAGGCGTTGAATGTCGTTTGATCTGGAAACTTTGGATGCTCACCTTGCGCAGAGCGAAGCGCGAGTGGGTGATATTCGTGATGGCTGTGCCAAGCGGATCGACTGGGCGCAAGGGCGCGCCAAAACACCTATATCCGTGGTTTTCGTACACGGGTTCTCGGCCTCTTGTGGGGAGCTTTGGCCGTTGCCGGATCTCGTGGCCAAGGAGTTGGGTGCGAACCTGTTTATGACGCGTTTGACAGGGCACGGGCAGGACGGTGCTGCGATGGGGCGCGCCAGTTTGCCCGACTGGGACGCAGATGTCGCTGAGGCGATCAAAATCGGACAGGCCTTTGGCGACGATGTCATTGTGATGGGGTGTTCCACGGGGTGTACCTTGTTGACCACGGCCTTGGCCGAAAAGGTTGATGGAACCAGTGCGATCAAAGGGGTCGTGCATGTGTCGCCTAATTACGGGCTGGCGCACATGTGGGCGCAGGCGTTACTCCAATTGCCAAAAGTCCAATCTTGGGGGCGTTATATTGCGGGGTCCGAGCAGACGTTTGACAAGATTTCAGACGATCATGCCAAATACTGGACGCTAAAATACGACACCCAGGCTGTTTTCACGATGGCAGATGCGGTGCGTACGGCAATGGCGAGCCCGATTGAGGGGATTACGACGCCAGCCTATTTTGCCGTTTGTGAAACCGACGAAGTGGTGAGCCCTGCCAAAACCCGCGCAGTGATGGAGCGATGGGGTGGTGCGGTGTTTGAGGATATTTTGGTGCAAGGTCCTACGGATGACAGAATGAGCCACGTCATGGCAGGCGATGTCTTTAGCCCCGCCCAGACTGCACCATTGGCGGCGCGGATCATTGATTGGATCAAGCGGCTTTAGATTGTTGGCAATGGCCAGATTGCCCTCGCGTCTGCTGCGCTGCCATGAACAACCGTGGCAACTTCAATTTCAAGCAATGCAAGGGCAGTCATGGCAGAACCTCTCGTCCTTTTGCCAGGTATGATGTGCGATGCGCGCGTCTGGGCCACCCAGTTGACTGTGCTCAGTTATGAACGCCCTGTGACGATTGCGCCCGTGTGCGCGGGCGACCGGATTGAGGAAATTGCATCAGGTTTGCTGTCGTCGTTACCCGCAAAATTTGCGTTGTGTGGACATGGCATGGGCGGCGCTATCGCGCTTGAACTGTTTCGCCGTGCCCCCGAACGGGTGATCCGTTTGGCATTGATCGGAACAAATCCGCTGTCGGACACGCCGCAAGAGGGCCGGTGTCAAAGGACACGCGAGACGGGGTTGTTTGGTAATACCGCACACCATCAATGCCGGGGTCGGGTTGGCCAAGCCAGATCACGACGCGACGACAATCATCGCATTGGCACTGCAATTGGGTACCGGCGCTGGGCGTGAT
>JABBAI010000102.1:3381-8037 GCA_018608045.1 Octadecabacter sp. | reverse complement strand
GCCTTTTTCGTTGTGGCCCTCGCCATGCCTTGTTAGCCCTTGGGCATGACTGATAATCTGATCCACACCTCCGACCCTGCCCGCCAAATGGACCGTCTATTGGCGATTATGGCGGCCTTGCGCGACCCGCAGACAGGATGCCCGTGGGATATTGAGCAAACCTTCGCAACCATCGCCCCCTACACGATTGAAGAAGCGTATGAGGTCGCCGACGCGATTGAACGTGGGGATATGGATGATCTGCGCGGCGAGCTTGGGGATTTGCTTTTTCAATCGGTATTTCACGCGCAAATGGCCGATGATGCGGGGCATTTCAATTTCAGCGACGTGGCCAAGACCATGAGCGACAAGATGGTCGCCCGCCACCCCCACGTGTTCGGGGACGAAAGCCGCGATAAATCCAGCGATCAACAATCCGCAGACTGGGAAACGATCAAGGCGGCGGAACGCGCAGGCCGCGATGAAGGCCGCACCTTGGGCGGTGTCGCCATTGGCCTGCCCGCCCTGCTGCGCGCCCTAAAGCTGCAAAAGCGCGCCGCCCGTGTGGGATTCGATTGGCCTGATGTGGGCCATGTCATCGACAAAATCGCCGAAGAAGCCGCCGAAGTCATTGAGGCCCGCGATACGTTGACCCAAACGCAAGTCACTGAAGAAGTTGGTGATTTACTGTTCGTGATGGCCAACCTCGCCCGTCATCTGAACGTAAATCCCGAAGACGCGCTTCGGGCGGCCAACGCCAAGTTTCAGCGCCGATTTGAATCGATTGAAGACGCGTTGGCGGCCAAAGGCAAAACACCCGCCGACAGTGATCTGGAAGAAATGGATGCGCTTTGGGATGCCGCAAAGCACGCCGAAAAGGGTTAGTTCGCTGCTTTTTCCTCAAGCATGATCCATTCCTCTTCCGCAGCATCCAGCTTAGATTGACGATCCAACAACGCATCCGTCGCCTTTTGGAACTTCACAGGATGGTCGGTGAACAACGCGGGATCGGCCATAAGTTCGCCCAGCTTTGCAATCTCGGCCTCAAGGCGGGCGATCACGGCGGGGAGTTCTTCGAGGCGGTGCTTTTCGGTGAAGCTCAACTCTCCGGACGCCGTTTCTGTCGCGGCCTCGGTCTTGCCCTTTGATTTGGACTTTTTAACAGCCAAGGGTTCATCTATCGCCCGCTGGTTTTGATAATCTGTCCACCCACCGGCATAGGTCACACAGCGTCCGTTGCCTTCCATCGCGATGGTCGTCGTGGCGACACGGTCAATAAAATCACGGTCGTGGCTGACCAGCAAAACCGTGCCCGGGTATTCGCCCAGCAAATCCTGCAACAGATCAAGCGTTTCGATATCCAGATCGTTTGTCGGTTCGTCCAACACCAACACATTGGATTCGCGCGCCATCAGGCGGGCTAACAAAAGTCGCGCCTTTTCACCACCCGACAAGGACCGCACAGGTGCACGCACTTGCGCCTCATCAAACAGGAATTCCTTGAGGTAACCGACCACGTGTTTGGGCTGGCCGCGCACCATGATCTGGTCAGCCTTTCCGCTCACGGCCATGGATGGATCCGTCGTCAGATTGTCCCATAGCGTAGTGTGCGGGTTCAACTGCGCGCGCGCCTGATCAAACACCGCAACATTAAGGTTGGTGCCCGATTTGATCGACCCTTCATCAGGTTCAAGTTCACCCAGCAACATCTTGATAAGAGTTGTTTTCCCGACACCGTTGGGACCAACAAACGCAATGCGATCACCGCGGTTCACGGTCAGGTCAAAGCCGCGCACGATTGTTTTGTCTTCGAATTCTTTGGTCAAACCGAAGGCTTCGATCACACGCTTGCCGCTTGATTGCCCAACATCCAGCGCCATCGCCGCCGTGCCTTGGCGTTTGATCTGGCTCGATTTTTCGGCGCGCAAATCTTGGAGCGCGCGCAAGCGCCCTTGGTTGCGGGTGCGGCGTGCGGAAATGCCTTCAACAGCCCACCGCGCCTCTTCCTTAATCTTACGGTTCAGCTTGTGGCGCTGCATGTCTTCGTCGTCCCAGGTCTTGTCGCGCCATTCTTCAAAATGGGCGAATCCCTGTTCCTGACGGCGCACTTTGCCGCGATCAATCCACAGCGTTGCACGGGTCAGCGCATTCAAAAACGCACGGTCGTGGGAGATTAGGACGAATCCAGTTTTGGTTTGGGACAATTCGCCTTCCAGCCAGCGGATCGCCTCAATGTCCATATGGTTCGTCGGCTCGTCCAGCAGCATCAGCCCCGGTGCTTCGGCCATCAGTTTAGCGAGTGCGGCGCGACGACGTTCACCGCCGGATGCAACATTCACATCGCGGTCAGGATCAAATTTCAGGCCTTCGGCTACAGATTCGACCCGCCACATATCGGACGCATCCATATCGCTGGAGGCATAATCGCCAAGCGTGGCGAACCCTTCCATGGTCGGGTCTTGTTCCATGTAGCCCACGGACATGCCGGGTGCGACAGTGACACCGCCCTTATCGACCTCAACCAGTCCAGCCATCACCTTTAGCAAAGTGGATTTTCCCGATCCGTTGCGCCCCACCAATGCGACACGGTCGCCCGGTTGAACGACCAAAGACAGGTCTTCGAAAACAGGATCGCCCCCAAATGTGAGGGCAATATCGGTGAGTTGTAAAAGAGGTGCGCGTGCCATGGGGTCTGCTAACTTCGTGCGCGCCCATGTGCAAGGGGTTGCGGGCGCACAGGGTTTAGATGGTGCGCAATGCTTTGGCCCGCGCGGCAGGAATGGCAGATATTTCCAACCCCGTGAACACGTGCAAGGTGTTCATCTGGGCATCAATCACGGCATGGTCGCTAACCCAGCCCCCCATGGTCAGGTAGGTTTTCAACAGCGATGGGACTTGCGCAAGGGCCGCGCGGTGATCCTCAACAGGCGTTGCTGTGCGCGCAAACGGCACAACATCGGGCGATTTTATACGGGGCATCCAATCAAAAGGCGTAAGATGGCGCGCCGCCAATAGGTCCAAGGCCTGCCCGTATGGCGTAGGGTCCGTGCCCTCAAACGATGCACACCCAAACAACATGCCGGCCCCGCGTGCATCCACAATCGCCGCCAACATGCCCCAGGCAATACGCAGAACATCAGCGTCTTGAACATCGGGATGCACACAGAACCGACCAAGTTCCACCAGCGGATCACCATAGGCAGAAAGGCATTCTAAATCATAATATTGCGCGGAATAGCTCGTGTGGATTTCTGCGCCAGACCCGAACGGCAAAACACGAAAACAACAAACAATTTTACCAGCTGCATCTTCAACCAACACGTGATCACAAAGGGCGTCAAACTGATCGGTTTCTAGACCGCCCTTAAGTGCAGGGCGCCCAGCGGCTTCAACAAAACACAAATGCCGAAGCGCTGCGGCGGCGTCGCTGTCGGCAGGGCTTTGCGCAAACCGCGCAACATATCCGCCGCGGCGAAGGGCATGAGGACGCACTGAATGATCTTTGGCCATCAAATCAGGCCTCAAATGACTGGGCTAGGCCCCTCACCCGTCGCCCAGAAAATCACCGGCGTTGAACGTGCCAATAGATCCGAACAGTTGGCGAATGAATGTTGTGTCGGCAATGTTGTCTTCGGTCACACGGCGCGACAACGCGACCACATTGCCGTTTTCAAGACCGAACCGTTCTACGTTGGCCACGACACCTTCGCCATCAAACCGGATCGCCACAACTTCGCGATCAATCTCTTTTGGCTCAAGCGGGCCATACAGGCGGAAACGGCTTTGGACGTAAAAGAACCCACCGCCATTCTCCACGCCACCCGCTGTTGGTGGCCCGATGATGTCAGCAACAGTGCCGCGCGTATCAACACCCACCAGCACTTCGGCCAGCTGATCATCTGTGGGGGCATAACCGTGATTGCGATAAAGGGTCGTGCAACCGACCGCCATCAGCAACACACACCCTGCCAAAATAGCACGTGCTGTGCGACCTGTAAGTGTCATACGTTTCCCCAACATCATACTATGCCTTATTGCGTGACGGCTTTAACGCATTTACAGCCATTCGCAGACGTTATTCAAGGGTGCCCGCACATGCCAGACCTGCCGACCCATCCGATCCGCCTTGCAGACCTCAACAACCGCAAGCGCGCGCATTTCACGATTGAACCAGACAGCGACGGTCGCAAAGCCATCGCCGCAGCACTTGATGTGTTACAAGTGAAGAAATTGAAGTTCGACGGCGCTCTCATCCCAACAGGACGGCGCGACTGGCGGATTGAAGCAACCTTTGGCGCCACAGTGTCCCAAGCCTGCGTTGTCACGCTTGATCCCGTAACCACGCGCATCGACGAAGACATCAAGCGCACTTACCTATCCGAATGGGACACATCCGAGGGCGAAGAAGTCGAAATCGAATCTGAGGACACGGATGATCCGCTGCCCGATACTCTTGATCTGATTGAGGTGATAATTGAGGCCCTTGCGCTATCATTGCCCGCCTACCCGCGCAAAGACGGGGTCGAGGCGACTGTTGTTGGCGTCACGGAGCCTGGAAAAGCGGTCATGACGGATGAAGATGCCCGCCCCTTCGCCGGCCTCGCGGCACTTCGTGCAGGCCTTGAAAACAAGGGCGATGACACAGACTAGCGCCCTGTCCTAAAGGGATTTCCGCCC
>JABBAI010000102.1:0-3281 GCA_018608045.1 Octadecabacter sp. | reverse complement strand
CGCCCTGTCCTAAAGGGATTTCCGCCCCGTCCCAAAAAGGGTTGCACATGTGGCAATTGCCACTATGTTCGCGCCAACTCTAACAAGACGTCTCGACAGGCTGACGGATATGTCCTAAAGCCCGACGAACGCTCTACCAGAGCCCGAAATTCACGCGGTCCCGCTTTTGATAAATGGATCCACACTCCGAGGTTGTCACAATGGCTGTCCCACAGAATAAAATTTCCAAATCCCGCCGGAACAACCGTCGGTCCCACCATGCTCTTACGGGTGCGAACCCGAACGAGTGCACATCGTGTGGTGAATTGAAGCGCCCACATCACGTTTGCCCGTCCTGCGGAAACTACGCGGACCGCGAAGTGGTTGCACAGGCGAACGAAATCGATCTGGACGACGACGCAGCCTAAGCTTTAGGGTCGTTCGTAGGGGGTCTTTATGTCCACGTCCGATCAATCTGCTACACCGCTTGTATTATCTGTCGACGCCATGGGCGGCGACGAAGGACCCGCGCCAATTGTCGCGGGTCTTGCGCGTTTCATTGCCAAAAATTCTGGTGTGCAGGTCTTGTTGCACGGACCGGGAGAACATCTTAAACCCCTGATTGAAAAGCGTAAAATTACCAATTCGGTAACGATCGTCGATGCGCCTGACGTTGTGTCCATGTCCGACAAGCCGTCCCATGTGATGCGCCACGGTAAATCGACGTCCATGTGGTCAGCCATCGAATCCGTGCGCGCAAAGGATGCGTCTGTTTGTGTATCGTGTGGCAACACAGGCGCGTTGATGGCGGTGTCCATGATCCGCCTGCGCAAGGCAGAGGGCGTAAACCGCCCCGCCATCGCCTGCCTTTGGCCTTCACGCAACAAAGCTGGTTTCAACGTGATGCTGGACGCTGGCGCAGATATTCGCGCCGACGAAGAAGACCTTTTGACCTATGCCCTGATGGGCGCGTCTTATGCACGCAACGGTTTGGGAATCGCATCTCCACGCGTTGGATTGCTCAATGTCGGGGTTGAGGAACACAAAGGCCGCGCCGAACTCAAAGTCGCCCACGACATGATCGCAAAAGCAGCACCACGCGGCGATTTCGAGTATGTGGGATTCGTTGAAGGCGGGGATTTGCCGTCCGCGCGCGTCGATGTCATTGTCACGGACGGTTTCACCGGCAATGTTGCGCTCAAAACCGGCGAAGGCACAGCGAACTTTATCTCAGAATCATTGCGCGCCGCGTTTAAGGCGACGCCCTTTTCGCGCATCGCTGCCCTTTTGGCCGCCACATCACTGGGCCGTTTGAAAAAGAAGATCGACCCCCGCCGCGTCAACGGGGGCGTGTTCCTTGGCCTGAATGGCACCGTCATCAAAAGCCACGGCAGTGCCGACGCCACAGGCGTTGAGGCCGCGTTGGTCTTGGCCGCGCAGTTGGGCCGATCCGGTTTCAGCGACAAGCTGGCCGCGCGGGTTGCATCAGCCGCCGTGCTTGCCCAAGATGTTGAAACGGACAGAGACGTTGCAAAGGACAAGACCAACCCATGACACTCCGCGCAATTGTTCGTGGCGTCGGCCACTACCTCCCCGACCGTATCGTTCCCAATTCAGAATTCGAAGCGACGCTGGACACAACGGACGAGTGGATCAAAACGCGCTCCGGTATCGAATGTCGCCACTTTGCCGCCCCTGACGAATTCACATCCGACCTTGGCACGAAGGCCGCGCAGGCCGCCCTTGATATGGCGGGGCTGTCGGCCAACGACATTGATGCGGTGATCGTCGCGACGTCGACGCCAGACATGACCTTCCCGTCCGCAGCCACCATGATCCAAGAAAAGCTGGGCATGGAACGCGGTTTTGCCTTTGATGTGCAGGCCGTTTGCGCCGGATTCGTCTTTGCGCTGGCCAATGCAAACGGCATGATTATGTCGGGGCAAGCCAACCGCGTGCTTGTCATCGGGGCTGAAACGTTTTCTCGCATCCTTGATATGACCGACCGTGGAACTTGCGTTTTGTTTGGTGACGGCGCGGGCGCTGTGATCCTTGAAGGTCAAGACACCGACGCGGATCGTGGCATCCTTGGCGTTGATCTAAATTCGGACGGCCGGTACCGCGACATGCTTTATGTGGATGGCGGCATGATCAGTGGTCAGACCGGTTTCATCAAGATGCAAGGCAATGCACTGTTCCGCCAAGCCGTTGAAAAACTGGCATCAACTGCGGATGCTGCTTTGCTCAAGGCGGGGAAAACCCACGAAGACGTCGATTGGATCGTCCCCCATCAGGCCAACATCCGCATCATCCAAGGCACTGCCAAAAAGCTCGGCGTGAGCATGGATAAAGTCGTCGTCACGGTTCAGGACCACGGCAACACATCCGCCGCATCCATCCCCCTTGCCCTGTCAGCCGGCGTGCAGCGCGGCCAAATCAAGCCCGGTGATCTTCTGGTCGCTGAGGCGATCGGCGGTGGCCTTGCATGGGGCGCTGTCGTGTTGCGCTGGTAAGCCCAAACCTCACCCGACAACCCCTTGTTATTGACTCTCTTTTTAGCATCAGCCTAAGGTTGGCTAACTAAGGGGGACATGATGACTGATAAGACACTGACACGTATGGATCTGGCGGACGCCGTCCATGAAGAAGTAGGCCTGTCGCGCAACGAAAGCGCGGACCTCGTTGAAAGCGTTCTGACGCAAATGTCGAACGCACTTGCAGGTGGTGACAGTGTTAAGATTTCATCGTTTGGTACGTTTAGTATCCGTGACAAAGCGGCCCGTGTGGGTCGCAATCCCAAGACGGGCGAAGAAGTGCCGATCACACCGCGCCGTGTGTTGTCCTTTCGTCCAAGCCATCTGATGAAAGACCGCGTTGCAGCGGGCAACAAGGGCTAAACGCCCAAAGGGTAGTGCCATATGTCCAAGTCACGCGACGCGTTTCGAACCATTTCCGAAGTGTCCGATCTGTTGGATACCCCCGCACATGTGCTGCGGTTTTGGGAAAGCAAATTCACGCAAGTAAAGCCCGTGAAGCGCGCTGGCGGGCGGCGGTATTACCGCCCCGCCGATGTAGATCTGTTGGCGGGCATTAAAAAACTTCTCCATGATGATGGGATGACCATCAAAGGTGCGCAAAAATTGCTGCGTGAACAAGGCGTTAAACACGTTTTGGCGATAGGGTCTGCGCAATTAGACGCACAGGATACCGTCAAAACAAGCGCGCCAGTGGTTGACGTGGAACAGGCGCCTGAACCCCTATCTGTTCCCGACCCAACGCCAGAACCGGCGGTGGACATTCCC
>JABBAI010000092.1 GCA_018608045.1 Octadecabacter sp. | reverse complement strand
ATGGCCGCCAAGCGGAAGAGCTGATCGAAGCTGGTTTGCTTCTTGATCTGACAGACGTTGCCGAAGCGGGTGACTGGGCGAACATCGTGAACCCGTCGTCCTTGCTGGACGCCTGTACGCTGGACGGTAAAATTTACTGTGTTCCAGTCAACATCCACTCCGCACAGTGGATCTGGTTGTCACACGCAGCATATGAAAGCGCAGGCCTTGACGTGCCGACCGATTGGAACGAATTCACTGCATCCGCAGACGCGCTTCGGGAAGCAGGCACATTGCCACTGGCCATGGGTCAGCAGGGCTGGCAGCAGAGCATCGCATTTGGTGCGATCACGCTGGCGGTTGCCGGTCAGGACGCTTGGAACGGCGTCAACATCGACAAAAACGCTGACGTTGCACGCGGCCCAGAATACACCGCTGCATTCGAAGCGGTTGTCGCGGCGCGCGATCTGGCAGCCGGATCCAACGTTCAGGACTGGAATATGGCCACTAACATGGTGATCACTGGCGCAGCTGGTGCGCAAATCATGGGCGACTGGGCGCAGGGTGAATTCTCTGTTGCTGAACAAGTTGAAGGCGAAGACTACTCCTGCTTGCCAGGTCTTGGTCTGAACCCAGTAATCGACACAGGTGGTGATGCGTTCTACTTCCCAGTGAACGACGATCCTGAAATCACAGCGGCACAAAAAGAACTTGCTGCATTGCTAATTTCACCTGAAGTGCAGGTTTCTTTCAACCTCGCCAAAGGTTCACTGCCAGTACGCGGTGACATCGATATGTCCACAGCAAACGGTTGCATGCAAAAGGGCCTCGAAATCCTTGCAGACGGTGGCGTGTTGCCATCCAGCGACATTACTTTTTCTCAGGACACGCAGTTGCAACTCGAAGATCTGCAAGCACAGTTCTGGTCCAGCGATATGTCCGCAGCAGATGCTCAGGCGGCTTACGCTGATATCATCGAAAACGCAGACTAACTTACTCCCTGCGACGTGGCCCGGCGGAATATTCGCCGGGCCATTGAAAATTCATTGTCCCTTATGATCATTCAGATGGAGCCGACACGATGACCGTGGACTCGGAGCCCCTTCGCGCCCGCAGTGGCAAGCGCCCCAGCCGACTGTTCAAGAACTGGATGGCAAAGTTGGCAACCGTGCCGATGATCCTGACAGCGCTTGTTGTTTTTGTGGGCGGCACCGCTTGGACCATCACGTATTCCTTTACCGGATCGCGCATGCTGCCCAAAACGAACTGGGTTGGGCTTGATCAATATGAACGGCTCTGGTCATCTGATCGCTGGATGATTTCGATCAAGAACCTTGGGATTTATGGTATCTGTTCGTTGGTTCTGACCTTGGTCATCGGCTTCACCCTTGCGGCGTGTCTTGATCGTAAGATCCGGTTTGAAGGCGTCTTTCGGTCCATTTTCTTATATCCCTTTGCGCTGTCGTTCGTTGTGACGGGCCTTGCATGGCAGTGGATTTTGAACCCCGATTTTGGCATGCAAAACGTTGTGCGCGATTGGGGTTGGACGACATTTAATTTCGACCCGCTGAACAACCCTGACATCGTGATGTTTGGTCTGCTGATTGCGGGTATTTGGCAGGGGTCAGGCCTGATTATGTGCATCATGCTGGCGGGTCTGCGCGGCATTGATGAAGACATCTGGAAGGCCACCAAGGTCGACGGGATCGGGACCGTCAAAACCTATGTCATGGTGATTATCCCGATGATGAGGCCTGTGTTTGTGACAGCACTGGTGTTGATCGCGGCGGGCATCATCAAGCTTTATGATCTGGTGGTGGCACAAACAGGGGGCGGACCGGGGCTTAGCTCAGAAGTGCCAGCGAAGTACGTGATTGAATTGATGTTCCGCGCCCAGAACTTGGGCCAGGGCTTTGCCGCCTCAACCATGATGTTGTGTTCCGTTGTGATCATCCTGATCCCATGGGCCTACCTCGAATTCGGAGGCCGGAAACGTGGCTGATATCCCAAAAAACACCTCACAGGGACCGCGCGGCCCGAAGCCCAAAAGGGCATTCTCGCGCGGCAACATTTTCCTTTATGGCACGCTGATCGTGGTCTCGATGTACTACCTGCTGCCGCTTTATGTGATGATCGTCACCTCATTGAAGGGCATGCCTGAAATCCGCATGGGCAACGTGTTCGGCCCACCGATGGAAATCACATTCGAGCCTTGGGTCAAAGCCTGGTCAGAGGCGTGTACGGGCATAAACTGTGACGGCCTGTCCCGTGGCTTTGGCAACTCGGTGCGCATTTTGATCCCGTCGGTCTTGCTGTCGATCATGATCGCGTCCGTGAACGGCTACGCGTTGTCGAACTGGAAATTTAAAGGGTCAGAATCGTTCTTTACGATCCTGATTATCGGTGCCTTCATTCCTTATCAGACGATGCTGTATCCTATCGTGATTATGCTGCGCGAGATCGGTTTGATGGGATCCATCGGCGGACTGGTGCTTGTGCATACGGTCTTCGGGATGCCGATTTTGACGCTGTTGTTCCGCAACTATTTCGCGTCCATCCCTGAAGAACTGTTCAAGGCCGCGCGCGTTGATGGGGCAGGGTTCTGGCAGATCTATTTCCAGATCATGGTGCCCATGGCGCTGCCGATCTTTGTGGTTGCGATCATTTTGCAAGTTACAGGCATCTGGAACGATTTTCTGTTCGGCGTGATTTACACCAAACCGGCGACCTATCCGATGACCGTGCAGCTTAATAATATCGTGAATTCGGTCCAAGGCGTCAAAGAATACAACGTCAATATGGCGGCGACCTTGCTCACAGGTCTCGTCCCCCTCGTCATCTATTTTGCCTCTGGCAAACTCTTTGTCCGCGGCATTGCCGCCGGCGCAGTCAAAGGCTGAATTACTCATGGAAAATTCTGTAGAAATTAAAGATCTGGATCTGAACTTCGGGGTAGTAAAAGTTCTCAAGCAACTAAACCTCGACATCGCGGAGGGCGAATTCCTTGTGCTGCTGGGGTCATCCGGTTGCGGGAAATCCACTCTGCTGAATTGTATCGCTGGGTTGCTCGATGTGTCTGACGGGCAAATCTTCATCAAGGGTGAAAACGTCACTTGGGCTGAACCGTCGGATCGCGGCATCGGCATGGTGTTTCAATCCTACGCGCTTTACCCGCAGATGACCGTGCGTGGAAACCTGTCGTTCGGTCTTAAGAATGCAAAGACCCCCAAGGCCGAAATTGCGCGCCGCGTCGATCAGGCGGCCAAAGTGCTTCAGATAGAATCTTTGCTTGATCGCAAACCTGGCGCGTTGTCGGGTGGACAACGACAGCGTGTCGCCATTGGGCGTGCCCTTGTGCGGGATGTCGATGTGTTCTTGTTTGATGAACCTTTGTCCAACCTTGATGCGAAGCTGCGCACAGACCTTCGGGTTGAATTGAAGAGGCTGCACAAGAAGCTCAAGAACACCATGATCTATGTGACCCACGATCAGGTCGAAGCGATGACATTGGCCGACCGCATTTCCATCATGAAAAACGGTATGATCGAACAGCTCGACACGCCCGAAGTGATCTACACGAAGCCGTGCAACAAATACGTCGCTGATTTTATCGGCTCCCCCGCGATGAACCTTTTTACGGGCCAATTGTCGGAAACAGCGTTCTCGTGCGACGGTTTCGACGTTGATGTACAGGGCTACGAATTCGCGACACAGACACGGGGTGATGTGGCGGCATGGCTCGGCATTCGCCCCGAACATATCGTGACTGGCGACCAGGCCAAAGGCGCGACGTTCTGTGGCCCGGCTGAGGTTGATATCGTTGAACCGATGGGATCTGACACGCTTGTCTGGGTCAATTTTGCGGGCCAATCCGTGCGCGTGCGCACGGAAGGCCAATCAGGTTTGAAATCCGGCGACACCCTCACAATCGGGTTTGATGCGGCGCGGCTGCATCTGTTCGACATGACCACAGAAATCCGTCTCTAACTTTCGAAAGTAGACACATGACAGTAGCTCTCCAACTTTATTCGATGCGCGATTGCGCAGACCAGATCGACCTTCTGGCGCAATTGCCGTCCCTTGGTATTACTCAGGTCGAAGGGTATGGCGGCGTTTACGGGGACGTGGCGGGGTACCGCGCGGCGATGGACGCCAATGGGATCACTATGGCATCAGGGCACATGGGATTGGATGACATTGAGGGCGATTTTGACGCCACGATGGGGATCGTGCAGACGCTTGGGATCAAACGCCTTTTCGCGCCCTACCTCGAAGAAAAAGACCGCCCCGACACGGCGGACGGTTGGGCCGCCCTTGGGCAGCGCCTGAACGCTGCGGCCCAGAAATACGCGGAACGTGGCATCACGTTCGGCTGGCATAACCACGATTTCGAATTCGTGGCATTGGCAGACGGCACCACACCAATGGATGTCTTGCTTGATGCCGCCCCCGATATCGTCTGGGAGGCAGACCTTGCATGGATCGTGCGCGGCGGTCGTGACCCGATCGAATACATCCAGCGTTATGCGGGCCGCCTTTCAGCGATCCACGTCAAAGATATTGCCGTCGCTGGCACGAACATGGATGAGGACGGTTGGTGCGACCTCGGGGCAGGCACCATGGACTGGGATGTCCTTTTGCAAGCCTGCCGTACTGCGTCAAACGATCTTATCTATGCGCTGGAGCATGACAAGCCAAGTGATCCAATCGGCTATTCGACCCGATCCGCCGCCGCGTTCAAAACCTTGTGGGAGGCCACCCATGACTAAAGATTTACGCGTTGGCATCATCGGGTGCGGCAACATTTCAACGGCTTATCTGCAACTGGCGTCGATGTTCAAAGGCTACGACATCGTCGCGGTGGCTGATATCAATATGGACAACGCGCGCGCGCGGGCGGCCGAATTTGATGTGCGGGCGCAGACCGTTGACGATCTTCTGGCTGCGGCGGATGTTGATCTTGTCATCAACCTTACGATCCCTGCAGCACATGTCGATGTTTCGCGCGCGATCCTTAAGGCGGGCAAGCATGTTTATTCGGAAAAGCCCTTTGTCCTCAGCCTTGCCGAAGCGCAGGAACTGGGCGACATCGCCAAAGCGGAGGGCGTCCGCATCGGATCGGCCCCTGATACTTTCATGGGCGGCAGTCACCAGTTGGCGCGCAACCTTATTGATGCGGGCGCGATCGGCAAAGTCACATCAGGCACGGCGGTCGTGATGTCCAGCGGTATGGAAGATTGGCATCCTAATCCTGATTTCTTCTTTCAAAAGGGCGGCGGGCCGATCCTTGATCTGGGGCCGTATTACATCTGCAATCTGGTGCAACTGCTTGGGCCGGTTCAAAAAGTCACGAGCTTTACGGGAATGGCCAGCGACACCCGCACTATCCAAAACGGCCCGCGCAATGGCGAAACCGTTCCGGTTGAAACCCCGACCACGATCCATTCCGTTTTGTCATTTGAAAGCGGCGCGATCATTACTCTATTGGCAAGCTGGGACGTCTGGGCCAGCAATCATCCGATTATGGAGCTTTACGGGTCCGAGGGCACGATGGACGTGCCTGACCCGAACTTCTTTGGCGGCATCCTGACCGTAACCGAGCGCAGCGGCGATCCGGTTGAGAAATCATGGGACCACCCTTTCAGCGTTCCCAACTTTGAAGAAACCCAAGCCAATTATCGCGGCGCAGCTTTGGCAGATATGGCTTTGGCCATTGCAGAGGGTCGCCCGCATCGATGCAACGATGAATTTGCAACCCATGTGGTCGAAGTCATGACAGCGATCCTTGAAGCAGGTGAAACCGGAACGGTCATGACAATGACAACCACGTGCAGCAAGCCCGATGTTCTGGGCCCTGACGCGGCACGCGCCCTTTTGGCGTGATTGCAAATTACGGAGAATACGATGACCACTTCAATCAAAGGCCCCGCGCTCTTTCTTGCCCAGTTTCTGGGGGATGAGGCGCCGTTCAATTCTTTGCCAGCGATTGTGCAATGGGCTGCGGGCCTTGGCTATAAGGGCGTGCAAATCCCATCTTGGGATGCGCGTGTCTTTGATTTGGACAAGGCTGCGTCAAGTCAGGACTATTGCGACGAGATCATCGAAACCTGCGCGCAGCACGGCGTGACCATCACCGAATTGTCGTGCCATTTGCAAAGCCAGCTTGTTGCGGTGCATCCGGCCTATGACACTGCCTTTGATGCCTTCGCGCCCGAACACTTGCATGGCAAACCTGACGCGCGTCAGGCCTGGGCGGTCGATCAGGTCACCAAGGTTGCCCGGGCGTCCAAAAACCTCGGGCTGGCGGGGGCCGTGGGTTTCACCGGATCTCTCGCGTTTCCGTATCTGTATCCATGGCCACAGCGCCCTGCGGGTTTGATTGACGAAGCATTTGGCGAATTGGCGCGTCGTTGGAAACCGATTTTGGATGCTTATGACGATTCAGGTGTGGACTTCGGGTTCGAAATTCACCCCGGGGAAGACGTGTTTGACGGCACGACATTCGAGCGTTTCCTTGAGGCCTTGGATAATCATCCGCGCTGCAAGATTACTTACGACCCCTCGCACTTCCTGTTGCAGCAGATGGATTACCTCGCGTTTATTGATATCTACCATGACCACATCAGCGCCTTTCACGTCAAAGACGCCGAATTCAATCCGACGGGTCGTCAGGGCGTCTATTCCGGTTACGCTGATTGGACAGACCGCGCTGGGCGCTTTCGGTCACTCGGGGATGGGCAGGTCGATTTCAAGGGCATCTTCTCGAAGCTCACCCAATACGGGTTTGACGGTTGGGCGGTGTTAGAATGGGAATGCTGTCTGAAACACCCTGAACAGGGTGCAGCGGAAGGTGCGCCGTTCATCGCAGATCACCTGATCCGCCAGACAGAACGTGCGTTTGATGATTTTGCGGGCGGCAAATCCGATCCGGCGGCTTTGCGTAAGATGATGGGGTTCTAGAATGGCGCCTCTCAAGCTTGGAATGGTCGGTGGCGGGCATGGCGCGTTTATTGGCGGCGTCCACCGCATGGCCGCCCGGCTTGACGGTCGCTTTGATCTGGTTGCGGGGGCGTTTTCATCTGATTCTGCGCGGGCCCATGCCTCGGCGCGTGACCTGGGGATTGAGGCACATCGCTCCTACGCGGATTTCCGCGAAATGGCGAAAGCAGAAGCTGCGCGTTCTGACGGGATTGATGCAGTGTCCATCGTCACGCCCAATCACCTGCATGGCCCAATTGCAGAAGCGTTTCTGGCGCTCGACATCTCTGTCATTTGTGACAAACCAATGACGGCAACACTGGCGCAGGCGCAAAGCCTTGTAGCCGCCGCCGAGGCTTCAAAGGGGCAATTCTTCCTTACCCATAATTACACAGGCTATCCGATGATCCGGCAGGCCCGCCAGATGGTCGCCGAAGGTGCATTGGGGGACATCAGGATTGTTGAGGCGAACTATCTTCAAGACTGGCTAAGCGACGTTCCGTTAGACGACAACAAACAGGCCAAATGGCGCATGGATGCTGCGCAATCTGGCGGCGGGGCGATTGGCGATATTGGCACCCATGCCTTCAACCTTGCGTGCTTCGTCACAGGCCAGTGCGCCACGTCGTTGAGCGCGACGCTGAGTTCGCACGTTGCAGGCCGGACTGTGGATGATGATGCCCGTATAACGCTGCACCTTGAGAGCGGCGCGAAAGGTCACATTTGGGCGAGCCAAGTGGCCATCGGCAATGAGAACAACCTGACCTTGGCAGTTTATGGCACCATAGGATCGCTGCGCTGGGCGCAAGAAAACCCCAACATTGTGATCTTTACAGAACTTGGGAAATCCCCGCAGATGATAACACGTGGCGGAGGTGCGGAGAATGGTGCGGCAGCCGCCGTGACGCGCATTCCTGCGGGTCATCCAGAAGGCTATCTAGAAGCGTTCGCGACGCTGTACCGTGAGGCAGCGGAAGCTATAATTTCCAAAGATAGATCTGGTGTGACGCTGGGTGTCCAAGACGGTCTTGATGGCGTGCGCTTTGTGGATGCCTGCCAGCGGTCATCACGAGACGGGGCCTCATGGATTGACCTAAGCTGATTAAAGCG
>JABBAI010000049.1:35846-45626 GCA_018608045.1 Octadecabacter sp. | reverse complement strand
TTTGTATCGCGTTGCGCGGTGTCAATCAGGGCCAGTGTGCCAACCGTCAGCGTTGCCACCATCTGGATGTTGGCCGCGCCCGCACTTGCGCAGGATATTGATTATGATCCTGCGGTGTTGGCGATGTGCCTAGAGAATGCCGAAACCCTTCAGGATCGCACATATTGTATCGGGCAGGGGGCGCAGGCCTGCACGCGCACGGACGCGGGCCAGTCTACCCCGGGGCTGAGCTATTGTTATGGCGCGGAATGGGGAGATTGGGACGGCCGATTGAACGCGGTGTACGGCACACTTTTGGAACAACAGCCTGAACTTGCCGAAGATAACGCGGCGTTTAACAGTCAAATCCCTGATGTCGTGGACAACATGCGCACCATGCAACGTCTTTGGATCCAATATCGCGACGCCGCATGCCAGTGGGAAGCCGCCCAATGGAGCGGCGGCACGGGAGCAGGGCCCGCGTTTGCGGATTGCATGCTGCGCCTGACAGCCCAGCAAACTTTGTTTCTGAAGGAGTATTCCTATTGATCCGCGCGTTGATTTTATTGGCCCTGATACCATCAGCATCTTTGGCAGAGTTGCAGCCTTCTGTTCAGGAATTGATGCCCTACATGGACACGGTCGCGCCCTGTCTTGACGAAGCGGAGGACGAGAGTGCCGCACAAGCCTGCATCGGCGTCGCCGCGCGGGCCTGTATGGACGCAGAAAGCCGCAACCAAACCACTGTCGGGATGATGTTTTGCTTCATGGCAGAGCGCGAGGCGTGGGACCGTTTGTTGAACGCGGAATACGCATCGACCATGGACGGAATGCGCAGGGTGGACGCGCAAGAGGTTGAGCATTTCCCACAGTTCGCCAACCGCGCGGACAGTTTGCGAACAGCGCAGCGGGCTTGGATTGCTTTGCGGGATGCGGATTGTACATTGGAATATGCAATGTGGGGCAGCGGTTCGATGCGCCAGATCGCAGGGTCTGGATGCCGCATGCGACGCACGGCTGAACGCACGATTTATCTGAAGTTTCTTGGCGATTACATGAGGTAGACATCTGATCAGCGCGCGCATTGTCGCGGCGCACTTGATTGCCCTTACACTCGGCGCAGTTTCTTGATGTAACCGTTTCCTAACGTTTGTCCCAAAGGCCTCTCTTTATGTCCAAGTCGAACCGCAGTGATTTTTATTCGGGCATCCCGTGGGAACACGTCACCCGTGCGCAAGCCCACAGTTTGCCCCAAGGCACGCTGGGCCTGATCCTGTGGGGCGCCGTGATCTATTTTATCGGGATCGGCATTCTTAAATTTTATCTGACGCTGAATTTTGGTGCGTCCGTTGGTGTCGCGGTCCTCAATTCTATCTGGCCGATCCTGACGGGGCTTGGGCTGGCATTTCGGGTGCCTTGGGCTGTGATTATGGCCATGATTTCAGCGGCTTTGACGGTTTATGCGTTGATACGTGGTCTGGGCGGGGATGGCAGCCTGATCACCTTGGCCGAAGTCCTGATCAACGTCGGCATTCTGTTTTATCTGATCGATGGGGATCGCCCGAACCTGATTTATCGCCACCGCTACCGTAAATATTCTGTCGATGAAGACGACGCCGAAACGCCGCAAGACTAAGATCACGAACACAGGGAATCGCCGCGATATTCTGACGTGGACCAATGCACGTGGTACCGAGACAAACAAAAACCGCTAATTCGCGTCAATTCGCCCCTCGATCTAGCGCCTTGGCCCGTTGACCCTTTGGGTGCATGGCGGTAAACGCGAAAGTAGCCTAAGGGTGTGCCACTGTGCACCCGCAAAATACGGGAGACGCCTCGTGGACGAGATGCTGAGGGAATACCTGCCAATCGTGATTTTTCTAGGTTTGGCCATCGTGCTGGGGATCGTGTTGATCCTTGCAGCGGTGGTTCTGGCCGTGCGCAATCCCGACCCTGAAAAAGTATCGGCGTATGAATGCGGATTTAACGCCTTTGATGATGCGCGGATGAAATTCGATGTGCGGTTCTATCTCGTGTCGATCCTGTTCATTATCTTCGACCTTGAGATTGCGTTCTTGTTCCCGTGGGCCGTGGCCTTTGGTGATATTTCGATGACGGCCTTTTGGTCGATGATGATCTTCCTCGGCGTGCTGACCATCGGGTTCGCATACGAGTGGAAAAAAGGAGCGCTCGAATGGGAGTAGCGACCGGACTGAACGACGCAGGCTTTGACCGTGACGTCGCAACGCAAGATTTGAACAAAGAACTGACGGACCGCGGGTTCCTCGTGGCGTCGTCGGCTGATCTGATCAACTGGGCACGCACAGGATCGCTGCACTGGATGACTTTCGGTCTGGCCTGTTGCGCCGTTGAGATGATGCACACCTCCATGCCGCGCTATGATGCTGAACGCTTCGGCATCGCGCCCCGTGCATCCCCGCGCCAGTCCGACGTGATGATCGTGGCCGGAACGCTGACCAATAAAATGGCACCCGCTTTGCGCAAGGTTTATGACCAGATGCCAGAACCGCGCTACGTTATTTCAATGGGCAGCTGTGCGAACGGCGGCGGCTATTACCACTATTCCTATTCCGTGGTGCGCGGCTGTGACCGCATCGTCCCCGTCGACATCTACGTCCCCGGTTGCCCCCCAACAGCAGAAGCCCTGCTGTATGGCATCCTTCAGTTGCAGCGTAAAATGCGCCGTACTGGAACGATTGTAAGGTAGGTATTTGCTGGCACACGATACATGAGTAAGAAAGGAATATTGATCACCTCATTCGGACTTGGTCTCATCTTGGTAATTTCAGTCACGGTTCTTTTGGTGACCGGCTTTGCAGGTAAGAACGCTTATCGCACGACCATCTATGAACGCTGTTCTGGAACGTCCGATAGATCAGATGACTGGTGTGATTGTTTGGCGGGAGGTATGGCATCTAGGACGCATGCAATTGAGTTTTCCGGTTATGGTGATTTTCGACCATTTAAATTAGATGCTGCGCGATATGGCGAAGGAAGCTTCCCAGAAAAGAATTTCGAGAACCTATGCACGCAAACGACGTCAAAGGATTAAAGGTAAAAAATGTCTGAAGCTCTCAACGAACTCGGCCAACATATCGAAATGAAACGCCCCGATTGCGTGCTGTCTTATGACGTGACGGGCGGGGAGCTGACGGTGAACGTCGCGCCGTCCAACATCAGCGGTCTGGTTGAATTCTTGAAAACTGACAGCGCGTGCAAGTTTTCGTCCTTGGTTGATATCACGGCGGTGGATTACCCCGGTCGCGACAAGCGCTTTGATGTCGTCTACCACTTCTTGTCGATGTATCAGAACCACCGCATCCGTTTGCGCCTGAAAATCCGCGAAGACGAAATGGTGCATTCGATTATGGATGTGCATCCAAGCGCTAACTGGTTTGAACGCGAAGTGTTCGACATGTTTGGCATCATCTTTAAGGGCCACCCAGACCTGCGCCGCATCCTCACCGACTATGGTTTCCGCGGCTACCCATTGCGCAAAGATTTCCCGACAACGGGCTACACCGAGGTTCGCTACGACGAAGTGCAAAAGCGCGTCGTTTACGAACCCGTAAGCCTTGTCCAAGAATACCGCCAATTCGATTTCATGTCTCCGTGGGAAGGTGCCGAATACATCTTACCAGGTGATGACAAAGCCAAAGAGGACGCAAAATGATGGACGGCGATATCCGCACGAACACCTACGACGATGGGTCCTCTGACGCGCTGACAGGCGAACAGAAGATCCGCAATTTCAACATCAACTTCGGCCCGCAGCACCCTGCGGCGCACGGGGTTTTGCGTCTGGTTCTGGAACTCGACGGTGAAATCGTAGAGCGTTGCGACCCGCACATTGGCCTGCTGCACCGTGGCACCGAAAAGCTGATGGAATCGCGCACGTACCTGCAAAACCTGCCGTATTTCGACCGTCTTGACTATGTCTCACCGATGAACCAAGAACATGCTTGGTGTCTGGCGATTGAAAAGCTGACAGGTACGGTTGTGCCGCGTCGCGCGTCCCTGATCCGCGTGTTGTTCTGCGAAATTGGCCGCGTTTTGAACCACCTGATGAACGTGACGACACAGGCCATGGACGTTGGCGCGCTGACCCCGCCTGTTTGGGGTTTTGAAGAACGCGAACAGCTGATGGTATTTTACGAACGCGTCTGCGGTGCCCGCCTTCACGCGGCCTATTTCCGCCCCGGCGGTGTGCATCAAGACCTGCCTGCTGGCCTTCTTGAAGATATTGAAAGCTGGGCCGATCAGTTCATGACCAAATTCATGGTCGATGTCGACGGATTGCTGACCGAAAACCGCATCTTCAAACAGCGCAACGTCGACATTGGCATTGTGACTGAAAAAGACATCCTCGATTGGGGTTTCTCTGGCGTGATGGCGCGTGGGTCCGGCCTCGCGTGGGATTTGCGCCGTGCCCAGCCTTATGAATGCTACGACGAATTCGAATTCGATATTCCGGTCGGTAAATCGGGCGATTGTTATGATCGTTACCTGTGCCGCATGGAAGAAATGCGTCAATCCGTGTCGATCATCCGCCAAGCCTGTGACAAGCTGCGCGCGCCGGACGGGCAGGGCGATATCATGGCCCGTGGCAAGATGACCCCACCGACCCGCCGCGATATGAAAACCGACATGGAAAGCCTGATCCACCACTTCAAACTGTATACCGAAGGCTTCCACGTGCCAGCGGGCGAAGTTTACGCCTGCGTCGAAGCACCCAAAGGTGAATTTGGCGTGTTCCTCGTGGCGGATGGCCGCAACAAACCCTACCGCGCCAAAATCCGCGCACCGGGTTTCTTGCACCTTCAGGCGATGGATCACGTCGCAACCAAGCACCAGCTGGCTGACGTGGCTGCAATTATCGGCACCATGGACGTTGTGTTCGGGGAAATTGACAGATGATCGTAAGCATCCTGCCGCTGTTCATCATATCGGGCTTTGGCACACAGTTCGTGCTACTCGCGCTGTTCGTCACCTTGTCGAGCACGGCAGCGCTTGTCGGCCGAGTATAGCAATGCGTTTTGTCCTTCCCTTCATCGTGCTCGCCATGCCGACCTTTGCCCAAGACGCTGATGCGGCATCAATCGAAGCAATGATCGCCGCGATCGAGGAGGCCGGCTGTGTAGTGACAGCTGAAAACGGCGACGCTGTTCTTGCTGCGTCCGGCCTGAACGAAGAGCAAACAATGGCTGTGATCGCTGAGCTTTACGGCAACGGCCTTGTGGCGTTGCAAGACGACAGCACGATGAAGCTAACGAACGGGACATGCCAATGAAGCCTGTCGCCCTCATCCTGTCTATCGCCCTTCTTGCAGGGTGTGATGGTGGCGTGGGCACCACATTACCCGACGGCGTAACTGCGGCTGACGTTGCATTGTTCAAAACGGCCGTGACTGCTGCGGGCTGTTATATCTCGGACGCGGATACAGCTGAAGCGGTTGAAGCCCAAACAGGCTTTGAAGATGCAAAGCTGCGCTCCATCACCCAATACCTTACACTTGCCGGCGAAAGCGAACCTGCTTCCTCCGGCTTCCGACTGACTTCAGGATCTTGTGCCAATGCTTAGACGCCTCCACCTTGACCAGCCCACCAGCTTTGAATTCACGCCCGACAACCTTGCGTGGGCGAACGCGCAGATCACCAAATATCCCGAAGGCCGTCAGGCATCGGCGATTATCCCACTGCTGTGGCGCGCCCAGGAACAGACCGGCTGGTTGACCCGCCCGGCCATCGAATACGTGGCAAAGATGCTCGACCTCGCGTTTATGCGCGCGCTTGAAGTTGCGTCGTTTTACTTCATGTTCCAGCTTCAGCCGGTTGGCTCTGTGGCGCACATTCAGGTCTGCGGCACAACATCCTGCATGATTTGTGGTGCGGAAGATCTGGTTGCCGTGTGTAAAGAAAAGATCGCGTCTGAACCGCACGAAGTGTCTGCTGACGGGAAATTTTCTTGGGAAGAAGTCGAATGCCTAGGGTCCTGTTCCAACGCGCCCATGGCCCAGATTGGCAAAGATTATTACGAAGACCTGACAGCAGCCAAAATGGGTGACCTCATTGACGCACTTGGCCGCGGCGAAGTTCCACTGCCCGGTCCGCAAAACGGCCGTTACGCAGCCGAGCCTTTGAAAGGTCTGACCACGCTGACCGAAATGGACAGCGGCAAGCATCAGTTCAACGCGTCCGTGCAACTGGCACATGACATTGGTGACACCGTAAAGCGCATTGATGGCACCGAAGTTCCGCTTCTGGCCCCTTGGGGGCAGGGCGTGCCCACATCTGGTGGCAAAGCAGCACCCACGAAAAAACCGGCGCCGAAAGTGGCAAAGCCAGCGGCTAAACCCACGAAGGCAGCAGCGAAGGTATCTGATAAGCCCGCATCGAAAGCAGCCAAAGCGGCACCTGTGAAAGCAGCCAAAGCCACGCCGGCACCGGCGTCTGGTGGGGCTGCAGAAACCAAGCCGCGCACCATGACAGCCCCGCGCAAGTCTGGCGCAGACGATCTGAAACGCATCAGTGGTGTGGGGCCGAAACTTGAGGGCGTGCTAAACGATATGGGGTTCTGGCATTTCGATCAGATCGCCAAATGGGGCGCTGGTGAAGTCGCTTGGGTCGACAGCCGCCTCAAGTTCAAGGGCCGCATTGAGCGCGACGATTGGATTACACAAGCCGTCGCATTCGCAGCCGAGAGCTGATTTACACAAAATCCGTGCTAAAACGGCCACCGAAGCCGCTCAAATGCTACATTTGGGCGGCTTTTCGCGTTCTTCCCCCTTATCAAGTGTTGGATGTCCGTCTAGGGTTTGCGCAATTATGCCGTAGGGGCGTTAGACCACGCGCATTCACCAAAAGGGACTAAGACATGAAAGATACTGCACCTAAGGGACTTGGCATTATAGCCGTGGCCGCATTGTTCGGCCTCGTGGCGTTGCTGGTGTCCTACCTCGTATTAAATTTTGTGGGCTTTGCGTCCTACTTGATTGGCGCAATTGTTGCACTCATCACAGCGATCGTGTTGTGGCTTGGCTGGCGCGAACCAGCGTCCGGTCCAATTGGCCACCGCGACCTGTCTGCTGATGCGAATTCAGATAAGGCCGCTAGTTATACGACAAAGGCACCAAGTGCTGCATCTTCAAGTGCTGGCGCGCCGGCAACAGCTGCGTCCTTTGCTGGATCCGCAACGTCAACTGCACCCGCACCTGTCGCTTCTGCAAAAGCCACGAAGCCAGCTGCTAAGGCTGCCAAACCCGCTGCAAAGACAGTAAAGCCTGCTGCTAAAGCCGCAAAACCCGCCGCTAAGGCAGCAAAGCCAGCCGCAAAAGCGGCCAAGCCTGCTGCTAAGACTGCGAAGCCAGCGGCTGCAAAAGCTGCGAAACCCGCAGCGGCCAAGGCCGCCAAGCCTGAGACACTGACAAAGGCCCGCGCAGGTGGTGCTGATGATCTCAAGCAGATCAAAGGTGTTGGCCCCGGCCTTGAAAAGACCCTGAATGAGCTGGGTTTCTACCACTTCGATCAAATCCAGAATTGGCGCAAAGCCGAGATCGAATGGGTCGACAGCCGCCTCAAGTTCCCAGGTCGCATCGTGCGCGATGAATGGACCAAGCAGGCAAAGACACTTGCCAAAGGTGGAACCACCGAGTTCTCCAAGAAAGTCAAAAAGGGCGGCGTCTACTAGGACCCTCCCTAAAATAATCGCAAAAGGCCCGCCAGTTCATGCTGCGCGGGCCTTTTCATTTGCGGCCCCTAAGGGCACAAAAGCCCCATGACAAAACCAACCGACCAAGACATCGCCAAGCAAGGCCGAACCGCTGCCATCGTCATCGCGATCGCCGGATTATTGAGCATTTTTGCCCCGCAGCTGACCAGCCTTTTGGGCGCAGCACCACGGGTTGAGATGTTGTTCTACCTTATCTCGCTGGCTGCGTTCATTTGGTCACTGGTGGTGACGTGGAAGCTGTGGCAAAAGACGCGTGATAAATGATACCGTCGTGCCAAGGCGCGCGATGATACCTTCGCGCAAGCCTTGCGAAGACGACTGAGGGAACCAAACCATGCTCGCAGATAAAGACCGTATTTTCACGAACCTATATGGAATGCATGATCGCACGCTGAAAGGCGCGCAGAAACGGGGCCATTGGGATGGCACCGCTGGCATCATCAAAAAAGGTCGTGAGTGGATCATCGACAACATGAAGGCCTCTGGTCTGCGTGGCCGTGGCGGGGCGGGTTTCCCGACGGGTCTGAAATGGTCCTTCATGCCCAAAGAATCTGATGGCCGCCCAAGCTACCTTGTTGTGAACGCGGATGAATCCGAGCCTGGCACATGCAAAGACCGCGAAATCATGCGCCACGATCCGCATACGCTGATTGAGGGCTGCCTGATCGCGTCTTTCGCCATGAACGCCAACGCCTGCTACATCTATATCCGCGGCGAATACATCCGCGAAAAAGAAGCGTTACAGGCTGCGATTGACGAATGCTACGCCGCTGGCATGGTCGGCAAGAACGCCTGCAAATCTGGTTGGGATTTTGAAATTTACCTCGTCCATGGAGCAGGGGCGTATATTTGCGGTGAAGAAACCGCGCTGCTGGAATCGCTTGAGGGCAAAAAGGGTATGCCGCGCATGAAGCCGCCGTTCCCTGCGGGTGCGGGCCTGTATGGTTGCCCGACAACGGTGAACAATGTCGAATCCATCGCTGTGGTGCCGACAATCCTGCGCCGTGGTCCTGAATGGTTTGCTGGCATGGGCCGCCCGAACAACGCGGGCACCAAGCTGTTTGCGATTTCCGGCCACGTGAATAACCCATGCGTCGTGGAAGAATCCATGTCTATCCCGTTCGAAGAACTGATCGAAAAGCACTGCGGCGGGATCAGGGGCGGTTGGGACAACCTTAAGGCCGTGATCCCTGGTGGATCGTCCGTGCCGATGGTCACTGGCGCGAACATGCGCGACGCGATCATGGATTTTGATGCGCTCAAGGAAAAGGGGTCGTCCCTTGGTACTGCCGCCGTCATCGTGATGGACAATTCAACAGACGTGATCAAAGCGATCTGGCGGTTGTCAAAATTCTATAAGCACGAAAGCTGTGGTCAGTGTACGCCGTGTCGCGAAGGTACGGGCTGGATGATGCGCGTCATGGATCGTCTGGTTAAGGGCGATGCGGATCCGTCTGAAATCGACATGCTGCTCGACGTGACCAAACAGGTCGAAGGTCATACAATCTGTGCGCTGGGGGATGCGGCCGCGTGGCCGATCCAAGGTCTGATCAAAAACTTCCGAGGCGAGATTGAAGACCGCATTGCCCACAAACGTGGTCCGGTTGCGGCTGAGTAAACGGATATTAAATGCCCTTCTCTGGGGGCCGCGCTTCAAGACCCGATGTGGATCTTGTGGTCACAGAGAATACCGGGATTTTGCCAATTGTTCTAAATGTGGCTATAATGCCTTTGCGTTTACTTCGAACCGTAAGTCATGGTTGATATTCGCATTCGCCGTGTTGATTGTCGTGGTTGCGGCTGAGTATTTCTGGACGTCGCCTGAGTAATGGCGGATCGCATCGTCAACAGCGGAGACCCCTTATTTTGATAGCCTTCCCCTACGGCTTTGCCAGCCTCCTCGCCGCGCTCGCGATTTGTGGTGGTCCTGCCTATTTCACCTATCAAGCCATCCAGTCCATGATTGCGCCCGCTTGGGCGTGGGTCAGTGTTGCAGCCCTTGCGGGGATCGGCATAGTCCTCACAATCGCCTTCCTGCGCAAAGCCTTTATG
>JABBAI010000049.1:14311-35746 GCA_018608045.1 Octadecabacter sp. | reverse complement strand
TCGCGCCGCCCAACCCCAATTCCGTGCCCAGCGTTCAGCAATCTATGTTGGATATGCGTCAGGCTGGCGTCCATATTTCCGTGACGGGTGGGGTGTTTGATGGTGTTGCAGCGGGCGAGCGCACGGCATTTGTCGCCACGCCCGATAACCGTCTAGTCTGCACATTCCAGTCCGCCCCCGATCCCACGCGCGCAGGTCTGACGGCCACGGTGACGGGCCATCGCCTGACAGTGCCGGGCATTTATGGCGCGTTGTCTGGCGCGGTTTTGCCCAATATCTCGACTCTCGAGACATCAACGACCGAAGCTTTTGTCGTTGAAACAGGTGCGGGGGGGAGTGCCACAACCACCAGTATCGGCGTGAATGATCCGCGTCTTCAGGCCCTGCTGGCCTTTTTCCGTGCTAACCCCGCCCCATGCTGGAGCTTTGGTTGATGCATCTCGCTGAACTCAATATTGGCCGTTTGCTTGCACCCACGGATGACCCGCGCGTTGCGGATTTTATGAACAATCTTGATCGCATCAACGGGCTTGGTAAACGTATGCCGGGATTTGTGTGGATGTCAGAAGGGTCGGGCGAACCGGGGACGGGGAACACCGAAAACAGTATCGGGGACGATCCGCTGCTGGTTTTCAATCTGACCGTTTGGGAAGATCTGCCCAGCCTTCAGGATTTCGTTTACAAAACTCTGCATGCAAAATTCATGGACCGCAAAGCTGAATGGTTCGAAGTGCTGGGTGAACAGCACTTTGTAATGTGGTGGGTTGAAGAAGGGCATCGCCCAACCCGCGATGAGGCCTTGGCCCGTCTGAGCGATTTGCGCGAAAATGGCCCGAGCGATCGCGCGTTTGGTTGGGACCAGATCAAGGCCTAATTGTCCTAAAACCGCTTAAAAAACGGATATCAAGCGGTTGCTATTGAATAGCAACGCCGCACAGGCGACATCTTGTACAACCGCTGCACTCTCGCAGTTTGAATTGGAGACGACCAAAATGATGATCCTGAAAAATACTTTGTCTGCTGCTGTTCTGGGCGCTGTTATGGCGACGTCAGCTACGGCGAACCCTGGTGATGTGACCCGCGTGACCGAAGGCATTATCGCTGCGGGTATGGCTGTTGAGCTTGATGACAACTGCGGCGACGTTTCAGTGCGTATGCTGCGCGGTTTGAACTTCTTGCAAGGTCTGAAGTCGGCGTTGCGCGATGAAGGATATTCCAACGCCGAGATCGATGCGTGGATTGATGACGACGGTGATAAGGACCGCCTAGAAGCCATTGCCCGTCAACGGCTTAGCGATCTTGGTGTGCGCACAAACGATCCGGCGTCCTATTGCACAGTCGCGCGTGGTCAAATCGATCAGGACACCCAGATCGGGCGTTTGTTGCGTTAACAATACCCTAGCTAAATGGTCGGAAAAACAGGCGTTCCTTGGTCAACAGGGGGCGCCTTTTTTACGCATGGGTTTGTGGCCTTTCGCACTGGCAAACTGCGGCCCGTCGCGTTAGAAGTCCGCCAACGACGCCCCACTTCGCCGCGGGCCGTTAGACCGATAAGCCATACGGGAACAGGGAACACGTCCATGTCCGATCTGCGCAAGATTATTATTGATGACCAAGAAGTCGAAGTTTCGGGTGCGATGACTCTCATCCAGGCCTGCGAAGAAGCAGGGATTGAAATCCCCCGTTTTTGTTACCACGAACGCCTAAGCATCGCGGGCAACTGCCGCATGTGTTTGGTCGAAGTGGTCGGTGGCCCGCCCAAACCTGCCGCATCTTGTGCGATGCAGGTCAAGGATTTGCGCCCCGGTCCAGATGGCCAACCCCCTGTTGTTAAAACAAATTCTCCGATGGTCAAAAAAGCCCGCGAAGGTGTGATGGAGTTTTTGCTCATCAACCACCCGCTGGATTGTCCGATTTGCGATCAAGGTGGTGAATGTGATTTGCAAGATCAGGCCATGGCGTATGGCGTCGATTTTTCCCGTTACCGCGAAGCGAAACGTGCGTCGGATGATCTGGATTTAGGCCCGCTGGTCGAAACCCATATGACGCGCTGTATCTCGTGCACGCGTTGCGTTCGCTTCACGACCGAGGTCGCTGGCATCAGCCAGATGGGCCAAACGGGTCGTGGCGAAGATTCGGAAATCACCAGCTACCTTGGTGAAACCCTCGATTCCAATTTGCAGGGTAACATTATTGATCTGTGCCCCGTTGGTGCTTTGGTGTCCAAACCATACGCCTTCACGGCCCGTCCGTGGGAACTGACGAAGACTGAATCCATCGACGTGATGGATGCGCTTGGGTCCAACATCCGTGTGGATACCAAAGGTCGTGAAGTGATGCGGTTCTTGCCGCGCAACCATGACGGCGTGAATGAGGAATGGATTTCCGACAAAACACGTTTTGTTTGGGACGGCCTACGTCGCCAGCGTCTGGACACGCCTTATATCCGTGAAAATGGCAAGCTGCGCAAAGCGGGCTGGGATGAAGCACTGACAGCTGCTGCCGCCGCAATGTCTGGTAAAAAGATTGTCGGCCTTGTTGGTGATCTTGCATCAACCGAAGCTGCGTTTTCGTTGAAATCGTTGGTTGAAGCCACGGGCGGCGTCGTTGAATGCCGCGTGGACAATGCCAAACTGCCCGCGGGGAACCGTGGCGGTTACGTTGGAACGGCCACCATCGAAGACATTGATGACGCAAAATACGTGCTCTTCATTGGCACGAACCCAGTGGTGGAAGCGCCGGTTCTGAACGCCCGTGTGCGCCGCGCATGGACCAATGGCTGTAACGTCGATCTGATCGGTAAAGCTGCCGATCTTACGTACGAATATGCGCACAAGGGGACGGATCGCGCGGCCTTGCAAACGATCCTTGATACAAAGCCTACGAAGGCGATTGTTGAAAACCCGTCTGTCGTTGTTCTGGGGCAGGGTGCTTTGCTTGAGGCTGACGGCGCTGCTGTTCTTGCGGCTGCGATGCAGATTTCCGAAGCCTCCCAGTCTAAGCTGTTGATCTTGCACACCGCCGCTGGCCGTGTTGGCGCGATGGACGTTGATGCGACCAACGCAGATGGCATGAAAGCGGTTGAGGCGGCTGAGGTTGTTTACAACATGGGCGCGGACGAGATTGAAATCGATGCTGGTCCGTTTGTGATTTACCAAGGTTCCCACGGGGATCGTGGTGCGCACCGCGCCGATATCATCCTGCCGGGTGCCGCCTACACTGAGGAAAACGCGCTGTTTGTGAACACCGAAGGGCGTCCACAATTGGCGATGCGTGCCAGCTTTGCCCCTGGTGAAGCCAAGGAAAACTGGGCCATCCTGCGCGCGCTGTCCGCTGAAATGGGCGCACAGCAACCGTGGGACAGCCTTGCAGGTTTGCGCACCGCGATGGTCGCAGCCGTTCCGCACCTTGCGAAGGTCGATGACGTGATTGAGAACGAGATGACGCCAACCAAGGTGGGCAAGCTCGGCAAGGCGACGTTCAAATCTGCCGTTCGGGATTTCTACCTCACGAACCCGATTGCACGCGCATCCCAACTGATGGGTGAGCTGTCGGGAAATGCCAAGAAACGCGCTGAGGCGCCGATTGCGGCGGAATAGAATGATGCTCGCGGCTCTCCTTCCATTCATGGCGCTCGCTGCGTGCGAAACCGCGCCGACGGGGGCGATCCGGTATGACGGGATTGAGACACGCCTGCTGGACGGGGATTTGGCGAATTTTAAGGTGCGGATGATTAACGCGACCAACAACGACGACGTTGCAGATTATGCGAAATGTGCGGCTGCACAATATGCGCTGATCCGTGGCTTTGGATTTGCACGAAATGTCCGCACTCTGGTGGACGAAGAGGCTGGCATTTGGACGGGGGATGCTGTTTACACCATCTCGCCTGCTTTGCCACGCGGATCAAGAACGATAGACGCGGAAGTGACGGTTGCCGAATGCGCGCGACGCGCCATTCCGACAGTCTGAGGGAAGACGAATGATTGAATTTTTCACCACCACAAACATCGGGATTATCCTGACGATTCTGGGTCAATGTCTGTTAATCCTGATCCCGCTGTTGGTCGCCTTGGCCTTCTTGATGTACGCGGACCGCAAAGTCTGGGCCGCTGTTCAGATGCGCAAAGGCCCGAACGTGGTTGGTGCCTTTGGTCTGCTGCAATCCTTTGCCGATTTTATCAAATACATCGTCAAAGAGGTCGTCGTACCTGCGGGTGCTGACAAGGCTGTCTTCTTCCTCGCGCCGATGATCACGTTTGTTCTGGCCGTGATCGCGTGGGCGGTTATTCCGTTCAACGACGGTTGGATTTTGTCCGACATCAACGTCGCAATTCTGTTCGTGTTCGCTGTGTCCTCGCTTGAGGTTTACGGAGTGATCATGGGCGGTTGGGCGTCAAACTCCAAATACCCCTTCCTCGGATCGTTGCGATCCGCCGCGCAGATGATTTCTTACGAAGTCTCCTTGGGTCTGATTATCATCGGTGTGATTATCTCAACCGGATCGATGAACTTTGGCGCGATTGTTGCTGCACAAGACGGCCACTACGGGATGCTGAATTGGTATCTGATCCCGCACTTCCCCATGGTTTTCTTGTTTTTTATCAGCGCCTTGGCCGAAACAAACCGCCCACCATTCGACCTTCCGGAAGCGGAATCAGAATTGGTGGCCGGTTATCAGGTTGAATATTCATCCACACCGTTCCTGTTGTTCATGATCGGTGAACTGATGGCCGTCGTGTTGATGTGCGCACTGGTATCGCTGCTGTTCTTGGGTGGCTGGTTGTCCCCCATCCCGGGCCTGCCGGACGGCATTGGCTGGATGATCCTGAAGATGGGCTTTGTGTTCTTCATCTTCGCGATGGTGAAGGCTATCACACCGCGCTACCGCTACGACCAACTGATGCGTCTGGGCTGGAAGGTCTTCCTGCCGATGTCATTGTTCTGGGTCGTGCTGGTGGCGTTCTTGGCGAAATTCGAAGTGGCGGGCGGCTTTTGGGCACGCTGGGCTGTAGGAGGCTGATTTAATGAGCGATTTTGACTACTCCCGCGCTGCGAAATATTTCCTGCTGGCAGATTTTGCCAAGGGGTTCAAACTGGGTCTGAAGTACTTCTTCGCGCCCAAAGCGACGTTGAACTACCCCCACGAAAAGGGGCCGCTTAGCCCTCGTTTCCGTGGGGAACACGCGCTGCGCCGCTATCCTAATGGCGAAGAACGTTGCATCGCCTGTAAATTGTGTGAGGCCGTGTGCCCCGCCCAAGCGATCACAATTGATGCGGAGCCACGCGAAGACGGGTCGCGCCGCACCACGCGCTATGACATCGACATGACCAAATGCATCTATTGCGGTTTCTGCCAAGAAGCCTGCCCCGTGGATGCGATTGTCGAGGGTCCGAATTTCGAATTCTCAACGGAAACCCGCGAAGAATTGTACTACGACAAGGACAAGCTGTTGGACAATGGCGACCGTTGGGAAGCAGAGATCGCGCGCAACCTTGAATTGGATGCACCGTACCGATGAGCGATCAGAACCCCTTTGAAGCCTGGATGAAGGCCGGTCAGGATTGGGCGAAAGATGTTTCGCCTGAATTCGCTGACGTTATGGCGCAGTCCATGAAAGGGGTCGCGGACCTGATGCCGACTATGCCCGCAGACATGATAGAACAGTTCATGGGCAAGGGCGCAAACCCCGACGCGCTTGATGCAAAAACCAAGCTGTTGTTGACGTTGCAAGGTCTGACCATCCAAGGCGCGCTTGCACAGCCGCAGATCGAACTGACCGTGCGCCACGCCCTTGAGGCCGGTGCCACGGCCCAAGAAATAAACGAGACGATAGCGCTGGCCGGATTGTTTGGCGGCGCACCTGCCATGACCAAAGCGCTCGAAATTGCGCAAGCGGTCATCAATAAGGACTTGAGCACATGACACCCTTAGTGATTGCCTTTTACGCATTCGCGGTGAGCACGATTGCAGGCGGTTTGATGACCGTCGTATCGCGCAATCCCGTCCATTCGGTCTTGTGGCTGATCCTCGCGTTCTTGTCCTCGGCTGGTTTGTTCGTGCTTCTTGGCGCTGAATTCGTCGCGATGTTGTTGATCATTGTCTACGTTGGCGCGGTCGCGGTGTTGTTCTTGTTCGTCGTCATGATGCTCGACGTGGATTTCGCAGAACTGAAGGCTGAAATGGCGCGCTACATGCCGCTGGCCTTGGTGATTGGCGTAGTATTGTTGATGCAGCTGGCGATTGCTTTTGGTGTCTGGGGCTTTGCCGACGGAGTTGAAACCCGCCTTGCGCAACCGTTCACAGACGCGGAAAACACCAAACAGCTCGGCCTTGTATTGTATGACGACTATTTCTTGCTGTTCCAGCTGGCGGGTCTGATCCTGCTGGTTGCGATGATTGGCGCGATTGTATTGACCCTGCGCCACCGCACGGACGTCAAACGCCAGAACATCGTCGGCCAGATGATGCGCGATCCTGCAAAACAGATGGAACTCAAAGACGTAAAACCTGGGCAGGGATTGTAATCATGATCGGACTTGAACATTACCTCACGGTCGCAGCGGCGCTGTTTGTCATCGGCATCTTCGGGCTTTTCCTGAACCGCAAGAACGTGATCATTTTGTTGATGAGCATCGAATTGATGCTTCTTGCGGTGAACATCAATCTGGTGGCGTTTTCCTCATTCCTTGGTGACCTCGTGGGGCAGGTGTTTACCCTGTTCGTGCTGACGGTTGCCGCCGCTGAAGCCGCGATTGGCCTTGCGATCCTTGTTTGCTTCTTCCGCAACCGCGGCACGATCGACGTTGAAGATGTCAACGTCATGAAAGGCTAAGACCCATGGAAACCATTATCCTATTCGCCCCACTGGTCGGCGCCCTGCTGGGTGGCTTTGGCTGGAAAATCATGGGCGAGACGGCGGCGCAGTGGCTGACGACCAGCCTGTTGTTTTTGGCGGCGATCCTGTCATGGGTAATTATGCTGACGTTCGACGCAAGCGCGCACGACAACGGATATTACACGATTGAATTGATGCGCTGGATCCAGTCAGGCACGCTTGACACAAGCTGGGGCATCCGGATGGACCGTCTGACAGCCATCATGCTGGTGGTGATCACGACGGTGTCCGCATTGGTGCATTTGTATTCGTTCGGCTACATGGCACATGACGAAAACTTCGGCGAAGGCGTCGCGTACAAAGCGCGTTTCTTTGCCTACCTGAGCTTCTTTACCTTCGCGATGTTGATGCTGGTGACCGCCGACAACCTTGTGCAGATGTTCTTTGGTTGGGAAGGCGTGGGCGTCGCGTCTTACCTTTTGATCGGTTTTTACTACAAGAAACCGTCTGCCAATGCCGCTGCGATCAAGGCGTTCGTCGTCAACCGTGTGGGTGATTTCGGCTTCGCCCTTGGTATTTTCGCGATCTTCTACATGACGGGGTCTATCAATTTCGATGTGATCTTTGCTGAGGCTGAAACGCTGTCCCAATCCACCATGACGTTCTTGTGGCGTGACTGGAACGCGGCTGAGGTTATTGCCCTGCTGTTGTTCGTCGGTGCCATGGGTAAATCGGCGCAACTGTTCCTGCACACATGGTTGCCGGATGCGATGGAAGGCCCGACACCCGTGTCCGCCCTGATCCACGCGGCGACCATGGTGACGGCGGGTGTCTTCCTTGTTTGTCGCATGGCGCCAATCATGGAATTTGCACCAACAGCGATGTCCTTCGTTGTTTTCCTCGGTGCGACCACCGCGTTTGTCGCGGCCACAATCGGGCTTGTGCAAAACGATATCAAACGCGTCATTGCCTATTCGACCATGTCCCAACTGGGTTACATGTTCGTCGCAGCGGGCCTCGGTGTGTATTCTGTCGCCATGTTCCACCTGCTGACACACGCGTTCTTTAAGGCGATGTTGTTCCTTGGGGCCGGTTCCGTGATCCACGGGATGCACCACGAACAAGACATGCGAAACTACGGCGGTCTGCGTCACAAATTGCCGTGGACGTTCCGCGCGATGATGATCGGTACGCTGGCGATCACTGGTTTTGGTATTCCGCTGCTGTATGTCGGTTTCCCTGTCGGATTTGCGGGCTTTGTGTCCAAGGACGCGATCATCGAATCCGCCTTTGCCGCGGGCGGTGGTTATGCCTTCTGGATGCTGGTCGTGGCTGCGTTGTTCACGTCTTTCTACAGCTGGCGTTTGATGTTCCTAACGTTCTACGGCAAACCGCGCGGCGACAAGCACACGCACGAACATGCGCACGAGTCCCCAAAGGTTATGTTGGCCCCGCTGGCGATCCTCGCCATTGGTGCGATCTTTGCCGGCATGGTGTTTTACAAGCCGTTCTTTGGAAACGCGAAATATGTCGGCCAGTACTTTGGTGTGGCCTACGCGGAACAAGGCCACGGCGATGATCACGCGGCCGAAGAACCACAGGCTGAGGGTGCTGAAAACCACGGTGATGAAACCCACAACGACGAGGCCAATGGCTACGACGAAGCGGAACCGAACAAAGAAGTTCATTACGCCTTTGACGGTGAACCAGGGCAGGGCGCGATCTATGTGGCGCACGACAACACCACGCTCGATGATGCGCACAGCGTCCCAATCTGGGTAAAGCTGTCGCCGTTCTTCGCAATGCTGTTGGGCTTTATCACGGCTTGGGTGTTCTATATCCGCAAGCCTGATTTCCCACGCCGCCTCGCGGAGCAACAGGCGCCGCTGTATAATTTTCTGCTGAACAAATGGTACTTTGATGAATTGTACGATGCGATCTTTATCAAGCCGTCCATGTGGCTCGGTAAGTTTCTGTGGAAGCGCGGTGATGGCAATGTCATCGACGGTGGCATTAACGGGATCGCCATGGGCATTATCCCGATGCTGACCCGCCTCGCTGGACGTGCGCAATCTGGTTATGTCTTCACATACGCCTTCGCCATGGTGATCGGCATCGCGGTGATCCTGACCTACTTCACGATCTTCGGAGGGTATAACTGATGGATAACCTCCTGAGTATTACGACGTTTATTCCGGCAATTGCCGCTGGTATTCTGGCGCTGTTCTTGCGCGGTGACGACGAAGCCGCAAACCGCAATGCCAAATGGCTGGCCGTGGCTGCAACCGTGATGACGTTCATCGTGTCGCTGTTCATCCTTGTCGGGTTTGATGCGCAAAACACGGATTTCCAGTTTGTTGAGGACCGCGAATGGATCATGGGGTTCAACTACAAGATGGGCGTCGATGGGATTTCGATCCTGTTTGTGATGCTGACCACGTTCCTGATGCCGTTGGTGATCGCGTCGTGTTGGGACGTCAAAGTGCGCGTCAAAGAATATATGATTGCATTCTTGTTGCTTGAAACGCTGATGCTTGGCGTGTTCATGGCGCTCGACCTCGTGCTATTCTACCTGTTCTTTGAGGCAGGCCTGATCCCGATGTTCCTGATTATCGGTATCTGGGGCGGCAAAGAACGCATCTACGCGTCATTCAAATTCTTCCTGTATACCTTCCTCGGCTCTGTGCTGATGCTGGTGGCGATGGTTGGCATGTTCGTGGCCGCGGGCACGACAGACATTCCGACGTTGATGAATTTCACGTTCGAGACTGAGAGCTTTTCAATCCTTGGTGTTCAGATCATCGGCGGCATGCAGACGTTACTGTGGCTAGCGTTCTTTGCGTCCTTCGCGGTGAAAATGCCGATGTGGCCCGTGCACACGTGGTTGCCTGATGCCCACGTTCAGGCCCCGACGGCGGGTTCGGTCGTGCTGGCGGCGATCCTGTTGAAGATGGGCGGCTATGGTTTCTTGCGATTCTCCTTGCCGATGTTCCCCGTGGGGTCAGACATTATGGCGCCGCTGGTGCTTTGGATGTCCGCAATTGCGATCGTGTACACGTCGCTGGTAGCTCTTGTTCAGGAAGACATGAAAAAGCTGATCGCATATTCCTCAGTTGCCCACATGGGTTTCGTGACGATGGGTATCTTTACGTTTAACCAGCAAGGCCTTGATGGCGCGATCTTCCAGATGTTGTCGCACGGCTTTATCTCTGGCGCTTTGTTCCTGTGTGTTGGTGTTATTTATGACCGCATGCACACCCGCGAAATTGACGCCTATGGTGGTCTTGTAAACCGCATGCCGGCCTACGCGATGATCTTTATGTTCTTCACGATGGCGAACGTGGGCCTGCCGGGTACATCTGGTTTTGTTGGTGAGTTCCTGACGCTGGTCGGTGTGTTCCAAGTCAACACATGGGTCGCTGCGGTGGCCACGTCCGGGGTGATCTTGTCGGCGGCTTATGCGCTGTGGCTGTACCGTCGCGTCGTCATGGGCGATCTGATCAAGGAAAGCCTTAAATCCATCACCGACATGACCACCCGCGAACGGGCAATCTTTGCACCGCTTGTTGTTATGACGATTTTGCTGGGCGTCTATCCCGCGCTTGTCACCGATATTATCGGGCCATCGGTCGCCGCATTGGTTGATCACGTTGCAATCGCGCAAGCGGCCTTTGAGGCCACGACGCAAATGGCCCAAAATTAAGGAACCACCTGATGTTGTCCCAAGACCTCAACACCATCCTGCCTGAAATCGTATTGTCGCTGTTTGCGATGGGCGCATTGCTGGGTGCGGTTTACACGGTGAAGGACCGCGCAGCACCGCTGCTGGTCTGGATCACGTCGGGCCTGTTCGTCGCTGTGGCCTTCTGGATCGGCACAACGGGGCAGGGCACGACGACCGCGTTCAACGGGATGTTTGTGGACGATGCATTCGCGCGTTTTGCCAAAGTTGCGATCCTGCTGTCGGCCGCCGCCGTGTTGTTGATGAGCCAGGACTACATGCAAAAGCGTGATCTGTTGCGCTTTGAATACCCGATCCTCATCGCATTGGCCGTCGTCGGAATGATGATGATGGTGTCTGCGGGCGATTTGATGTCGCTGTATATGGGCCTCGAATTGCAGTCCTTGGCATTGTACGTGGTCGCGTCCTTGCGCCGTGACAGCATCAAATCCACAGAAGCTGGCCTGAAATACTTCGTGCTGGGCGCGCTCTCGTCTGGCCTGTTGCTCTATGGCGCATCATTGACATACGGCTTTGCTGGCACGACGTCCTTCGCGGGCATCATTGAAGCGACGCAAGATGACGTGTCGCTTGGCCTTCTGTTCGGGCTCGTGTTCCTGTCGGCTGGTTTTGCCTTCAAAGTATCGGCAGCACCCTTCCACATGTGGACGCCGGACGTCTATGAAGGATCGCCCACACCTGTCACCGCGGTCTTTGCGACCGCCCCAAAGGTCGCGGCCATGGCGCTGTTCGCGCGTGTTATGCATGACGCGTTTGGGAATTCCGTTGGGGACTGGCAGCAGATCGTGGCCTTCCTATCCGTGGTGTCCATGTTCCTTGGCGCGATCGCGGCCATCGGTCAGACTGACATCAAACGCCTGATGGCCTATTCGTCCATTGCGCATATGGGTTTTGCCTTGATGGGGTTGGCCGCGGGAACGGCGTTTGGGGTTCAGGCCATGCTTGTGTACCTCGCGATTTATGTCGCGATGAACATCGGTACGTTTGCGTTTATCCTGTCGATGGAAAAAGACGGCATGCCAGTCACGAACATTGCATCGCTGAACATGTATTCTAAGCGTGAACCGCTGAAGGCGCTGGCGATGTTGGTTTTGTTGTTCTCCCTTGCAGGTGTGCCGCCAATGCTGGGCTTCTTTGGTAAGTTCTACGTGCTCCAGGCGGCGTATGAGGCTGGCCTTGCGTGGCTGGCCGTGGCCGGTGTTGTGGCGTCCGTGATCGGCGCGTTCTACTACCTGCGCATCGTGTTCTTTATGTACTTTGGCGCGGAACATGACGACCACCTCGACACGGGCGGATCGCCTGTGTTGTGGGGCTTCCTTGTAGCGTCGGCCACAGTGATGGTCATCGGTGTCGTGAACCTGTTCGGCATCGAACCACTGGCCGCCGCTGCGTCTGTCGCCCTTGTTAACTGATCCGACGTGGCCGGCAGGTGTCGGCCATTTCCCATCTGTTGAGGTCACGTCGACCTTAGATGAAGCGCGCCAATTCGCGGGACAATACCCCAAACCGACATGGTTTACTGCACAACGCCAGACCGCATCGAGGGGCCGTCGTGGTCGTGCGTGGATCGCACCTGAGGGCAATTTTTATGGCACACTTTCGCTTCCGTGTGCTGATCCGGAACTTGCGTCTTTGCGTACTTTCGTAGCAGCCCTCGCTTTGTATAATGCCTTGCGCGCTTTGATGGGACAGGGGCCGACGCTGGCGCTGAAATGGCCCAACGATGTGCTGCTGAATAGTGGGAAAGTTGCGGGCATCCTCCTTGAAAGCCTGAATGCGGGTGGCCAAATGTGGGGCGTGGCTGTCGGGATCGGTGTAAACCTGATTGATGCTCCTGCGATGGATCAGGTTGAAACGGGCGCTGTTTACCCGGTGTCCGTAAAGGGTGAAAGCGGGGCGGATGTCACGCCGGATGTCTTCCTTGCCCACCTCGCGGCTGCCTTCGCGCACTATGACGCGCAGCTGACAACCTACGGCTTTGCGCCCATTCGCACCGCTTGGTTGGCCCGCGCGGCGAAGCTGGGTGAGACAATTACCGCACGTCTTCCCAATGAAGACGTGACAGGGCGCTTTGATACTGTAGACGAAAACGGGTATCTGGTGCTTAACACCGCCAAAGGCGTGCGCGCGATTGCCGCCGCCGATGTCTTTTTTTGAAGGTTCGCTATGCTACTGTGCATTGACTGTGGAAATACAAATACCGTCTTCGCCCTTTGGGACGGGGATGATTTCATCTGTACGTTCCGCACCAGCACAGAATGGCAGCGGACTGCGGATCAATATTTCGTCTGGTACACCACGCTTTTGAACCATCATAAAATCGACGCCCACGTGGATGAGGTGATTATTTCATCTACCGTTCCGCGCGTTGTGTTCAATTTGCGCGTCATGGCGGATCGATATTTCGGAACGCGGCCCTATGTCGTGTCGAAACCTGATTGCCTGCTGCCTGTCCCTCCTCGCGTGGATGAAGGTACGGCAGTTGGCCCTGACCGTTTGGTGAACACTGCAGGCGCATTTGATCGCCACGGTGGCAACCTGATCGTCGTTGATTTTGGCACGGCCACCACGTTTGATGTGGTCGCTAACGACGGAGCATATGTGGGCGGCGTCATCGCCCCCGGCGTGAACCTGAGCCTTGAGGCCCTGCACCAAGCAGCCGCCGCATTGCCCCACGTCGACATTACGAAACCGCAGGCTGTGATCGGGACAAACACCGTCGCCTGCATGCAATCGGGCGTTTTTTGGGGCTATATCGGCCTGATCAATGGCCTGTGTGAACGGATAAAGGGCGAGTACGACCGCCCCATGAAAGTCGTAGGAACCGGAGGGTTGGCACCACTATTTTCAAGTGGTTACGCCCTTTTTGACACAATAGAAGATGACCTGACGATGCACGGACTGACCGTGATCCACAGGTTCAACAAGGACAATAATAACTAAAATGGCTAAATCTAGATTGATGTATCTCCCCCTCGGTGGCGCGGGCGAGATTGGTATGAATTGCTATGTCTACGGATATGGACCAGAGGACGCAGAACGCCTGATCGTTGTCGATCTGGGCATCGCATTCCCTGACATGGATACGACGCCTGGTGTTGATATTATCATGCCGGATATTTCGTGGCTTGAGGCCCGTAAAAACCAGATTGAGGCGATCTTCATCACCCACGCGCACGAAGACCACGTCGGTGCGGTTGGGCATTTGTACGAACGCCTTGGCGCGCCAATTTATTGCCGTGCGTTCACGGCGAATATCGCCCGTCGCAAGGTGGCAGAGCACGGTTATTCCGAGAACATCGTAAAGGTCGTCGGCCCATGGCCCGAGACTGTGAAGAAAGGCCCGTTTGAGGTTGGCTTTGTGCCGATTTCGCATTCGATCCCCGAAAGCAGCGGCCTTGTGATCGACACCAAAGGCGGGCGGATCATCCACACGGGTGATTTCAAAATCGACACGCAGCCAGGTATCGGTGAACCGTTTGATCACGACCTTTGGGCGTCGTTGGGCAAAGATGGAGTTAAGGCGCTGGTGTGCGATTCCACCAACGTGTTTTCCAAAGAAGAAGGCCGCAGCGAGGCCACCGTCGGACCGGAAATCGAAAAGTTCCTCAAAGACGCCAAGGGCATGGTTGCGGCGACGACGTTCGCATCCAACGTCAGCCGCGTGCGCACAATCGCGCTGGCCGCGGAACGGGCAGGTCGATCTGTGTGTTTGCTGGGCCGGTCGATGAAACGCATGACGGAAGCCGCAAAAGAAGTCGGCATTCTGAACGATTTCCCGAACATCATTCAGCCCGAAGATGTGAACAATCTGCCGCGCGAAAATGTGCTGTTGTTGGTAACCGGATCGCAGGGCGAACGCCGTGCCGCGTCCGCGCAATTGGCGCAGGGCAAATACATGGGCATCACCATGAAAGAGGGCGACACGTTCCTGTTTTCATCCAAAACTATTCCCGGAAACGAAAAGGGCGTCATCCATATCATGAACCAATTCAGTGAGTTGGGTGTGGATGTGGTTGATGACAACGGTGGTCTTTACCACGTGTCTGGCCACGCCAACCGCCCCGATCTGGACACCATGCGCGATCTGATCAAGCCACAAACGCTGATCCCGATGCATGGCGAACACCGCCATTTGCGCGAACACGTCAAAATCTCTGAGGCTGCGGGCACCACGGGTGTGTTGGCCGTCAATGGTATGCTGGTCGATCTGTCGGGCAACCAACCGCGCGTTGCGGAACATATTGAAACGGGCCGCATGTACCTCGACGGGTCGGTCAAGGTTGGCCAGTTTGATGGTGTCGTGCGCGACCGTATCCGCATGGCGCTGAATGGTCATGTGATCGTAACGCTGATCATTGATGAAGATGGTGATCCGCTTGGTGATCCATGGTGCGAAACCATGGGCCTGCCCGAACAGGGCCGCAACAATGCGCCGCTTGTGGATGTGTTGGAAGAGGACCTCAGCCAGTTCATGGGACGTGCCAAAAAGGGCACGATTGGGGATGACACGAAGCTTGAAAAAGAGCTGCGCCAGATCACCCGCAGAACATCACAGGGCGAGATTGGCAAAAAGCCCGAAGTCACAGTCGTGATTTCGCGCTTGGGCTAACGTAAAAATGACGCGCCCTAGTCGGGGCGCGTCAACTTTCCTACCAATCGGCGGGTGAGGGGGGCGATAAGCAAGACGGCTGGAAAAGCGACCAGCCAGCTTGAAATCCAAGACCTAAACCATTGCCCGATAAATGGCGATCCTGCATCCAGCACCCGCGATCGCTGACACAATCGCCGACATCAGACCTGACAGAATAAACCCAAACAGGATCGGTGCAAAACCGGCCGGAATCATGGCTTAGCTTTCGTAGCGTTCATCAAAGCTTTTAGAGATAAACGTCGGAGCGTCATCACCCATACCAATGATCTTCGGTCCGCGATCTTGACTGTCGCGCCCACCACGGGGGGATTTTTCGCGTTGCTGCTTAGGCTCTTGCGGCGTTTCGACCTTCGGCGCATCTGTCTTCACAGGTTCAGCCTTTGGCGCGTCGTGCGCTGGTGCGTCCTGAACAGGAGCCGCCGTGACGGTTTCTTCTACCTTAGGCGCATCAGACTTTTTGCGACCCCGACCACCGCGTGACCGCGTGCGCTTTGGCTTATCCGCGTTTGATGGAGCTTCGCCATCCTCGCCGCGCGGCCCAGAAGGACCATCTGCGACGTCCACTTTAGGCGCTTCAACTGCGGCTTCTGGTTTTGCTTCTCCGACCTTCGCGGCATCCTCGGCGCGCACACCATGAACATCCATACGAGGGATCGCCATTTCGACAAGGCGTTCGATGTCTTCAAAGTTCTTTTCGTCGCGTGGCGTGCAGATCATGATCGTCGTGCCCTTCTTGCCCGCACGACCTGTGCGACCAATGCGGTGCACGTAATCTTCTGCGTGGCTGGGTACGTCGTAGTTAAACACATGGGAAACATTAGGAATATCAAGTCCACGGGCCGCCACATCGGACGCCACCAAGAAGCGCAATGTGCCGTCACGAAACGCTGCAAGGGTGCGCATCCGGTGGGATTGTTCGAGGTCGCCATGAATGGGGGAGGCATCAAGCCCCGCCTTCGTCATGGATTTCGCAACAGCGTCCACGTCAATTTTACGATTACAGAAAATGATCCCGTTGCGGCATTCGTCGCCTTCACTTTTGATCAGATCGCGCAACAGTTTCTGCTTTTCAGCGGCGTTTTTTACGCCCGCTTTGAACATGACAACACCCTGCCTGATGTTTTCAGACGTCGTCGCGGCGCGGGCCACTTCGACTTTGGCGGGGTTGGACAGGAACGTATTGGTGATGCGTTCAATCTCTGGCGCCATTGTCGCAGAAAAGAACAGCGTCTGGCGGGTGAACGGTGTTAGCCCGAAAATGCGTTCAATATCAGGGATAAAGCCCATATCGAGCATCCGGTCGGCCTCATCAACCACCATGATTTTTACGTCAGACAGGATCAGCTTGCCGCGTTCAAAATGGTCGAGCAACCGACCTGGAGTCGCAATCAAAACGTCAACGCCGCGATCAATCAGCTTGTCTTGTTCTTTGAACGACACGCCACCAATCAACAATGCCTTCGTCAGCTTGGTATATTTGGCGTATGAATCAAAGTTCTCAGCCACTTGGGCCGCCAATTCACGGGTTGGTGCCAGCACCAAAGACCTTGGCATACGCGCGCGGGCACGGCCGCGTTTGAGCATGGAAATCATCGGCAGCGTGAAGGCCGCCGTTTTACCGGTGCCTGTTTGGGCAATGCCCAGCACGTCGCGTCCTTCAAGTGCGGGGGGAATCGCCCCTGCTTGAATGGGTGTCGGCGTGTCATAGCCGGTTTCTTCGACGGCCTTAAGGACCTTCTTGTCGAGATTTAAGTCACTGAATTTGGTCAATTTAATCCTTTCGCGGAGTTTGCAACCATTGGGCCGCAATCGTCACGCGGCCAGACGGGCCATATTGCCTGTCTTTTGAATGCGTTTCGGATACGCCGCGCGGGCTTTAACGTCAAGTAAACAACGGAGTTTGCGCCGATGGGTGAAGCGCGGGGACATATCCGCCACGCAGCACGTCCAGCATTGGCGGCGATGTGAGAACGGACACGTTGCCGGTCGGGCGCGGTTGGGGTTGGCCGTATCCGCCGTACCCATAGGGCAGTGCCGCATCTTTGGTCAGCAGGTAGATTTGGTCCGTCCTGATAAACGCGCCAGCAAGCAAATTTTGTGCGGGTCGGGCGTGGTTTTGCAAGTGCCGTGCACCGGGGATCGCGCGGGCACCGTGAAGAATTGCATCCATCTGCGGCGCCTTCAATGACCCACCCCAAGCGTCTGTAAATGCGTTATAATTTTGGCGTCGGCAATAGGCGCAGGGGCGGTGCCCGGCGGCCATTGCGGCGGCTTCGTCGAGAAAGAAAAGCTCTGTCCAGTTGCGGCCCGTCATCAGGGGACGGCGGCGGTTCTGCCAATCTAGCGTGCAACAAATCCACGCGCGGTGTTTCCACAATGCGTCGCCCATCACCTTGTCTGAAACGTGCAAGATACCGCGATTTCCCGTGAACATGCCACGGGAAGGCACGGCCAGAATTTACCCGTCAGGTTGGACGCGATTGCGAAGGGTCACGGTGTTTTGACGGTCTTGGACAAAACCAAGCGCGGCTTCAAAGTGCGTGGGCGCCTGTCAAAACGGTGGTCTGCCATGTTTCAGGATCGGTCACTGTTTCCAGCGCGCCGCGCAAAGTAATGCGCTTTCCTTCTTCAAACACGATCGGGTCGGCCATGGACACTTGCAACGATGTGCCGTGTTCGGGCGATCCGCAGAACGGGCAGAAGCCCATGTCGGAAATCAGAATAAAATCGGAGATTTCGACGCCATCGGACAGCGGAACAAGGTAGCCTGAAATATCAAACTGATCGACGCCGTTTTCGATGGCCGATGGAAACACCTTGCGCACTTCGTAGGTCGTGTCCGTGATGATTTCTTCGATCTCAATCGCTGCTAGAAGATCCCATGGCGCCGCAGTGTCATCCGCAAAAACCATGCTCGCGCCCAAAACCATTGGGGTCGTCAGGGCGAGGGCGGATACTGAACATTTTGTCATCGGGAACACTCCGTTGCTTTTGTGGACCCTAGAATCAAAGCGACCGCTGATCCAGTCTACAATGTTGTGATCCGCAAAATGTTGCGGATCAGACTCAGCCCGCCATCATTTCCTTGGTCGCGGTCAGGGACACATCGGGGTAGTCGCGCCCGACGCGGTCGATGTCCCATTGTAGGCGGGTGAGGTAGACGACGTCACCGTCGCTGTCTGTGCCGATGTGCTGTTTGTTCGCAGCCGAAAATTTTTCGACCGCGTCCTTGTCGCCGGACACCCAGCGCGCTGAGGTGAATTGGGATTGTTCGAACCGGACGGGCAGGCCGTATTCCAGCTCAATCCGTGAGGCGAGGACTTCGAATTGCAGCGGGCCAACGACGCCGACGATAAAGCCCGAGCCGAAGCTGGGCTTGAACACCTTGGCAGCGCCTTCTTCGGCAAACTGCATCAGCGCCTTCTCGAGGTGTTTGGATTTCAAGGGATCACCCGCGCGCACGCCTTGCAACAATTCGGGCGCAAAGCTGGGGATGCCTTTGACTTGCAGGTTTTCGCCTTCGGTCAAAGTATCGCCGATGCGCAGTTGGCCGTGGTTGGGGATGCCGATGATGTCGCCGGCCCATGCTTCTTCGGCGAGTTCGCGGTCAGAGGCGAGGAACAGCACAGGATTGGATATCGCCATTTGTTTTTTGCTGCGCACATGGGTCAATTTCATGCCGCGCGTGAAGTGGCCCGACGCCATGCGCACAAACGCCACGCGGTCGCGGTGTTTCGGGTCCATGTTGGCCTGTACTTTGAACACGAAGCCCGTGACCTTTTTTTCGTCGGGCATGATTGTGCGTGGCTGTGCGGTTTGGGGCTGGGGTTCTGGGCCGAAATTGGCGATCCCTTCCATCAATTCACGCACGCCGAACGAATTCACCGCAGAGCCGAACCAGATCGGGGTCATCGTGCCTTCAAGCACCGCTTTCGGATCGAGCGCGGGGAGGAGCTCTTTGGCCATCTCGATCTCTTCGCGAAACTGCGCGAGGAGGGAGGCGGGCACGTGTTCTTCCCACTTGGGGTCATCCATGCCGTTGATTTCAATGCTCGCCGCGACCTTGTTGCGGTCCGCGCGGTCCATAATATCCAAACGGTCGCGTAGGATATCATAGCAGCCTAGAAAGTCGCGGCCCACACCGATAGGCCAGCTTGCGGGCGTCACATCAATCGCGAGGTTTTCTTGAATTTCGTCTATGATTTCAAAGGTGTCGCGGCTTTCGCGGTCCATCTTGTTACAAAATGTCAGGATCGGCAGGTCGCGCAAACGACAGACCTCAAACAGTTTTTGGGTTTGGGATTCAACGCCCTTCGCGCCGTCAATCACCATGACGGCGGCGTCGACGGCGGTCAGGGTGCGGTAGGTGTCCTCAGAGAAGTCAGAGTGACCGGGGGTGTCGACCAGGTTGTAGCGGAAGTGTTTGTAATCAAATGACATGGCGGATGCAGATACGGAAATCCCGCGATCCTTTTCCATCTGCATGAAATCAGACCGCGTGCGCCGCGCTTCGCCCTTTGCGCGCACTTGGCCCGCCATCTGGATCGCCCCGCCAAAGAGCAGGAATTTTTCCGTCAGGGTCGTCTTGCCAGCGTCGGGATGCGAGATAATCGCAAACGTGCGGCGGCGGGCAATTTCAGCGGGGAGGCCAGATTTATTTTCGGTGCGATTTGTCATGCCCCGCGCTATAACGGGCGCGGCGGTGTGGCGCAATCAAACTAGAAGACCGCGTCAATCTACGGCGGTGACGATGACGCCGGTGACGACTGTCCCATTAAGTTCAAACGTGCTGTCGGCCGCCGTTGTATCACCCAAAATGCCATAAATCGGGGTGCCTTTCAGATGGCCGTCCCAGAACGCATCAACGCCAATCACATTGCCATCCCCAGTGAGGACGCCGACAATCTGCCCCTGCACATCATTGGGGTTCACTGCACCCAGCACGCCGTCTTGTAAGACCAACACGCCCGCATATTCTGAAAAGTCCTCATTGGTGTCAAAGCCGCTGAAATTGTCCAACAGACCTGTGACGGCGTTGGTTTCAAAATCTACGGTGATGGATGCGTCGCCAATCAGGACGATACCGTTGGATTTTGTCCCGACGGCAAGGGACGCTTCGCCGGTGTATGTGGATTCGCCCGTGTCCGGCACACCGAGGTAGGCGGTGTTGAACCGATCATCCAGCGCCGCGCGCCGCGCAATGAAATCATCACGAGCATTTGAAAATTCAATTGCGCCTTTGATGTCGCCACACGCGGTCAATGACATGAGGAAGGCAAGGATGAGAGTGGGGTGAGTGCAGACTTTAACCATGCCCCACCCATAGAGCGCGTTGGTTTACAGACCCTTGAAGATCAAATGTGAATCAATGTTTTTGTATCTTAAACGGGAACAATCGATGGGTTAGCTCGAAGACGCTTTCTTTAGAAGTGAAACGACATCGGGGCGATTGGCAAGGCTTTCGGTGACCTCGAACGCTTGGTGTGGGGTATCGTTGTGGTCGTCGGACGCGACACCATCGGGCAGGGCCGCGCGGGTGCGGGCATCAACCAAAAGCGTTTCGGCGGCGATCCCTTCGGCGTAAATAATCTGGTGATCGTCGAACAGGATTTGGAAATAATCCACGAACCCGCCGTCTTGTTGATAGACCGTGTCGCCGTTGATCAAATGGCGCACCTTTACCAGTACTTCGGATCGGCCCGCGCCAATGCGGTCTTCGCGCTGGTAGATAAACAGGCGGTGATCGGGGAACAAAACCAGATCGCGGGAATTGAACAGTGCGCCTTCGCGGATCACAACAGGGGCGTAATCTCCAACAGCGCGCAACGTCGTGCCACCGATCCAGCGGATGTCTTGGGGGCCTGCATCGCGGGTCAAAACGTGGTCCCCGATTTTCAAATCTTCAATCGGCACCTGCGCACCAGAGGCGAGCGTAATATGTGTGCCCCGCGCAAAGCGAACGCAGGCCACATCGCCGAACTTGGCGGCGGCTGTGTCACGATCCGCACCGACAAGCCTGTAATCCGTTTCAGGGCGCAGGTTGGCCAGCGACATAAGGTAAACTTCAGCGGCCTCATCGTCCTCAACCTCGACCAGAATCAGCGCCTCATAGGTTGCATTGTCGCGCCCCATCAACGTCACGCAGCAATCAAGGTAAAGCGCGTTGCCGGGGGTTCCGACGGCGGTATCTTCGGCCAGAA
>JABBAI010000049.1:0-14211 GCA_018608045.1 Octadecabacter sp. | reverse complement strand
TCTTAGAAATGGGGCGAAATATCGTCTGTCGTCTGGCTACGGGCGGGCGTTTGGTTCGACTGCGGACATAAATAGGCGGCGAGAGCCCCAATGGGAAGGATCAGACATGGATTTAGGAATTAAAGGTAAGCGGGCACTGGTTTGTGCATCCTCAAAGGGGCTTGGCCGTGGCTGTGCAGAGGCTTTGGCTGCCGAAGGTGTTGATCTGGTTCTCAACGCGCGGGGCGCGGAGGCTCTCGAGGCGACGGCGACTGCGATCCGCACGAAATACGGCGTTGACGTTGTGACGGTCGCCGCTGATGTGACTACGCCAGAGGGCCAACAGGCGGTGATCAAAGCTGCCCATGGCGCTGATATCTTGGTGACAAATGCCGGTGGCCCGCCCCCGGGATCATGGACCGATTGGGACCGTGACGATTTTATCGCCGCACTTGATGCAAACATGCTGACGCCAATCGCGCTGATCCAAGGATTGGTGCCCGCGATGATGGATCGCGGTTGGGGCCGTGTGGTAAACATCACGTCCGGATCTGTTAAGGCGCCGATCCCGATTTTGGGGCTGTCGAATGCGGCCCGTACGGGTCTGACAGGATTTGTCGCCGGTACGTCCCGCCAGATTGCGGGATCAGGTGTGACGATCAACAATCTGCTACCCGGCATCCACGCGACAGACCGTGCGATCCAGCTGGATACGGGTGTCAGCACCGCGCAGGGCATTTCGATGGAACAGGCCAAAACCAACCGCGAGGCCACGATCCCTGCGGGTCGGTATGGCACGGCACTTGAATTCGGGTCCGCCTGTGCGTTCCTGTGTTCAGATCATGCGGGATTCATCGTGGGTCAGAACCTGCTTTTGGACGGTGGCGCGGTCAACGCGACACTGTAACCCTTGACCCCAACCCTGTGCCACCCCTTGCCCATGGGGGGCGGCGTTGCTATCTGGCGGGTATACCCGATATTTTCAGTAAGGATTAAAGGCCAACACCAGTGAGCGACGCCCCCCGCCTAGAAATACGTAATTTGCAGCGCAGCTTTGGCGGGCGCGCGGTGTTGGATGATGTGTCGCTGATCGTCAGCCCCGGTCAGGTGACCTGTCTTTTGGGGCCATCGGGCTGTGGTAAATCTACGACGTTGCGCATCATTGCGGGCATTGAAAAACAAGACGCAGGATCAATCTGGGCGGATGGTCAGATGATCTGTGATGGCACATCGCGTGTTCCACCAGAGGGGCGCGGCATTGGTCTAATGTTTCAGGATTTCGCACTGTTTCCGCACCTGAGCGTTGCGGGCAACGTGGCCTACGGTCTGTCAGGGTCGGTGCGCAAGAACCGCCAAAGGGTCGAAGAACTGCTAGAACGTGTCGGCATGTCCGCACATATCGACGGCTATCCGCATGAATTGTCGGGCGGTGAACAGCAGCGTGTGGCGCTGGCCCGCGCGCTGGCCCCGCGTCCGCGCATAATGTTGATGGATGAACCGTTCAGCGGCCTTGATGACCGCCTGCGCGATGATATCCGCGATGAGACGCTGGATGTTCTAAAGGCAGAAGGCACCGCCGTTTTGCTGGTCACGCACGAGCCCGGCGAAGCGATGCGCATGGCAGATGAAATTGCGTTGATGCGCAACGGTAAAATCGTCCAGAAGGGCGCGCCCTACAACATTTACAACACGCCCATCGACAAAGAAGCCGCTGCATTCTTTAGTAATATCAACACGGTGCAGGCCGAAGTTCACGGGGCTTTGGCGCAAACGGCGTTTGGCCAGTTCCTTGTGCCCGGTGTCACGGACGGCGCGCCTGTTGATATCGTGATCCGCCCCCAGCATCTGAAAATCGACTTTGATCGCCAAGGCAAAGGCCCCAACCCGACCATCAGTGACGGCACGGCGGCGCGCGGCATCGTCAAACGGGCGCGGTTCATGGGCAATGAAAGCCTTGTTGAATTCAGCTTGGATGACGGCAGTCAAATGAAGGCGATTGTGCCATCCGTGTTCCTGCCCACAAAAGGCATGGTGTTATGGCTGATGATCCGTCGCGATAAGTGTTTTATCTTCGCCCGTAAGGGGTGACGCCTGTGCTGCGCGGTAATCCGACAGCCGCTTGCCTTCTTCTTCAACGAACAGGCTCGGCAGGACGCGCAACGCGGTGATCTGGTCGATCCGCAATTCATCAAATTTGCGGGTCGTGTCGCACCAAACGATGCACGTCCAAAGACGGCCCCAATAATCCAGCTGCAACGGGCGCACCGTGCGGTCCCGCCCTGCCGTCTCAAGGCTGAGTTTTTGGCGCGCACGGATCGCGCTGCGGATCTTGGGGAGGTGTTGAAACCCCCTTGCGGCGTCCGCGAAGGGATACACCGCGAGGGTTGTGGGCGCGTTCATTTCGGGCAACACACCATCCAGCTTGGTCGCAAGGGAGGACGCGGCAGCAGCGAGGTCAGGGTCCGCCGCTTGGCGCATCGCCGCAAGGCCCACATGCAGCGCCTCAAGTTCGGCCATGGACAGGTTCAGCGGGGGCAGGGTGATCGCGGCGGTGACGCGGTAGCCTGTGCCGCGCTCCCCTTCAATCGGGACACCGGATTTCGCCAGCGTTTCCATATCGCGGTAGACCGTGCGCAATGACACACCCATCGCGCGCGCAATATCGGCCGCGCGGTGCAGGTCCCCATCGCGCAAGTGGCGAATCAAATTCATCAAACGGTCGGCGCGGCGCATGTCAGGCTCCCTTTGGTGATAGTTTTGTCAAAAAAATGTCAGTTGTCAATTTAGTGACACAATATTCCGCAAACCCCTACAAATCAGGGGGATAATCGGTCGATTTGCCCTTTTAATATTACCTAAGGCCCACTACCTCTGGACGACATAATATTGACGCGGGCACCAAAGCCCGCCCTGCTGGAGAGAGAACATGCTCAACAACATCGGCCTTCCAGGCCTCCTTCTGATCGCAGTCGTCGTGCTGGTCCTGTTTGGCCGCGGCAAAATTTCATCGCTTATGGGCGAAGTCGGCAAAGGCATCACGGCGTTCAAAAAGGGTGTAGATGACAGCAAGACCGAACTTGAAGACGCGATGGCGGATGACGCCAAAGACGTCACACCTTCGGACGAGAACACCAAGGTTTAAGCGTCTTACGCTTGAAAGGACCTGCCCATGCCTAATCTAAGCTGGATGGAGATGCTCGTTGTGGGCATCGTTGCGCTGATCGTGATCGGCCCCAAGGACTTGCCCGGATTGTTCCGCCAGGTGGGGCAGTTCGTCGGTAAGGCCAAAGGCATGGCGCGGGAATTTTCCAGCGCGATGAACGCCGCCGCGGACGAAGCCGGGGTGAGCGAGATTAACAAAACTCTCAAAGCCGCTGCCAACCCGCAAAAGTTTGGCGTCGACAAGATCCGCGAAGCGTCCGGTATGGCAACTGCCAAAAAGGGCGGTGAGACGGAGGCGTTGAAATCCACGTTGTCGGCAGAACGTGCCGCCAACAAAGAAAAGATCGACAAGGCAATGGCGAAAGCGGCAGAGACACGCGTTGCCGCCGTTGATGCGGCAGACGCGTCACCTGCTGTTAAGGCTGCGGCGAAAGCGGCCAAACCTGCGGCCAAGAAAGCGGCCCCGAAAACGACCAAAGCGGCAGCCAAGAAAACCCCTGCGAAAAAGGCCGCGCCCAAGAAGGCCGCGCCGAAAGCAGCCCCCAAGGCGAAGGACGCGACATGAGCCAGACCGACGCCCCTGATGACATGGACGACAGCTCTGCGCCGTTGATCGAACATCTGGCCGAACTGCGCACGCGCCTGATCCGTGCGGTTATGGCCTTTATCGTTGGTATCGTGATCGCGTTCACCGTGGCCGAACCGATTTTGCAATTCCTGCTTGGCCCGATTGAGGCGACGTTGCGCGACCTCGGTGATCCGAGCCCGACAATGCAATACACGTCCCCGCAGGAATACCTGTTTACGTTGTTCCGTATTTCGATGGTGTTTGGCTTTGCCCTCGCCTTTCCGGTGATCGGGTTCCAGCTGTGGCGGTTTGTGGCGCCGGGCCTTTATGCCAAGGAAAAGGGCGCGTTTCTGCCGTTTCTGGTAGCGTCGCCTGTCATGTTCTTGCTGGGTGCATCATTTGCCCATTTCGTTGTCACACCTCTGGCCATGGCGTTTTTCCTTGGTTTTGCAGATGTGCCGTCCTTGATTGCGGATATTATGGGATCGTTTGTCGGGGACACCGCTGGCGTGGCCCCTGCGGTTGAAGACGGCATCCGGATCACCTTCTTTGGTAAGGTGAACGAAAGCCTCGATATCACGCTGAAATTCATCATAGCCTTTGGCATGTGTTTTCAACTGCCCGTGCTTTTGACCCTGATGGGCAAGGCCGGCCTGGTCAGCGCCGCGGGCCTGCGCAATGTGCGCAAATACGCGATGGTTGGTATCTTGCTGCTGGCCGCATTGGTGACGCCGCCTGACGTGATCACGCAGGGTATTTTGTTCATAGTGGTGTATGGTTTGTACGAAGTGTCGATCTTCTTGGTCCACCGCGTCGAAGTGCGCCGCGAAGCGAAAATGCGCGCTGAAGGCACATGGTACGAGGATGATTTCGATGATGAGGACGCCGAGGACGACGAGGCCGCAAAGTGAACGATGATGTCTTAGGCCGGATTGCGGATGCGCTGGAACGCTTGGCCCCAGCGCCCGCCGCTACGCCTGATTTCACCGCGTCCGCGTTTGTTTGGCATGCCGACCCTGACCACCTTGTGCCTGTTGATACGGTCAACCGCGTGGATCTGTCTTTGCTGGTGGGGATCAATCGATCCCGTGACACACTGCTTGCGAACACCGTGCAATTTGCGCGCGGTTTGCCCGCCAACAATGCTTTGTTGTGGGGTGCACGCGGCATGGGAAAATCAAGCCTCGTCAAAGCGATACATGGCGATGTTCAGGCATCGCATAACGATCTGAAGATGGTCGAAGTGCAGCGCGAAGATCTGCCCAGCATTGGTCGCTGTCTGGCGCTGCTGCGGGGACGTCCTGAACGGTTTATCATGTTTTGTGACGACCTCAGCTTTGGGCATGACGATGCACATTACAAATCGCTTAAGGCGGTGCTGGATGGTGGGATTGAGGGGCGGCCTGAAAATGTTGTCTTGTATGCCACGTCAAACCGCCGCCATTTGATGCTGCGCGATATGATTGAGAACGAACAACAAACCGCAATCAGCACGTCAGAGGCGGTTGAAGAAAAGGTTTCCCTGTCGGATCGGTTTGGTCTGTGGCTAGGGTTTCATCCGTGCGATCAAGACGAATACCTCGCCATGATCCGTGGCTATTGTGATGCGCACGGTGTCACGATTGACGACGCGACATTGCGGGCCGAGGCCATTGAATGGCAAGCAACGCGCGGATCACGGTCCGGGCGCGTCGCTTGGCAGTATTTCGTGGATCTCGCTGGGCGCAAGGGCGTCAGGATTTAGGGCAGGAAGTCTGCTGGATCGACGCTCTCAAGGCCGTCACGCACTTCGAAGTGCAGAAAGCTCGGTGATCCGGCAGCGACTTTTGCGATGGACTGGCCTTGTGTCACGCGATCATCTTTTGCCACGCTCAGATCATCCACATTCACATAGACCGTCAGGATGTTGCCTGTGTGGCGCACCACGATGATCTGCGCGCCATTGGTGTTCTGTGTGATTGCAGCAATCGTACCAGCTGCGGCGGCTTTGACAGATGTTCCAGCCGGAACACCAATATCGATGCCTTCATTGCGCCCTCGATTGTAGGTGCGAATGATGCTGCCTTGGACCGGCATGATAAACGGTGCGGAGGTCGCAGGTGTTGCAGCCACAGGGCCGAGATCAGGCGCAGGCGGCGCTGCTGCGGCGGTGGTTTCTGGCGTCTGCGGTGTGACGTCCACGCTTGGAAGGGGCACAACTGCGCTTGGTGGCGTTGGTGTGCGTGATCCTGCACCGGGCGCTTCTACTGCTGCGGTCGAGCGGGGCGGCGTCGCGCCAGCGACAGGGATCAACAATTGCTGGCCTTCGCGCACGGACAAATCTGACCCAAGGCCGTTCCATTCGGACAATGCAGCGACAGGCACATCATAAAGACGCGCGATCTGGAACGCGGTTTCACCACGTGCGACGCGGTGTCGGGTTGGTTCTGCGCCTGTTTGCGCCGCAGGTGTTGCGGCGGTAGGTGTCGTCGTTTGTTCACCCGCGCGATCAATCGCATTACCCGCAAGTGTTGTTACGTTAACCGATGGTGGCTGGATCGGGCCGCTGGTCGCGGCGCCCGTGGCGAGGGAGGGTTCGGCGATACGCGCGGGCAGCGCGACAATTTCATCGCGTCGCAGGGCTACGTCGGCGTCCACACCATTGAACGCTGCAAGCTGGTTGGCATCAATGTTCAGGCGCGTTGCGATCTGGCGCACGGTCTCGCCACGTTCAGCGACAACCACTTGATAATTAGGGTAGGAAATCACGCCACGATCATCGGGGCGTGGGCGATTTGGCAGGTTGCGTGCTGCGTCCGAGGTGTTGAAACCACCGCCCAGGTTGCGCAAATCCAGATCAAAATCACGGCCTTGGATGTTGCCGTTTTCGTCGCATGCGGCCAAAGCCAGTAGTGCGACTGACGCAAACAATGCGCTGCGTGTTCGGGGGAAACGGGGCGTGCCCATGCCTTAACTCCTCAAATGTGCGGGGTCTTACGCCCTGCTTTTTCAGAACTATAGCGCTGTTTTAGTCTTTTCCCAAGCCCTCAAGCAGGGGAACGAAGCGCACTGGGCGCAATTCCTCGTACTCGAACCCTGTGTCGTTGCGCGTCACGCGGATCAGCGATTGAACGGAGTCCGATTGCCCAACCGGAAGAACCATGATTCCACCAACCTTGAGCTGCGCCAAAAGCGGGCCCGGTGGGTCTTCTGCGGCGGCTGTGACAAGGATGCGGTCAAACGGGGCCTGTTCGGGCAATCCGTGCGATCCATCGGCGGTGAATGCGGTAAGATTCGTAATATCAAGGGCTTGGAACGTCGCGCGGGCATCATCGATCAGCGGCTTATGGCGATCAACCGTATACACACGGCGCGCCAAATGGCTGAGGATCGCGGCCTGATAACCCGACCCTGTTCCAACTTCGAGAACCTTGTCACGCGGATTGACCTGCAAGGCTTGGGTCATCAGACCCACCACGGACGGCTGGCTGATCGTTTGACCACATGCGATCGGCAGGGGCATGTCTTCATAGGCGCGGTCGGCAAAATGACCTTTGACGAACATCGCGCGATCGGTTTTTTCCATCGCCGTCAGCACACGCCCATCCGTCACGCCCTTTGAGCGCAGCGCGAATAGAAATTGCATCTGGCGTTCAGCAAGCGTCATTTCAAACGATCACTCAGGTCGGCCAACATATCGTGTGCCGTCAGGTCTGCGCGCATCGGCGTCACAGAAATATAGCCGTCAAGATTGGCGGTGACATCGGTGCCTGCGCCGGTTGGTTGGTCTTGCCGCCCGCCCGTGATCCACAAATATCGCCGCCCGTTCGGGGAAATCGACGCTTCCATGCCGAAATTGGTTTGCTTGCGGAACCCTTGGGACACGACCTTCATGTCTTTGACGTCTTTGGCCGCGAAGGGCGGGAAATTGATGTTGTAGAAAATGCGGTAATCGTCGTTCGTCCATATGCCTTTATCGAGCAATGCGCGCACCGTGGCGGCCCCGTGAACAAGGGCGGGTTCAAACGGATCATCCAGATCGCGGTTGCCCACGCCAAAAAACTGGCTAAGCGCGATGCCCGGCACGCCTTGAAGCGCGGCTTCCATGACTGCACCGATGGTGCCGGAATACAATGTGTTGTCGGCGGCGTTGTTGCCGCGGTTCACACCTGACAACACGAGATCAGGTTTGGAGTCTTTCATCACATCATAGAGGGACGCGAGAACGCAGTCGGCGGGGGACCCCTCAATCATGTATTTGCGGTCTTCGATTTGGGAAATCATCGACGGATTGGCATAGCTGATGCAGTGCCCGACACCGGATTGTTCAAACGCGGGGGCCACGGTCCAGACTTCGCCGTCTTTGCCTGCGACCTCGTGGGCGATGGCTGTAAGCGTCGTAAGGCCCGGTGCGTTGATGCCGTCGTCGTTGGTGATGAGAATGCGCATGATAAAAGCCCCTTTGGTGTCTTGTTAGGACAGGGTTTGATGTGCGGCAATGGGCGGACGTGTCGATAAGGTCACGGCCACGCAAGGCGTTGCATCAAAGACTCTAGGACAGGATGTCTGGCAGCAGGCGCGCGGCCTCATCGTGGATAGAGCGCAGCGGAGCGCGATCTTCGCCCGGAAAGAAACGCGCACGGGTGGCCGTGGGCATGGGATGCGGTGTGACGATCTGCACGCGCGGTCCGGTTTTCGCCGTTTCAAGCGCCCAGGATTTTGCCAATGCGATTTGCGCGCCTTTGGTGGCGCCGTAGCTGCCGAAAAACGCCTCACCCGCGCGGGGGTCATCAAAGAACACGGCCTTGCCTGTTTGACCAAGCAGCGGCGCGACATAAGAAATCAGCCGCGATGTGGCGGTGATGTTGATGTTGACCGATTTGGCGAAATCCTTGGCGTCGATATGGCTGGCGGGGCTCAGGGGGGCAACGTGGATGGCCGTATGCACCCACAAATCAAGGCCAGAATGACCATCTTTGGCCCAGCGGTCGTGAATGGATCGGCACAGCTGCTGCATGGCGGCGTCTACGGTGATGTCCATCGGCGCGAGGGTCGCTTCGCCCTGAACCGCTTTGATGCGATCATCAAGGTCTTCGAGCGCGCCTGTCGTGCGGCCAAGGGCAATGATGTGATGCGTGGGCGCGAGGGCGTCTGCCAAAGCCGCGCCAAGCCCGCGCGACGCGCCTGTGATGAGAGCTGTTTTCATGGGGGTGATTTAGGGGTTTGCCACGTGATTGGCAATGTCCTTAGCCAAGGAACACGCGGTGTATTGTGTTGCTGTCTTCAATCACCGCAAAGCCGTCACCGAGGCTGATCAAGCGCAAGCCTGCCGTGGGGACCGAGACGGACAGGCGGACAATGTCGCCCCCTAGGGGTTGGACAAGAACGTAGTCAGACGTTGCGTTGCGAAACAGACCGATCAGCAGCAGCGGGCGGATGGGGGACACCGCGGTTTGCGTCGCGGCATCCGCAGTCAGGGAATTGGTTGTGGACATGACGTGCCTTCACGTTTGATTTGCAAACGCGGGGAGTGTCATGATGGTGCGCGATACAAAAGGGCAGTGCTGATGCATCGGCCAGTTCTGGCTTACTCAGCAGCGGTCTTCATCTCAAATCCGCGGTCCAGCATGTCCGATGGCTTCACAGGATATTCACCGCTGAAACAGGCGTCGCAATAAGCGGGGGCTTTGGCATCGCGCCCGTTTGCTTGGCCAACGGCGCGGTACAGACCATCCAGTGAGATGAATTTCAGGCTGTCCACACCAAGGTGGATACGCATTTCTTCCTCGGTCATCGTGGCAGCCAGCAGTTTTTCGCGCTGTGGCGTGTCTACCCCGTAAAAGCACGGCCATGCGGTGGGGGGGGACGCGATGCGAAAATGGACTTCAGCCGCACCCGCATCAAGGATCATTTCCTTGATTTTACGGCTGGTCGTGCCGCGCACAACTGAATCGTCCACAAGGATGATGCGTTTGCCCTTAACAAGCGCGCGGTTCACGTTGAGTTTGAGGCGAACACCCATGTTGCGGATGCTTTCCGTCGGCTCAATAAACGTGCGGCCCATGTATTGGTTGCGAATGATACCCATCGCATAGGGAATGCCGGATTCCAGCGAAAAGCCGATAGCGGCTGGCGTGCCTGAATCGGGGACAGGGCACACAAGGTCCGCATCCACGGGGGATTCTTTTGCCAGTTCGCGGCCAATGTTTTCGCGGGTTTCGTAGACAGAACGGCCCCCAAGGATTGAATCGGGGCGTGAGAAATAGACATGTTCAAAAATGCAGAACCGTGATTTCGCGGCGCGGAAGGGGAAGTGGGATTCAACGCCCTTGTCAGTAGCCACAACCATTTCACCAGGTTCGATTTCGCGGATAAACGTCGCGTTGATGATGTCCAGCGCGCATGTTTCAGACGCCAGAACCCAACCGTCCCCCAGTTGGCCCAGCACCAACGGGCGCACGCCCAGCGGGTCACGACAACCGATTAGTTTTGTGCGGGTCATGGCGACGACGGAAAATGCGCCTTCAACTTTGCGCAAGGCTTCTTCCATGCGGTCGGGGATTTTGCGCCCCATAGACCGCGCCATCAGGTGGATGATGCATTCGGAATCGCTTGAGGATTGGAAAATCGACCCGCGTTCAACCAGTTCTTTGCGAAGCGCGAGCGCGTTGGTGATGTTGCCATTGTGCGCGATCGCCGCGCCGCCCATGGAAAATTCACCGAAGAACGGCTGTACGTCGCGGATTTGTGTGGCACCTTTTGATCCGGATGTGGAATAGCGGACATGGCCAATCCCGATCGGGCCGGGGATGGTTGCCAGCGTGCTTTCGTCCGTGAAGTTGTCGCGCACAAGTCCGAAGCGGCGCGCAGAGCTGAACCCTTGCGGGAATGAATGGGTGACGATGCCGCCCGCTTCTTGTCCGCGATGCTGCAAGGCGTGTAGGCCAAGGGCGACAACAGAGGCTGCATTTTCTACGCCGACGACGCCGAAAACCCCACATTCTTCTTTGAGTTTGTCATCGTCACCACCCGGCCAGTCGTTGCGCAAGAATTGGGTGTCAAACGGGTTAGCGGGGGTCATTTGATCGCGCAGGCTTGTCGTCACGGGGCAGCTCCGAATCCGAGGGTATGGCGTTGAGATGGGTTTAACCAATTGTCGTGAAAGTGTCACGAAGGGATGGTGATCTTTGCGACATAGGCTTGGCGCGTGTCCGCAATTCCCCCTAAGCTGGCGAAAACACGAGGGAGAGTTTTATGATTGGTGCAGTGGTGGCCGCGATTATGGCGGCGTCTTTTTTCATGCCGTGGTTGTCGTTTTTCGGGAATGACTTCGGGCCGATGGATGTGTTCGATTAGGTCCGGTCGGGCGTCGAAATTGATCTGAATTGGCGGGCGTGGGCTGTCGTGGCCAGTTTCCCGATTGCAGCACTGGCGGCTATTGCCGCACTCATGCGGCGGCGCGCCGGGTTTTTGATGGTGATTGCAGGGGGCATTCCGTTTGCGCTGATCGCGGAACAGGTGACGGGTGCTAGGAACCAAATCCAAGACCTTGGCTTGCCCATCCCGCAGGGCGGCAGTCCCGCAGAGGCGCTCGATATGATCCGTGAATTCACAGCCATTGGCGCGCCGATGTATTTCATCAGCGCAGCATTATTGATTTTGATCGGCTTGGCGCGCGGGGCCTAGTTTTCGGCTGGAACGGCTTCGATATTTTCAGCAGGTGTGCCACATGATCCAACAAGCTGTTCGTATTGTGTTGTGATCCAGCCCAATGCCGCCTCTGGGTCGCGTTCTTCGATGCTGCCGGTCATGTTTGAAAATACCTTGATCGCGCGGGAATTTTCGACGATGTCGATGTTTTGGGATTCCAGAACGGTTTGGTAGACAAAGAACGCCACGGCGACCAACAAGATGCCGCGCAATGCGCCAAACAAGAAGCCGAGGCCTTGGTCCAAACCACCCAGCACGGAGCGTTGGATCAGGCTTGAGAACAGCGGTGTGAAAATCGACACGATCACCAGAACCACGGCGAACACGGCAGCAAAGGCCGCAATCACCGACAATTCACAGCTGTCGCCGATAAAGTCCCCGATCAGCGGGATTTGGCGAACAAGTGGTGTGACCTGATCAGCAAAGACGAACGCCATGAACGTCGCCAAAATCCAGCCCATGATTGCGAGGGCTTCGCGGACCAGACCGCGGGAGTAGGCAAGAAGTGCCGACAGGATAATAATAATGGCGACTACGCCGTCGATGATGGTGAAATCGCCCATTGTGATCGCCCTGTTCTTTATGTTTGGGGCGACTGGGCCCCGAATACTTGTTCGATGAAGCTGTGTAGATCACTGAACTCGCGCAAGTCCACACCGCTGTCCCCACCACGTTTCGCACGTACCGGAGTGATTGCGGACGTAAAACCAAGTTTTGAGGCTTCTTTCAACCGATTTTCGGTCTGAGGGGCAGGGCGCAGCGCACCAGAGAGGCTGATTTCGCCAAAAACAACACAGTCTTTGGGTATAGCGCTGTCTTCGCGGGCGGAAACCAGCGCAGCGGCGACGGCTAGATCGGCGGCGGGTTCGGACACGCGAAGGCCGCCAGCCACGTTGAGGTACACATCAAGGCCGGTAAACGGGATGCCCGCGCGGGATTCGAGAACGGCGAGGATCATGGCCAAACGGCTACCATCCCAGCCGACAACGGTGCGCCGCGCTTGCGGGGTGGGGGACGGGGACACAAGGGCCTGAAATTCGCACAAGACGGGGCGCGATCCCTCAATGCCTGAAAAGACGACAGAGCCCGGGGCAGGTTCGCCGCGTTCAGACAGAAACAGGGCAGAGGGGTTTTTCACCTCGGCCAATCCTTTGCCTGTCATTTCAAACACGCCGATTTCGTCCGCAGGGCCAAAGCGGTTTTTAACTGCGCGTAGGATGCGGAACTGGTGGCCGCGCTCACCCTCAAAATAAAGCACTGTGTCGACCATATGTTCGACCACGCGCGGCCCTGCGATTGTGCCGTCCTTGGTTACATGGCCGACCATGACGATGGCGATGCCGTTGCGTTTGGCAAATGTTGTTAGTTCATGGGCGGCGGATCGCACTTGGGACACGGATCCCGGCGCCGCCTCAACCGTATCGAGCCACATAGTTTGAATGGAATCGATGATGACGAAGTCGGGTTTTTCAGTTTCAAGCGTTGTCAGGATATCGCGCAGGTTGGTTTCCGCAGCGAGTTGGACAGGGCTTTCGGTCAACCCAAGGCGGCGCGCGCGCATCTGGACTTGGGATGTCGATTCCTCGCCCGAGATATACATGACCTTCAATCCGTTGCGCGCAAACCGCGCTGCGGCTTGCAGCAGTAGCGTGGATTTACCAATGCCCGGATCACCGCCCACCAGAATGGCTGACGCTTTGACCAGACCACCGCCAAGGGTGCGGTCCAATTCGCCTACACCAGACAAGGTGCGGGGTGGTTCAGCCTCAAGCGTGGCAAGGTCGGTCAGATCGATCTGCTTGCCGCGAATGCCGCCCATGGATTTTTTGGATTTGGGCCCACCTGTCAGCGGTTTGATTTCTTGAATTGTGTTCCATGCTTCACACGTGTCGCAGCGCCCGGACCATTTGGTGAACGAAGCGTTGCAAGCGGAGCAGGTGAAGGTCATTTCTTTAGCCATGTTCACCTTTTGATCTTAATTGGCGGCGTTGTCTATGGCCGTCTTTTTCATCATCCGCGCCGTCAAAATTGAAATGACGATTGAAGCAACCACGCAGAACGTGAACAGATACAGCCCCCAGCCGCCTTCAACCGTGACACGCCCCGCACCTTTAACAACCACGACGTACAGCGCGATCAGGAAAATATCCGCCATCGCCAATTTACCGAGGTAGCCAAGCACGGGCAGTACTTTGTCCTTGAGAAGATCAAAGTGCGCCAGCGCCAATCCAATGGTTTTCAGGTAGGGCGCAAAGATCGCAAAGGCCGTCACGATAAGGGCCAGAAATACATCACTGCCCCACAAGGATTGAAGGCCACTGATAACCGAAATTTCGTCCAAGCCCCCGAAGAACGGCAAGTTTGGCATCAACCCCGCGCGCAACAACGGCGCGAACCATGCAATTGGAAACAAGATCAAAAGGGCGAGGTTGGCTATGCGCAGGGTGTTCAGCATTCGGGTATCCTTTGTGGTCCCCTATTTGGGATAAGGTCCGCGTGCCTGCAAGCACTAGTCGTCGCCGCACGGGATACGGTCCGCGGTTTGTGTCCCAAACACACGGTCGAAAAAGCCTGCGCCATCACGCACCCGTTGTTCAACACCATCCGAAATGCGCGCATCCGCTTGCGCACACAGCTTTTCCGCCAAGGTCGCTTCGTGGCGCTGGGATGACATCGCGCTGAAGATACCTACGATCAAGGCCACCAAGACGAGGCCCGCAACGATTGTGGTTGAATGGACCGTCGGGGTAGATGTCACCGGACCTGTGTCGATGGGCTGAACAGAGCGGTCCGGTTCAAATTTATGTCGCGTG
>JABBAI010000151.1 GCA_018608045.1 Octadecabacter sp. | reverse complement strand
GGCGGCGCTGTTCAAGAATTTCACCTGTCAGTGCATTGCGCACGGTCAAATCAAATTTGATCGAATGAACACCACCCACGGAATACCGTGTGCGTTCTGTCAGCGAATGGAAGCGCGCCAATTCAACATCTACAGTGATCGGGATCGATCCTGTCAGACCCTCGCCAGTGGCTTGGATAGACGTTTGAAAGATGCTTGAAATTTGCTGCGCGCGGTTGCCCAGCGGATCACCACGCCAAACGATGCCGGCGATGGGATAATATGAATTGGCCTCGGACACGGTCATGTCGGATGGAATGGCAAAGCGCGCGGAATGCAACGCGTAGTCCCGAACAATGGTCTTGCCACGGTTTAGTTCCGGTCTCTTTCGAGCAATGTTTGCTATGAAGGAGATTAAGAATGGCAACGAGATACACAGACGAGTTTCGGCGTGATGCAGTGCGCATTGCGGTTACAAGCGGCTTAACACGACCGCAAGTTTCATCAGATTTGGGCGTGGGTCTTTCGACTTTGAACAAATGAGTTCAGAAGCAGGTCAACAATTCTCGTTTGACGGCGAGATGTTGAAGGCAGGTTTGTGTATTGGTCTGGCCACGTCGACGCAATTGAGTGAGCAGATGGCTGTTTCACCAGAGCTGTTGTCGCGCGTCACAGATTTTGCTCTCTATGCTTCAAAAAGCAGAGGGCGCAATGAATTTACTGTCTATAATCGCGACCTTGAAAAACAGTTCCTTGAGAGACGGGCCATGATCAACGAGCTTCCTCAGGCGATCGATAACGGCGAACTGGTCGTTCACCTACAACCCAAGGTGGACCTGTCAGAGGGGACGGTGTACGGATTAGAAGCACTCGTTCGTTGGAACCGGAATGGGCATATCACACCCCCTGCGAACTTTGTCCTGATCGCCGAAGAAAGCGGGAGCATCGTAGATATTGATCGCTTTGTACTAAACAAAGAGACAGACTATATCGCGGTCTGGAACAAAGATCACGATTCCGACTATTCAGTCAGTGTGAACTTGTCCGCTTTGCATTTTAGCTCTCGCCGCATCATCGATTGGACGCGCGACGCCCTCCACCGATCTGGTCTGCCACCTCATCTGCTGACGCTTGAGATTACCGAAACACTAGAGCTGCGCAACTGGGATATCGCACGCCCAATCATCGACGAATTACACGCACTGGGCTGTAAGATCGCCATTGATGATTTTGGAGCGGGCTTTTCGTCGCTCGCATATCTGCGCACAACCAAGGCAGATGAGCTTAAGATAGATAGGTCGCTGGTTGAGGAGATAGAGCATTCCGAGGACGCCCGCCTCCTGCTTTCCTCGGTTTTTGATATTGCGCACAACCTCAATCTTATCGTGACCGTAGAGGGCATCGAAACTGAGGCGCAATCTATAATCCTCCAGGACATGGGTGCGCCGCATGGTCAGGGGTACCTGTTTGGAAAACCTCGACCACCGGACGAAGCACTTAACGCTGCATCGGTCTTCTCTGGCCGAATTACACAATCTGGCGCAGCATAATAGTCCATATAACCGGACCAAGACGGTGTTAGGTCGACATAGGGCATCGTTTTGGGATGCCCTAACGATCGATAGATTTATTCGCGGGTCAACCAAGGCCGCATTTCCAGGAACGATATTGCCGCATCTGACATGGGCCTTTGTGTCAGAAAAAAACTTGTTTGCATCGGCGCTACCCTAACCGTCGCAGGAACATTTCTGTCTGGTGAAGTTTCCTCGCAGCGCTAACCAATCGGCAAAAGTCCGCTTTGGGCTCAAAGCAGACCTTCGTTGCAAGACAGAGAAAAGGCGCCCTCAATTGAAGGCGCCTTAATCTTCGTCAGTCAGAAATCGATCACATGCGGGATGCGACGTTTTCCCAATTCACAAGGTTATCGAGGAAGTTTGTGAGGTACTTCGGACGCGCGTTGCGGAAATCGATGTAGTAGGAATGTTCCCACACATCACAACCGAGCAATGCTGTCTGACCAAAGCACAGCGGGTTGACGCCGTTTTCGGTTTTCGTCACAGCCAAGGACCCGTCATCGTTCTTCACAAGCCATGCCCAACCGGACCCGAACTGTCCAGCACCCGCTGCAGAAAACTGGGATTTGAAATCATCGACCGAACCGAAGTTTTCTTTGATCGCGGCCTCAAGCTCGGATGGCATGGCGTTGCCATTTGGCCCCATCATTTCCCAGAACTGGCTGTGGTTCCAAAGCTGTGAGATGTTGTTGAAAATGCCGTTTTGCGCGACAGATGCTGGATCGTAGGTGCCTGTGATAATGTCCTCAAGGGATTTACCAGCCCATTCCGTGCCCTCAATCGCCTTGTTGCCGTTCGTGACATAGGCGTTGTGGTGCAGGTCGTGGTGGTATTCCATTGTTTCGGCGGACATGCCGTGGGCGGCAAGGGCGTCGTGGGCATATGGAAGGTCAGGAAGTTCGAAAGCCATGGGTAAACCTCTTTGTTGGTGTTCAATGTCTAACACGTAACAAAGCCCTCAAGTTCCCGAGGTCAAGGCGCTTTGCGTAGAATTGCGCGCATTCGGCATTGTTTCCCCCTTCGCAACAGTGGACTTGAACGCTGTTTTTGATATCGTGCCCTGAAAGGCTGGATAAACTGGCCAGCGCCAAAACGGCGCAATGAGAGCAGGTTTTCGTGAACCAAACACAGCGGGGCCGCATGTAATGGCCAAACACCAGTATACAATTTTGTCGATGATGGATGATGAAGGACGAAGGCCATTCGCTTGTCGAATGGGTCGCGTACCACAAGCACGTCGGTTTCGATAATATCTGCGTTTACATCAACAACTGTGGCGATGGCACAGCCGCGATGCTGATGCGTTTGTAAGAACTTGGTTGGGTGCAGCATTTTGAAAACGATGTGCCCGAAGGCAAAAAGCCCCAGCCTAACGCGCTGTCCCTTGCCACGGCCAACGAAGAAATCATGGATTCCGAATGGATTCTGATGATGGACGCGGATGAATTCCTGTCCATCAAGGTCGGGCGCGGCTGGATCAACGACGTGGTCGAACGCATGCCCCCCGAAGCGGACGCGATGGCGATCACATGGCGGTTTTTCGGGGCCAACGACGTGACCGACTGGAACCCTGGTCTTGTGATTGAAAACTACCCCCGCGCCGCACCGGATATGTTCAAAAAGGGTTGGGGCGTGAAAACCCTGTTCAAACCTTATCGCGACATCAAGCTGGGCATCCACCGCCCCACATTAAGAAAGCCAAGCAAGAACCTGCAAACGCTAAACTTTTGTTCGATCAACTGTGGTTGAATGGGTCTGGTGATCCGATGCCGGATGAATTTTCACTGTCTGGCTGGCGGTCGACCAAACCCACGCTGGGTTACAAGATGGTTGAACTGAACCACTACGCTGTAAAGTCGTATGAGGCGTATTTGCTGCGCCGCGTGCGGGGCAACGTTAACAACAAAGAAGACAAGTATAACGCCGCCTACTTCGCGCTGTTTGATCGCAACGAAGAAGAACACCTCAACGCGACGCGCCACGCCAAAGGCACCAAGCGTAAGATGGCACAGATCCTGTCCGACCCGATCATGCGTGACTTGCAAGACAAGGCGCTGGAATTCCACGCGGCGCGCGTGGAGATGCTGCGCGAGTCCGGTGAATACGATTCAATGTTGGTTGAGCTGAAAGAAGCGTCCAAGGTTGAACTTGATTGCTTGGACGAAATTTTATTCGTCCAACACCTGCCCAAAGAATGGCAACAAAAGGTCAAAGAACTTCAGGCGGCGGGCATTTCTGACAAGAAAATCGCCAAGATGATTTCACAGACCCAGACGGCCAAAAAGGGCGACACACGCAAGGCTCTGCTCGAGTCTGCTGGTGAAAATGCGGAAGATAAGCTCGATGCGCACCAGCTGAAGGACAAATCGTCCAAGGGCGATAGTCTGGATAATCCGTTCATGAACACCGAAGCGGCGGCTGGACTGGGTGTGCCCCTCGCCAATGAACGCACGCAAAAGATCGCGTTGGCCGCCCAAGCCGCTGATCCAAACGATGCCGCCAGTGCGAATTTGATGGCCAAAGCCGCCGTCGCCAAACGCGCCATGGCCGCAAGCACCGCACCAAAAGTCGCGCCCACCACCGCGACCATCGACATGGACGAACCGGCACCGACCATTGATGACCTCATTGAGGAAACCACGCTCGAGGCATCGACAACCATTGAAAGCCCCGCCGACACGGTTCCGATCCCCGATGGCGTTGCTGGCAAGACACCGGCCCCTAAAAAGGCCGCTAAAAAATCCGTGGCGAAAAAGCCCGCAGCCAAAAAACCGGCCGCACGCAAAACACCCGCCAAGAAGCCCGCAGCAAAGAAAACAACGGTAGCCAAAACCAAAGTGGCCCCAAAGAAAGCAGCAACTGAATGAGCACCGCGCCGAATGCGGGCCGCAAGGTCCTTGTCTCAACGATGAAGAACGAAGGCCCTTACCTGCTGGAATGGTTGGCCTATCACAAATCCATTGGCATCGATGAATTCTGTATCTTTTCAAACGATTGCACGGATGGCACGAACCTGATCTTGAACCGTCTGGATCAGATGGGCGTGATCAAACATTACGACAACCCGCTTGGCCCACGCATGGACCCACAGCGCGCCGCCTATTCGCGCGCTGGTAAAACCGACTTCGTGCGCAGCGCCGATTGGGTGCTGATCGTAGACGCCGATGAATTCCTGAATATCCATGTGGGTGATCGCAGCATCGATGCTTTGATTGATGCCTTCGGCGCACCTGACGCGATTTCGATCAACTGGCGTCTGATGGGCAGCCAAGGCCAATCCAAAATGACGAAAGATCCATTCACAGGTGATCTGGTGATGGAACGCTTCACCCGAGGATCCAACTTTGATGAGCCCGAAAACGGCCTCGTCTGGGGGTTCAAAACCATGTTCCGTCCCGGCAAGTTCGGCTTTTTTGTCGTGCACCGCCCCAAATGGAACAAGAAGGTCGAAATCGTGCCCGGCATGGTCACATGGACCAACGCAGCGGGTGAACCCATGGGCGATCAGTACCTGCAAAAGGGCTGGCGCGGGAACAAAGATAACGTCACCAACGAATTCGCACAAGTGAACCACTACGCCATCAAATCGCGCGAAGATTTCTTACTCAAACGCTTGCGCGGTACGGCGAATTCAAAGAACAAAGACCGGATTGATATGGAGTATTGGGACAAATACGACATCAATTCGATCGAAGACACGACAATTCCAACAGACGGCGTGCGCGCACAAATCAACGAATGGCTGGCCGATCCCGATCTTGCCGCCCTCGCCCGCGCTTGTGCGGATTGTTCGCAACGTGTGCTGGATTACCAACTGACCGTGCCGGAATTTCGCACGTTCATCGACACAGGCCACTTCGAACCCATGAAAGAAGCTAAAGAATGACTGCTCGTTTTATCTGCATTGGCACACACCACAAAACCGGCACGATCTGGATGCGTAAAGTCTTTCGCGCCATCGCCAACGAACAGGGCATCCCGTTCATGCAATGCTACCGCGCCAAACGGCTGGTTGATCTGGCCGAAACGGGGCCGCACATTGTTGTAAACTGGTCGTCATCCTTACCCCAGCAGCTGCTAGATATGCCCGAAGCACGGTTCCTCCATATCATCCGCGACCCGCGCGATGTGTTGCTGTCCGGCATGCGCTACCACCGAATCGCGCCGCTCGGGAATGAAAAATTCTGCGCGAAGAAAAGGCGGAATGGGGCGACAAGAACTATCAAGACCACCTCAACGCGATGCCAGACGACCACACGCGCCTGATGTTTGAAATGGAAAACAAGCACGACAAAACCGTCGGTGAGATGCTGAAATGGCCCTATGGGCACAAGGGTGTGGCTGACATCAAATACGAGGACCTGATCGAGGACACGGATTGCGCAATCTTCCGTGGCATTCTGGAAAAGTTCGACATTGAAGGCCTCGACATCGACAAAGCTGTGCAAAGTTATTGGGATAAATCCCTGTTCGGTGGATTGGCCAAAAAGGACGACCGGACAGACCGCGTCGCCCTTCATGTGGCGTCTGGTAAAAAGGTGCAGTGGGTCACCAAACTGCCGCGCGAAATTGCTGAACCCTATGCAGATCGATATGCAGAGGCCCTAAAAACATTGGGCTATGCAGACAATTCTGATTGGGTGGCGCAATGCCTACCTGCAAAAGACATCGAAGCGGCGGCCTGATCCGCTCCGTCCATCTTGCCTAGATTAACGCGGGCGGTGTGGGGGCCTCCCTCCGCGCCTTTGCCGTGTCTAATCCAACGCTCCGACGCGGGGGGCCGTGACGGCATTACCCAAAACGCCATCTACGTAGTCCGCAACGGATAAAAAGCAGACAACATCAAACCCAGTGTCATGACGCCAGAATGCGGCTGCGACTTGGGCCAATCGCGTGCGGCGAAATTGCCCGACACCAAAGCTGGCAGCATGTAAATCAACGGGACAGACCCGCGCCAGAACTTCATGCGCGCTGCCACCTTCAACACGAAACAGCCCCCGCGCGTCCGACACATCCGCCACCAGCGCATGCACGCCGCCCAAGGCTTTGTTCATCGCATCAATGACGGCTTGGACGTCGCCGTAAGGCACCATCACCAACAGCTCATCCGGGGACATCCATGCAACCGCGCGCGCGCCGTCGCCAAGGATTTCACCGGACACAGGAATACCCTGCCCGCAGGCCGCTTTTACCGCTTTCTTGATTTTTGCGCCGCTTAAATCACCGCGCAGGGTGATCATGCCACTTGCGGGCAAGCGCGATACCGTTGCCAAATCAGCCATTCTGCTTCTCCCCCGCGGGATCATAGAACACCGCATTCACAATTTTGGCCTGCACATCGCCGCCTTTCGTCTTGGGGAAGGTTATTACCTCCCCCATGCGGTCTGGCCCGTCTTTAACCAGCCCCATGGCAATCCCGCGTTCCAGATTGGCGCTGTAATAGGTGGATGTAATCCGACCTTGGACGTTGCGTTGCCCGTTGGCGTTTTCCCCCGTCGCGACAGCATAGGCCCCATCAGGAATTACAGAGCCATCCACGCTTTCCAAACCCACAAGTTTCCAGCGATCGGGATCAACCATATGGCTGCGCAACTGGCCACGCTTGCCCAGAAAATCGTCCTTCTTTTTCGAGATTGCCCAGCTGAGCCCCAAATCCTGCGGGATCACCGTGCCATCGGTTTCATCCCCGATCATGATGAACCCTTTTTCGGCGCGCAACACGTGCAGGCATTCGGTTCCGTAGGGCATGATACCAAATTCGGCACCAGCCTCCATCAAGGCCTCCCAGAATGCTGCTCCCTGACTTGCGACAACCGAGATCTCATAAGACAGCTCGCCCGAGAACGAGATGCGATACGCGCGGACATCAAATCCGCCGATCTGCCCGTCGCGCCACTGCATAAACGGCAACGCATCCGCCGACACATCCATGCCGCCCAGCTTTTCGAGAACTTTGCGCGCGTTCGGGCCAACAACCGCGACTTGCGCGTATTGTTCGGTGACATTGGCAACATAGACGTCCCAATCCCACCATTCAGTCTGCAACCATTCTTCCATATGCGCGTGGACCGTTTCGGCCCCGCCTGTGGTCGTGTGGCACAGCCATTTGTCTTCATCGATGCGCGCGACAACGCCATCATCCATCAAGAAGCCTTGTTCACCGCACATCAAACCGTAGCGGCATTTGCCCACAGCCAGATTGGACATCATGTTGGTGTACATCATATCGAGGAACTTGCCCGCATCAGGGCCTTTCACGATCAGCTTGCCCAGTGTTGACGCGTCAAGCAGCCCAAGGTGTTCGCGGGTGTTCTTGACCTCACGGTTCACCGCGTCCTCAGTGGTTTCGCCGCCTTGAACATAGGCATAGGCACGCCGCCATTGCCCGACAGGTTCCCACTCCGCACCGTTGGCATCACCCCATTCATGGATCGGTGTTTTGCGAATGGGCTGGAACAGATCGCCACTGGCCTCCCCCCCGATAGAGCCGAGCGAAATGGGCGTATATGGTGGGCGGAACGTCGTCGTGCCCGTCGCGGGGATCGCCTGCCCCAGCGCGTCAGAGAGAACTGCCAGACCGTTGATATTACTCAACTTACCTTGATCCGTCGCCATGCCCAGCGTGGTATAGCGTTTTGTGTGCTCAACGCTTTCATAGCCTTCTTGTGCGGCCAGTTGAACATCGCTGACTTTCACGTCGTTCTGATAATCCAGCCACATTTTTGAGCGTAATTCATATCCCGCCCCTTGCGGCATCATCCAAACGGCTTCCATAGCCGCCTCTTCGGGTGCGTCGCCTTTGGGCGCTTTGCCGGCCTTGCCAGTGATCCCCGCAGCACGTGCGGCTACCGCCCCAGCATCGTGACCATTTACCAAACAATCGCGCGTGGTCATCGCCCCGTTTGCGATGCCTGCCGTGATGACAAACCCCTGCCCTTCCGCGCCGAGTGGTGGGCGGTTTGGATCGGGGCGGAAATGGCTTTGATCCTCGTCCCAGATCAGCTTACCGCCGCAATGGGACCACAGGTGCACAACCGGTGACCAACCGCCCGACATCGCAACTGCGTCACAGGGGATGTTTTCGATCACGGCACCTTCGCCAGCCTGCGCGCAGATTTCAACGCCTGTGACACGCTTGCCGCCCTGAACTGATGCGATGCCCTTGCCGAACAGCACCCGAATTCCGAGCGCCTGTGCCTCATCCGCCAGTGGCCCGGCGGCCACGCGGGCGTCCACGATCAAGGGAACATCCAACCCTGCCTGCACCATGGCAATTGCCGTGCGGTAGGCATCGTCATTGTTGGTCACAACCACGGTGCGATCGCCCGTCGACGTGCCGAAATTCACCACGTAATCGCGCACCGCAGACGCCAGCATCACACCGGGAATATCATTACCAGCAAAGGACAGCGGGCGTTCGATTGCGCCCGTCGCCGTCACGATCTGCTTGGCCCGAATGCGCCACAAGCGGTGGCGTGGCCCGTCTTTGTCGGCCAGATGATCCGTCAGACGTTCATAGGCCAAGGCATAGCCGTGATCATATACACCTGCGCCCATGCAGCGCGCAACACAGGTCACATTTGACATAGATTCAAGCTCTTGCAGGGCATTCTTCACCCAGGCATCGCCGTCCATGCCATCAATTTGCGCACCATCAACTGGCGCACGGCCGCCCCAATCGGCGGTCTGTTCAACCAACAACACGCGGGCGCCGCCGCGCCCTGCGGCCAGTGCGGCGGACAGCCCTGCAATACCGCCACCGACAACCATCACATCAACATGGGCATAGAAATGTTCGTACACATCCGCATCACGATCTTTGGGCGCTTTACCCAGACCCGCTGCATGGCGGATGATCGGTTCATACACGTGCTTCCACATAGGGCGCGGATGGATGAACATTTTGTAGTAAAACCCTGCGGGCATGAAGCGCCCCAGCTTGGCATTCACTGCACCGACATCGAATTCAAGCGACGGCCAGTGGTTTTGCGATGCGGCGATCAACCCGTCAAACACCTCTTGCGTGGTGACGCGCTGGTTGGGTTCGAACTGCCCCCCCGTGCCAAGGTTGACCAAGCCGTTGGGTTCTTCTGCGCCAGACGCCACGATCCCACGCGGACGGTGATATTTGAACGACCGCCCCACCAACATCTGGTCATTGGCCAACAATGCCGACGCCAGCGTATCGCCGCGAAACCCGCGCATTTGGGTGCCATTAAATGTAAATGAAACCGGATCGGCGCGATCAATCAACCGCCCACCCGTTGCCAGACGCGTGCTCATGCGAAATCCCTCCAAGACCAGCCCGGTCGTTTGGCGCTAATTTTATCTTTCAAAGCCTGCGGTGGCTCAAACGTCTGCGCGCTGTAGGTGCCAAACACCTCCAACGTCATGGTGCAGCGCGCCGCGTGAAACCACTTTCCGCACCCGTATGAGTGCCGCCAGCGTTCAAAATGTACGCCATTGGGGTTTTCGCGCACGAACAAATAGCCCTCGAATTCTTCCTCGGAACTGTCGGGGCCGAACCGTTTCAGATGCGCTTCGCCCCCCGGTGACAATTCGGTTTCGTCACAGGCCACGCCGCAATACGGGCAATCAAGGATCAGCATAGGCCAACCTCCGTTTCGGAGGCATAGCCCCCTGATATATATGGGGAATTAGAAGTTCGGGTAAACGATGGTGCGGTCTGGATGCACGCGTTCGCCGCCGTATGGAACGCCCGTGATGGCCACGACCATAAATGTCGTAAGGACCCACATCCCGATGCTGCCACTAAGGAAGCCTGCGATTTTGCCACGGTGAAGGTGGACTGACGCTCTGATGTCGGCAAGCTCGGGGATACGGGAATTGATAGCGTCCATCGGGACCTCACACATATGGGTTTCTGTGTCCCAACAGCTATGCGTGGAGGGGCGAGGGTCAACCCCCGCCCGCCCGAATTTATCGTGAATGGTGATGGTACGCAGCCCTTATTCGGTCGGGATCGCTGCGGGTGCTGTGTCGAACGTCGGGTCAACGAGGGGCGCAGTCGCGTCAGGCATAGCGACGCTTGGGTCTTGGTCAAGCGGAACACCCGCCCCGCCAAACACCGCGTAAAGCACGACAAGCAAGATAACCGTGCCCACAAGGATAAATCCAACACCCCCCGCGCCGGACCCTTCGCTTCCCCTTGGGATGCGGTGCGACCGGTCAGGTGCGGGCTTTGAGAAGTCATAGTCAGCCATTTCAAGTCCTCCTGTTTAGGTGAGGACACTGTCGCATGTTGGCTGTGGGATGGAATATAAGCGGAAATCGCCGCTGGTTTTGGGCGGGAGGTGGCCGTTTGCGCAGGTTGCATTCGGCTGGAGTTTGCCAAAACCATCAGAGATCGCATTCGGCCCGACCTACCCTCCGAGGTCGGCCCAGCCGCGCCCGCGCCTTCAAGTGCTGGATTGAAATTTGGCGAATGGGGCCCTATTTCTATCACATGAGCGCAAACGAAATTTTGATCCCGCTGTCCCTTCTGCTCCTTTTGGCGTGGATTATCTTCTTGTTGGTTCGCAGCCGTCGTATCGCGCGCGCAAATGCCCAGAGCGACCATCGTCCCCATAGCAGTGTCACAGCCAATGACCCTAAGGACATCGCACGCAGCATCGGTCATGGACAAGGGACCGGTGGCAACTCGCAGTGACATCAGTGTGCAACCCCCGCCGCAACACTCTCATCGATAAATTTGCCCTCGCGGAAGCGGTACATCGAAAACTCGTCCGTAAGGGGTGATGCACCCTTTGCCATAAGTTCCGCCATGGCAAAACCCGACCCCGGAATGGCCTTGAACCCGCCCGTCCCCCAGCCGCAGTTCACGAATACGCCCTCAATCGGTGTCTTGCTCAAAATCGGCGACCGATCCCCCGTCACATCCACAATCCCGCCCCATTGGCGCAGCATTTTCAGGCGAGACAGCATCGGGAACGTCTCAACCAATGCGCGCACGGTTTCCTCAACATGGTGGAACGATCCGCGCTGGGTGTAGTTGTTGAACCCGTCCGTGCCGCCGCCGATGACCATTTCGCCCTTGTCGGATTGCGACAAATACCCGTGCACCGTGTTCGCCATCACGACGATATCCATGCAGGGTTTAATCGGCTCGCTCACCAACGCCTGCAAAGCGACGCTTTCGATCGGCAACCTAAAGCCCGCCATATCCGCGAGGTGCGACGCATGCCCCGCAACAACCATCCCAAGCTTATCACAATCAATCGCGCCCTTTGTGGTGTCCACACCAACGACCTTACCGCCCTCGGATCGCACGCCCGTCACTTCGCACTGCTGAATGATATCCATGCCCATGTCAGAACACGCCCGCGCATAGCCCCACGCAACCGCATCGTGGCGCGCCGTGCCGCCACGCGCCTGCCACAAGCCACCCAGAACCGGATAGCGCGGCCCGTCGATGTTCATGATCGGGCAGAGTTCTTTGACACGCGCAGGGTTGATCCATTCTGTTGTCACGCCTTGCAGCGCATTGGCATGGGCTGTGCGTTGATACCCGCGCACCTCGTGGTGGGTCTGGGCCAGCATGATCACGCCGCGCGGGGAAAACATCACGTTGTAGTTCAAATCCTGAGACATAGTTTCGTACAGGCTGCGCGACTTTTCATAAATCGCCGCCGACGGGTCCTGCAAATAGTTGGACCGGATGATGGTGGTGTTGCGCCCCGTGTTGCCGCCGCCAAGCCAACCCTTTTCTATCACCGCGACATTGGTGATCCCGTAATGCTTGCCCAGATGCCACGCGGTGGCCAATCCGTGCCCACCCGCGCCAACGATAATCACATCGTATTTTTTCTTTGGTGTCGGGGCGCGCCAATGGCGTTCCCAACCCGCATGATACCGGGTCGCTTCGCGGGCGATTGCAAAGGCAGAAAAACGGCGCATAAAAGGATCCCCAACAGGTGGCAAAGGCTTGGGTAATGTTTGGGCCAGACACGCCAAAACGTCCACCTGCGCGCGGCACTTAAACGGCGATTTCCGACACTGGGTCCCACATCAGGGCCAAAGGTCGCAGCATCGTGTGCGATTGGACCTTTTGCACGCTCGTGCGAACGACTACATCTTGCGGTATGAACAGTGAATTTACGATATTTGCGGCCATTGGATTGGTATTGACCGTCTTTGCAATTGCGGCTGTCATCGCACCGCTTTGGCAGGGCCGAACCAGTGGTCGCGCCGAATCCACCGATATCGACATTTACCGCGATCAACTGAACGAAGTGGACCGCGACCTCGCGCGCGGCGTCCTTGATCAGACTGAGGCCGAACGCACCCGCACGGAAATTTCCCGCCGCCTGCTGACTGCTGACGCCGATGCCCGCACCATCGCAAGCGATGCCCCTCGCGCCCTCAGCCGCGCGATGGCCGTTTGCCTGTCGGTTGCTATCATCGCTGGCGCTGGCGCACTTTATTTTAACCTCGGCGCGCCAGGATATGGCGACGTGCCCCGTGCCGAACGCATCGCGATTGGTGAAGAACGCCGCGAAAATCGCCCCCTCCAGCTCGAGGCGGAGGCCGCGGCACCAATTCCCGACACGCTGGATCAATTTGACGACCGAACCCGTGATTTGATCGAAACCCGCCGCGTCACCGCGTTCGAGCAACCCCAAAACATCGACGCATGGGAAATCCTTGTTCAAACAGAAGCCGCCATTGGCCAGTTCCAACGCGCCACCCGCGCCCAAGACCGCATTGTCGACATCAAGGGCGATAATGTGACAGTGGATGACTTGGGTCGCTTGCTTGATCTGATGGTCGCATCCACGCAAGGCTATGTCTCACCGGAGGCTGAAGCGGTTGCCCTCACCATTCTGCGCACCGATGCCGACAATATCCCCGCGATCTATTATGCGGGCCTCATGTATGCCCAAAACGACCGCCCTGATCGTGCGTTCGGCCTGTGGCGCAGTGTGATTGAAGAAGGTGAAGCAGGCACATTGCACTACGACCTCACGGCGGGTCAAATCGAAGACGTCGCCTTGCAACTTGGCATGGATTACGTCGTCCCCGATCGCCGTGGGCCCACTGCAGAAGACCTCGACATGGCGCAGGATATGGCCCCAGAAGACCGCGCTGCGATGATTGAGGGCATGGTTGGCCAACTGGCGGATCGCCTCGCGACTGAGGGCGGCCCACCCCAAGATTGGGCGCGCCTGATCTCGTCCTTAGCCGTGTTGGGCCAAGATGAAACAGCGCGCACCGTTTTGGCCGAAGCCGAGGCCATTTTCGGGGGCGACGTTCAGGCCGTCACAATCGTACGCCGCGCAGCAGAAGAAGCAGGCCTGTGATATTCGAGGACGTCACGGAATTTGCCGCCGCCCTGCCCGCCTATGCCCCACTTGTTGGCCTAGACCTTGGCACCAAAACCATTGGCGTCGCTGTGTCTGACGGCGGTTTGTCCATCGCTTCCCCTCTCGAGACGATCAAACGCACCAAGTTCAAAGATGACGCGGCACGCCTGTTTAAAATCAACGCACATCGCCAAGTCGCGGGCATCGTTATGGGCCTGCCGCGCAACATGGACGGATCAGAAGGCCCGCGTGCGCAATCCACACGCGCCTTTGCGCGCAACCTATCGGCGCTCACCGATCTGCCCATCACCTATTGGGACGAACGTCTGTCCACCGTCGCGGCTGAACGCGCATTGATTGAGGCCGACACATCCCGCGCACGCCGCGCCGAAGTCATCGACAACATCGCTGCCAGCTACATCCTGCAAGGCCTGCTCGATCGCCTGCGCAACATCAAGGCCAGCCTATGACCGACACCATCTGGAAACGCGACGAGATCGAAAGCCCTTGCATCAAAATCTGCGTGATCCATCCTGAATTTCGCCTGTGCACCGGCTGCCTGCGAAGCATCGACGAAATCGGCATCTGGTCGCAACTGTCGAGCGATGCGCGCCGCGCTGTGATGGACGATTTGCCAGATCGTGCGAAACTCATCACCAAACGTCGCGGTGGGCGCGCAGCACGCCTAAAACGCTAGGCGCGCGGGACTTTCAGCCGCGCAGCCAATCCTTTGGATCACGGCACTCGGGGCGAAAATAGGCGACCATCCGCCCCTCAGGTGGGGCAGACGCACTTGCTTGCCACGGCGCAACCCCGTGCACCGCAAACCGATCCACGAACACCGACTGCCCCACGCTCATCGGCACCTCAACGGGTTCGCATGTCTCAAACACCTGCGCGCGGGTGGCTTTATAAATTTCGGTCACATCAACGCCGATCGGATCGCCGTCCCCGATCGCCACACGCAAGGCATCGCGCATGATGGTATGACTGCCGCGCCACACAACCAAAGGACTGGCGTCACTGTCGTTGAGCGCCATTCCAAGAATGAAATCATGGGGTTCACGCACGACCCTGCGGCCGTTTTCCAAGTGCAGACCATCCACATGGGCGGCGCAACGGGCCACGCGAAACCGGTGCGCGGCGTCGCTATCGCTGGCGTCTTGTTGCGGGTAGCCTCTATACACCACGGACACTTGCGCGCGGTGCCAATGATCGGGTGATTTCACAACATCGCGCCACGGTCCATCCAAGGGAACCCCGTCAATCGACCCGTCAGCTGTATTGTCCAACGCATCCACACCTACGAACCAAGTGGCCCCATGGCGCAACCATTTGGCGCGCTGCGCCGGGTCGCGGGTGATATCACAGGCCGTTTCGTGCGCGCGCGTGGCCCAGCGGACCACGCGCGGATCGGCGTCAAAGACGACGAAACCATCCCGCTTCAGTTCAAGCAAAGATCACCTTCCGCAGCATGTTCAGCGCCACAAGGATCAGGAAAAATCCGAACACCCGCTTAAGAGGTTTGGGATCCATCCGGTGCGCAATCGCAGCACCCCACGGGGCCGTGATCAGGGTCATGCAAACAACAACCCCGAACGCCCCGAAATTCACCGCACCGACAGTCAGCGGCGGTGCCACATCAATATCTGCAAACAAAAAACCGATGACCGATGGTGCGGCGATTATCACACCGTAGCCGCTGGCGGTGGCAACAGCGCGGTGGATCGGCACCCCGAACAACGTCATCGTTGGCACCCCGAACGATCCCCCGCCGATCCCCATCAGGACCGATAGAAACCCGATCACGGGCGACCCAATCGCGCGAAACCCGCCCTTTGGCATCGTCTCTCCGAGCCGCCAGTCAGACCGTCCAAACGCCATATAAAGACCGATCAACATGCCCAAGCCGCCAAACAGTGCCTGCAACACGATTGAACGCAACTGCGTAGCAACCACCACACCAATAATCGCGCCAATCACAATCCCGACGCCCCAACCGCGCAGGATATCCCATTCCACCGCACCCTTTTTGTTGTGCGAATTCAGGGACCTCAGCGATGTCACAATGATCGTGGCCAATGATGTGCCCAAACAAATCTGCATCAACTGCGGGCTGTCATAGCCAAGTGCGGAAAACGCATAAAAGAAAGCGGGCACCAGAACGATACCCCCTCCAACGCCAAGAAGCCCCGCAAGGACACCTGCAAAGGCCCCGATCACCATCAACAATGCGATCAAAGGAAGAAGGACAGACAGTTCAGGCATAAGGCGCTCCGCTGGTTTGGATCAGCTTTGCCCCGATTGCCACGACGCTGCAATCAAGAACCGCCCTGTTGCATTCTTTTGGCTTACGCCGCAGCCGCGTCCATGGCCGCCAAAGCATCTTCCACGACAGACCAGCCTGCCCCGTCACGGTGCCCGTGTTCCGACAAATGACGCCGCCAATGACGCGCGCCGGGTTGGCCTGCAAACAGGCCCAACATGTGTTTGGTCACTTGTGACAGCTTGGGGGTCATCCGCCCAAGATCATCTTTCAAATGCGCCTCAATGTAGTCGCGCATCTTAAGCACAAGCTGCACCGGATCGGGGCCGACATCTTCGCCCCAGATCACCGCATCTGCGCGCTGCAAAATGTCGATCGGATTGTGATAGGCGGCGCGCCCGATCATCACCCCGTCAAGGCCGCCGTCCAGCAATGCCTTGGCATGGTCCAGCGATGCAACCCCGCCATTGATCGAGATGTGCATATCACTAAATTGCGCCTTCATCCGCATCACCAGATCATAATCAAGCGGCGGAATATCGCGATTTTCTTTGGGCGACAGCCCTTGCAACCACGCTTTGCGCGCATGGATCGTCACACGGCGCACGCCTACTGCGCGAATACGGTCCAGAAAATCGGGCAACACATCTTCGGCCACTTGATCATCCACGCCAAGGCGGCACTTCACGGTCACTTCGCTGGGCTGCGCGTCAATCATGGCCGCACAACACTGCGCCACCAAATCAGGCTTTTCCATCAAGACCGCCCCGAACAACCCCGACTGGACACGATCAGACGGACACCCGCAGTTCAGGTTGATTTCAGAATACCCTTCATCGGCCCCCATGATAGCGGCCTGTGCCAATTCGGCCGGATCGGACCCACCAAGCTGCAACGCAACAGGCTGTTCAGCGGGATCAAAGCGCAACAAATGCCGCGCACCACCCCGCACCAAGGCAGGCGACGTGACCATTTCTGTATAAAGCAACGCACGGCACGACAGCAGACGGTGCAGAAACCGGCAATGCCGATCTGTCCAGTCCATCATGGGGGCCACCGATAGGCGGGCCGCGCTGTCCAATGCCGAAGTCATTTGGCGCATATAAGCTGTCTCTTTGGCGCTGTCACCACTTGACGCGACCCGCCCACAAAGTCACGCTTTGCAAATGACACATCCCCTGATTTCACAAACCCATATCGACACCTACCAACGCGATGGCGTGGTTTTGATCAAAGGGCTGTTTGCCGATCACGTCGACACCCTGCGCGCGGGCATTGATGCCAATATGGCCGCCCCCGGCCCCTATGCCGCCGAAAACCTGCACGACCACGAAAAAGGGCGTTTTTTCGATGACTATTGCAACTGGTCGCGCATCCCTGAATTTGAAACCGTAATCCGTGACAGTGACGCCGCCGCGGTCGCCGCTGATTTGATGCAAAGCCAAACGGTCCAGCTGTTTCACGATCATGTGCTAGTCAAAGAACCGGGTACCTCCAAACCGACACCGTGGCACACCGATGGCCCGTATTATTTCGTTGAAGGTGCGCAGAACGTCAGCTTCTGGTCGCCGCTTGATGCGGTTACGAACGCGTCCCTGCGCTGCGTCGCGGGATCGCACAAATGGTCCAAACCAGTGCTGCCGACCCGCTGGCTGTCCGAGACATCGTTCTATCCAGACGACGATACGTACATGCCCGTCCCCGATCCCGACGCCGAAGGCATGACAGTGGTCGAATTTGCGATGGAACCGGGGGATGCCGTGGCCTTCAACTACCACATCCTGCACGGCGCGCGCGGCAATGAGACGACATCGCGCCGCCGAGCGTTTTCCTTGCGATTGCTCGGCGATGATGCACGATATACGGAACGTCCCGGCCCCACATCGCCCCCGTTTCCGGGTCATGACATGGTGCAAGGCCAACTTTTGCGCGAGGATTGGTTCCCGATGCTCTGGCCGCGCTAGATACGCCGCCCTAAACCACCAAAGCAAGGGATAAGGCCCCGCTTGTCGGCCCACCTAAGGCAACAGCGCATCCAAATAGCCGTTTATATCCGGATAGGTCTGGACCCAATCAATCGCAGCAGACCAAACCACAGGCTCAGCAGCCCCGCTCCGGAAAAACAAATAGGTCGGACGCGTGCACAGTTCGACAAGGTTATACCCGAACAAAACAAGGCGCTCCCCATCCCCAAGTTGACCAGAGCCCTCAAGGCCCAGTGCCTCCTGATAAGTCCATATCTCATCCTCAAGCATTTCAAAAAAACCAGACCGTGCGCGGTCTAGTGGCCTTAGCGGGTCAAACTCGGTCAGGTAATTGGCCTGCGGACCGAATGGGTCGGCCATTTCACCCGCGCTCAGCCAATGCTGTCCAAAATGAATATTTGCCCCGCCGTTGACCTCGAACAGAAGGTCTCAAAGCTGCGGGCTGGTCTTGACGCTTTTACCAAACAAGTCTGTCACCCCGTCCACGCGCACGCCAGACCCTTCAACGACCTGCGCCTGCGTGACATGCCCGCCGAATGTTTACTGTGAGAGGGCCAAGTTGCGCGCTTTAATCGCTTGAACTTTCTGTGATGTATCCATCAGAACCCCTTACAGTCATCATGTCCGACAACGAAACGTAACAAGGCCAGCGCTTTCGCGAAACCTATCATACATTATTTATAATCGCTAAAGTTCAACCGCTTGCCCGCTTATCGCGCTTTGTTGTGCCGCAATCCCCATGGCGACGGCCTTGGCCCCGTCAGACACCGTAACCTCAACACCGCCCAGCCCACGCACGACGGCGTTGAACCGCTGGTGTTGATAAAACGTCGATCCGTTATGATCGCCCGCGTCCAACAAAGCGGGATCAACGGGAATATCCATTGTGATCGGCCCTTGGGGGGCGCGCGGTGAAATGATTAACTGCGGCACGGGGGCTGGTCCCAATTTCGCAGGCCAGAACCGCCCCGGCCCGGGAACAAGGCATTCGATCTTACCCTTTGGCCCCACGGCGCTGATTTCCTCTTGATACCGCGATCCTTCCGCGAACATGCACAGCTCCAACATGGCGCGCGCGCCGTTGTCAAAATCCACAATCACGTATCCTGCGTCCCAAATGTCGGGCACTTGGCCGTCATATTCTTCATCGAGGTGGTTGTTCACTTGCCCCGCTGACGCCATCACCCGCACAGGTTCCGCCTGCAAAATCACCCGCATCAGATCAAAGAAGTGACAGCATTTTTCAACCAACGTGCCACCAGAATTGACGTTAAAACGGTTCCAATCCCCGATTTTTGGCAAAAACGGAAAGCGGTGTTCGCGGATGGTCAGCATTTTCACACCACCTGTCGCCTGATCCGCCTGTTCGATAAGCGCGGCGACGGGTGGCATGTAGCGGTATTCCATCGCGACCCACACCGGATGCGCATAGCCTTTGAACGCCGCGTCCAAATTGGCGCGATCGTCGGGGTCCGTATAAAGCGGCTTTTCGCACAGTATCGGCATAGGGCGCTTGGCAGCGATCTCGCGCAGCTGCGCGGCATGCAGGTGGTTCGGGCTGACGATCACCACCGCATCCAAATCCTCAAACGCCAACAGATCATCTAGCGTATCGACCACCACGGCTTCAGCTGAATTGCCGCCCTTACCCGCCAGTTGCGCGCAGGTTTCGGCCAATTCGCGCACGGGATCATAGACCACCGTGACGCGACCATGGGGCAGCAAATTGATGTTCGCGATATGTTCGCGCGCCATCATCCCACAGCCGATGATCCCATAGTTCACCATATCGTCCGCACCTGTCGCCATTGCCTAAGTCTTCCCTAACCGAGAGACATAGTTGATCTCGTTGGGATCAAACCATGTCCTTGAAAATTCTACTGTTTCGCCTGTGTGGGACCGGCCCGTCCGCTCAATATATCCGGCCGTCTCACCTGCGTTCAGACCAAAGCGCGCATCGGCCCAGCTTGGCACAGGTGCGACGTTGATCCGGTCCTCGGCAGAGGTGATGACCACCCCTAAAACTTCTGAGTAATAAAGATACAGCGATTCAGACACCGCCTGCGCATCCACATTGTCCGTCACCGCGCCATCCAGCCAGATTTCTTCCATCGCGGCAGGCACACGATCCATGAACCGCAATCGGCGGAATCGAAATCCATTCGGGCTTTGAAACCCTACCGCGTGCGGGGCCTCTATGTGGTCTATCGACAAAACCTCAGCCGTGGGCAACCCGCCGCCCTGCACCCGTTCAATCCGCAAAAAACTATAGACAGAGGCCACATCCGTTTGCGCACGCACGTAGTTTCCCGACCCTTGCACCCGTTCCAAAAGCTGCTTTTCCACCAGAAGATCAAGTGCTTTGCGCAGCGTCCCAACAGCCGTGCCCAACCCTTCGGCCATTTCGCGTTCGGGGGGCAATCGCGCACCATCCGCCAACCGCCCAGCCGCAATGTCACGGATCAACATCTCAGAGATTTGAACATATTTTGGAAGCGCTGTGGGGCGTTGGCGGTCTGACATGTCCGCCCTCCCAGGTGGCGTGAACTAAATTGATACAGGATTGATACACGGCTTTTTGAATGCTACGCAAGTGGCAACAGATATGTCTGAGGGGGAATCAATGACGATCGTTCCGGTAACATCCGCGGACCTTGACGCATCCGAAGTCAGCTGGTTTTCTGCATTATGTTCAGATGATTACGCCTATTTGGGCGTGCCGGACGGCGCGCTACGATCCTCATGGGAACACTGCCGCGACATCGTGCTTGAGGCTGAAAACCAAGGCTTTCGCAACATCCTTGCCCCCTCTTCCTTTCAAGTCGGACAAGACACATTGTCTTTCGTGGCTGGCATGGCGCCGCTGACGGAAAAGATAAACATTCTCGCCGCGATACGCTGCGGTGAAATGCAGCCCATCATGCTAGCGCGCACGATCGCGACCCTGGATCACATGATGAAAGGCCGTTTGACCCTGAACGTGATCTCATCAGATTTCCCCGGTGAAGTGGCCGACAGCAAATTGCGTTACCAACGGTCCCGAGAAGTGGTTGAAATCCTGAAACAGGCGTGGACGCGCAACGAAATCAACTACGACGGCAACGTCTATCAATTCGTGAATATCCCGACAGCCCCTGCCACGCCCTATCAAACGGGCGGCCCGCTTTTGTATTTCGGCGGCTATTCCCCCGCCGCGCTGGAACTGTGCGGTCAGCACTGTGATGTCTACCTGATGTGGCCCGAACCAGAAGACCAATTGGCGCAGCGCATGAAAGACGTGAACGCCGTGGCTGAACGCTACAACCGCACCCTTGATTACGGCCTGCGCGTCCACATGATCGTGCGCGACACCGAGGCCGAGGCCCGCGAGTATGCAGATCACCTTGTGTCCAAACTGGACGATGACTACGGCAAACTGATCCGTGACCGTGCCCACGATTCCATTTCCCTTGGCGTCGCACATCAAGCAAAGGCACGCGAACTGGCTGACAAATTCGGCTACGTTGAACCCAACCTTTGGACAGGCGTGGGTCGTGCGCGATCGGGTTGCGGCGCAGCCTTGGTCGGATCCGCAGACCAAGTCCTCTCAAAAATCGAAAATTACCGCAAAATGGGCATTCGCAGCTTCATTTTCTCGGGCTACCCTCACATTGATGAAGCAAAATACTTTGGCAAACTCGTGATGCCGGACTTGAAAACCTGCTCATTGCCCCATGCTTATGGACGTGTCCCCAGCGACACCCCTGCAACCCCTCTCGGAAACGGACCCCGCACCTAATGGCCAATACTTCAATGGAACGCATCAACCTTACGCCTGACCTTTCACTGTCCCGCATGATCTATGGCATGTGGCGCCTTGGCGACGTCGACGACACGTCCCCCAAAGCCGTGCAAGCCAAGATCGAAGCCTGCCTTGAACAGGGCATCACGACGATGGATCAGGCCGATATCTATGGCGGCTACTTGGCCGAAGAAATCATGGGCGCGGGCCTGACCCAAGCCATCAAAGACCAAATCGAAGTCGTGACGAAATGCGATATCTTAGTTCCTGCGGGCCGCTATTCTGACGTCCCCGGGAAATACTACGACACCAGTCGCGCGCATATTCTGGCATCTGTGGACCACTCCTTGCGCCTGATGGGCATCGATAAAATTGACATCCTGCTGATCCACCGCCCCGATCCGCTGATGGATCATCATGAAACCGGTGCCGCTCTCGACGAGGTCGTGGCATCTGGCAAGGTGCGCGCTGTCGGCGTATCGAACTTCAAACTGCACGACTGGACCCTGCTTCAATCGGCGATGAAATCGCAACTGGTGACCAACCAGATCGAAATGTCCCTTGGCGCGCACGACGCCTTCACCAACGGGGATCTGGCCTATCTGCAAGAACGCAGCGTGGCACCTATGGCGTGGTCCCCCCTTGGTGGCGGCGCGTTGATGACAGAAAACACGCCTCTCACGGCCGTGATGGAGGAGGTCGCGAACGCCAATTCCGTAGACCGCGCAGCCGTTGCAGTTGCATGGCTTCTGGCGCATCCAGCGAAAATTATGCCTGTTATGGGAACAAATAATATCAACCGTATCAGAGGGTTCTCGGACGCCTTTAACGTAGATATGCCCCGCACCACTTGGTTCAAACTCTATGAAGCCGCCCTCGGCCACGAGGTCGCGTAATGAACGCGTTTGATCCAATCGACGACCCTCGCGCCTTTCGCGATGCCCTTGGCGCATATGCCACTGGCGTGACGGTTGTGACTGTGCCAAGCGCGGATTGCCCCATCGGGATCACCGCCAACAGCTTTGCATCCGTGTCTCTAGATCCGCCTTTGGTCCTGTGGTCACCCGCTAAATCATCCAAGCGTTTCAAGTACTTCACAGGTGCGCCGCATTTCGCGATCCATATTCTGGATGGCCATCAGGCCGATATCTGCAACGGGTTTGTCAAAGATAAATCCGCGTTCGATGGCCTCGATTGGGTCACGGGGGACCACGATGTGCCCCACATTCGCGGCTGTCTGGCACGGTTCGAATGCAGCTTGGATGCCGAACACGACGCTGGCGATCACACCATCATTGTGGGCCGCGTCACAGGCGCATCCGTGCGCGACGGCTTGCCGTTAATGTTCCAGGGGGGACGTTTCGTATCGCTCAAAGGATGAATTAAGAACAGCGCGTAAGACGCTGATAACACGTCATAACAGACGTTTTATAAAAGGGAGGGCAAGCCGTGGGAGGACGTCTTGCAATCGGATTGGTAGCAATATCTTACGCTGCAATCCTATACATCGGGGCCTTTGAGGACCGCCGTGAAGCCATTGCCGACAGGGTCGGCCTTGGTGATATGGCGTTTGTTTTCGGGCTGGCGGCGCTGTTGTGGGTGCTGTGCATCCTGCGCCCTGTCGCGGCCACCCGCGCCCACGCCTCCATCAACGAAACGCTGCACATCGCTGGAAAATGGATTTCGATCTTCGCGCTGATCGCAATGGTCTGCTTTATCTTGCTGCAAGTGTTCATGCGCTACGCCCTGAACGACGCGCCCAACTGGACAGAAGAAGCCGCGCGGTTCGGCATGCTTTGGATGACCGGTCTCATGGCGCCCATCGCCTACCGCCACGGCGGTTTCGTCGCCATCGACATGCTAGAACGTGCGCTGAGCGAAAAACTCGCCGCGATCCTGTCCCTCGCCTTGTTGTTCATGTCCTTTGCTGTGCTTTTGGTCATGTGGGACAAAGGCCTGAACAACCACGTCGACAGCCTGTCAGGACGCGGGTGTTCGTCCACACTGCGCTGGCCCTTCGGCATTGAAATCGGCAAATGCGGTGCGAAATTCTCAAGCTATTATCAATATTTGGCGCTTTGGGTTGGCATTAACCTGCTAATCCTCGTGGCCGTTGAATTGATCTTGCGCCAAGGCTTGAAACTGATCCGCCGCGACAGCGGATTGCCTGAACTTGGCGATGAAGACATCGGGAGCGCGTCATAATGCTTATATTCTTCCTCCCCCTGTTCCTCGCCATTTTGATGATCGGTACGCCCGTTGTTTTCGCCCTGCTGTTCGCGCCCGGCTTTATGACGTGGGCCACGGGCAATGAACGTGACCTCGCGATCCTTTACCGCAATGTCTACACGGGCATCGACAGTTTCCCGCTGATGGCGCTGCCGTTCTTTATGTTGGCCGGCGAAGTTATGAACCGGGGCGGCATCACCACCCGTCTGGTCGAATTTTCCCAAGCATTCATGGGTCATTTGCGCGGCGGTCTGGCGCAGGTGAACATCCTGTCTTCAATTCTATTTGCGGGCCTGTCGGGGTCAGCTGTTGCCGACACATCTGCGCTGGGGTCAACTCTGATCCCCGCGATGGAAAAGAACGGGTACACCCGTAAATTCGCCGCCGCGATCACCGCCGCGTCCTCTGTGATCGGCCCGATCATCCCGCCAAGTGGCATCATGATTATTTACGCTTACGTCATGGGCGAAAGCGTGGCCGCGCTGTTTTTGGCGGGTATCGTGCCCGGTATTCTGGTGGGCGTTGGTTTGATGGTCATGGTGCGCCTCATGGCGGATCGCTATGATTTGCCCAAAGCCGAACGCATTGTCCACAAGAACCAAACGATCAAACCGATAGAATTCTGGCTGTCTATGATCCTCGCGCGGATCAATGTGATGGGTCTTCTTTGGGCGCTGTTCCGCCTCGTGTCGTCGTTCACAGGGCTGGCAAAACCAGAAGGTGTGATGCTGGCGGGGACGTTGATTATCCTGTTGATTATCGCACATTTTCTGTTGGTCGCCCTACGTGGCCAAGTGTCTTCAGACTTCCGGATCGTTATGAAAAAGGGCGTTGTGCCGCTGCAAACCCCGATCATCATCCTTGGTGGTATCCTCGTGGGGATCATGACCCCGACCGAAGCGTCCACCATCGCCGTCGCCTACGCCCTACTGGTCAGCGTGTTTGTCCTAAAATCCCTGACATGGGCGGACTTCTTTGATGTGCTGCAACGCTCCGCCCTCGCCTCAGCCGCCGTGCTGTTGCTGGTTGGCGCTGCTGTCGCATTCAAGACAATCGTCGCCACATCCGGCGCGGCGACAACCATGGCGGACTTTATCCTCGGGTTGTCGGAAAACCCGCTGATCCTGCTGTTCCTGATCAACATTTTGTTGTTCATCGTCGGCATGTTTCTAGACGCGGGCCCCGCGATCATCATCCTCGGCCCGATCCTTGGCCCCATCTTCGTGGACATCGGCGTGCACCCTGTGCACTTCGCGATCATCATGTCGGTGAACCTGACCGTCGGGCTGGCAACGCCGCCCATGGGTCTGGTGCTGTTCGTCGCCTCAACGGTCAGTCGCGAAAAAGTCGAAACCATTTCAAAAGCAATTTTACCGTTCCTCGCTGTCGAAGTCGTTGTGATCTTTTTGATCACCTTCATTCCACAGATTTCGATGACGGTTCCCTATCTCGCGGACTTCCTCGGATGTTCGCCGGACACTGGTTACATGGCTTGCATTAGCCCTGGACCACCCTCAAACTAAAACCACTCTAACGTCATCAATCTGGGAGGATTACTAATATGATGAAATATATCGCAACGGCCGGCATGATCGCCGCCTACACATTGGCCGCCGCGCCCGTTTATGCAGATGGTCACTCCATCACATTGCGCGCGACCGCCAACTCAAACGAAAACGACGAAGACTATGACGGTTTGATCGTGTTCAAAAACTACGTCGAAGCGGCATCAAACGGTGCCATCGAAGTTGAATTGTTCATCGGCACGCAGCTGTGTTCCACGGGTGCAGAATGCCTTGAAGGCGTGTCCGAGGGGTCAATCGACATCTACATCTCAACCTCCGGCGGCGCTGCTGGCATTTTCCCATACGTTCAGGTCCTTGATCTGCCGTATCTGATGGCCGATGACCGCGTGGCAGAAGCCGTGCTTCAGGGTGATTTCGTGCGCACAATGCGCGACATGGCACTGGAGACATCCGACGACACGATCCGTCTGATGACCATCGGCAACACAGGAGGCTGGCGCAACTTCGCTAATACAGTGCGCCCGATCCAGCAGCCATCCGACATGGAAGGCCTGAAAATCCGGACTGTTGTGGCGGACCTGCCCCAAGAACTCGTGCGCGCACTGGGGGCGTCCCCAACACCGATCCCGTGGCCTGAACTGTTCACATCGTTCCAGACGGGCGTTGTTGAAGGATCCAAGAACGGCATCACCGACATCATGGGCATGAAGTTCCCTGATGCTGGCTTGCAATACGTCACGCTCGATGGTCACGCCTACATGGGTGCGCTGTGGTGGATGAACAACGAACAGTTCCTCGGCCTTGATGAAGCAAACCGTCGCGTTGTGATGGACGGCTTCTATGCGCTGCAACAGGCGACATTCGCGTCACCTAAGCGCAACTCGATCCAAGCCTACAGCGACTTCGTTGCAGGTGGCGGCGCGCTTTATGTGCCAACACCAGACGAAAAGGCGATGTTCGCCGATGCAGCGGCTCCTGTTCAGGACTGGTTCCGTGGCAACGTAGATGGTGGTGTCCAAATCCTCGACGCGCTGATTTCAGCGGTGGACGAAGTCGAAGCAGACCTCGACGCCGCCTACGCAGCCGACCTGAACTAAGCGTTCACGGTTTTGAAATTGAAAAGGCCGTCCCTGAAACGGGGCGGCCTTTTCTTATGCAAAAAGCACGTCCATATTTGACGTTGAGTTCGATTGAATTGCCTCCAACGATTACCCCCTAGCCATCAGGAAACGCTATGCCAGACTTTGCGATCTACCCGAGCCTTCAAAACAAAACTGTCATCGTCTCTGGTGGTGCACAAGGTATTGGCGCCGAAATGGTCAAGGCCTTCGCCGCCCAAGGCGCACGCGTTGCATTTCTTGACCTCGACGGGGACGCAAGTGCCGCGTTGGCCGAGGATACACCGGGCGTCACGTTTGAAATTTGTGACCTTCGCGACGTCTCCGCGATGCAAGCCGCACTAACGAAACTGACGGACACTTTGGGCCCTGCAGATGTTCTGGTGAACAATGCAGCACGCGATGATCGCCACAACTGGACAGACGTGACGCCTGCGTATTGGGATGAACGCCAAGCAACCAACATCCGTCATATGTTCTTTGCCATCCAAGCAATCGCGCCTGGCATGATTGCGAATGGGGGCGGTTCAATTATCAACATGGGATCAAATTCGTGGTGGGAAGCAGGCGGTGGATTTCCCGCCTATACGACGGCCAAGGCTGCGGTCCACGGACTGACCCGCACAATGGCGCGTGACCTTGGTGATCACCGGATTCGTGTGAATACAGTGGTTCCGGGCTGGATCATGACAGACCGGCAAAAAGAACTCTGGGCGACCCCAGAAGCACTCGAAGCGCACCGCAACCGTCAGTGCCTTCCAGATTTAATCGATCCGGTTTACGTGGCGCGCATGGTTCTGTTTCTTGCGTCCGATGACGCGGCCATGTGTTCGGCCAACAATTATATGGTCGAGGCAGGGTCAATATGAATTGATGCGCAAGAATTGCGATCACCTGATGTACGGGGTCAGTGCCGCTTAGCGAAACGGATACATCCAGACGCGGTAATCATCGACCAACACCTGCGCCCTCGCCCGCTGCACGGCGGTCATGCGTGGCGTCAGTTCCTCCAAACTGTCAGGCGCATCAACGTCCCCGCCAATCGCTGACAGCGCATACCAAAGATACGCGCGCACCAGATCGGGCGCAGGCATTCCCCGACCGATTTCATAATACCAACCGATGCCAGATTGCGCGCCGGGATGGCCTTTCATCGACGCGCGCAGATACCACTCGAACGCGCGCTCGTCGTCGCGCTCAACCCCGAGGCCGAGCGCGTACATAACCCCGATCAATTCCTCCGCGTCCGCATTGCCCGATCGCGCCAAAACTTCAAATTGTTCGCGCGCTTGCACGAAAGACCCCGCCTCCATGAGGTCGCGTGCGTCCTCCAGATCAGCCGCTTGCACCGAACCTGCGACAATTAACCAAAAACAAAGGGTTGAGGCCCCCAGAGATTTGTACAGAATGGTCAAAAGGGGTCGAAATGTTTGTACAAAACCAATCAAAAGCATGGATCCTCGCCATTTTTGTGGGTGTAGGCACGACGCAAGCCGAACCGATATCACTAGATGATTTCGTGGATGCCGATCCAGCGCAAGCCCGCATTGGCCAGCTGCTGTTTTACGATAAAATCCTCAGCGGAAATCGCAATATTTCGTGCGGCACATGTCATCACCATGACCTTGCGGGGGGCGATGGATTGTCCCTTGGGATCGGAGAAGGCGGGACAGGTATTGGGCCGGATCGGGTCGCCATCGACATCCGCAAACGCATCCCGCGCAATGCGCCAAGCCTTTGGAATATAGGACATAATTCTGTTGACGTGCTGTTTCATGATGGCCGTCTTGAGGTGTCTGATCAGTTCGGAAACGGCTTTGATTCACCCGCCGAAGAATGGCTACCCCAAGGCCTAGATAACATCGTCGCTGCACAAGCATTGTTCCCGCTGACCGCGCAATTCGAAATGGCTGGAAACCCCGGTGAAAACGACGTCGCAGGGGCAACCCATGACCGGATCGACGCCGCATGGCCCATCATCGCCGCCCGCGTCCGTGCTATCCCAGAATACTCTGATATGTTCATCCAAGCCTTTGATACTGTTGAAGAACCCTTGGATATTTCGATCGTCGAAATAGGCAATGCATTGGGGGCCTTCATCAATTCCGAATGGCGCAGCTTTGATGCGCCATACGATGCGTGGCTTGTCGGAACACCCCTGCCCGCAGACGCCGAACGAGGCCGCGCTTTATTCTTTGGCGAAGCCCGCTGCGCGTCATGTCATTCCGGCGCGTTGTTCACCGATCAGGATTTTCACGCCATCGGACTTCCCGCCTTCGGTCCGGGGCGGACCCGCACGTTTGACAAACTTCCCCGCGATGTCGGGCGCATGGGGGAAACAGATTTATTATCAGATGCTTATCGCTTTCGCACACCGTCATTGCGCAACGTTGCGCTGACGGCGCCTTATGGTCACAACGGCGCTTACCCGACCCTTGGGGACATGATCCGCCACCATTCAAACCCGGCAGCAGCGCGGGCCACGTGGACGCCAGAAATGGCCAATCTACCAGACGTGCCGTGGCTTGTGGCCGTTGATTTTTCGATCCGCCAAGACGTTCGTGAAATGGCGCGTCAGGATGCGGTCCTCGATATAAATCCTGTCGCGCTGAGCGATGCAGAAATCCTTGATATCACATCGTTTTTGAACGCCTTAACGGGTGAAACTGCAAAAGACCGCCCGCTTGGGCGCCCCGAAACAGTTCCAAGTGGATTGGCAGTCGACTAGACCAAGATTTCGCGTGGAGGTCGCCGTGCGTGGCGCGGCGCCTGTTGGTGGGCCGAACCGGATTGCTTGAACCAACGTGCGATCCGACGGAATGCCGAACCTTTCGTGAATTTCGGCGCGCGTGACGGCGTTGTCGGCAAGTGCTGCCATGGGCCAGCCTGCAAGGCCAAGCGACGCGGCCTCAAGGCACATCACGGGTCAGGTAGTGGCGCAGCGCAGGCAAATCGATCCGTCCCAACTGCAACACATCATCCCCGCGATCATAATCAAGTACCGCTTGGCAAAAGTCGTTAAAGACCGCGTCGCGGTGCTTGGGCGCGGTGTCCCACGTTTTCTTGAGGTCATCGGAACCGCCCGTATAGGCGTTGGTGATCACAAACTGCGCTTCGTCAAATTCAGCATCAGCCCCGACCCCGAACACCGCGCGATGATGCGCCATGATGCGGCGCGCCAACAGCACATGGTTCAAGGTGCGCCGATCTGCATCAGGTTTGGGCCAGACCTGTGAAAACATGCCCGACACCATGCCAACGACGCTCGGCACCTGCGTGACATTGGACACCCAGATCGGGCGAAACTGATTGCGCACAAACAGCAAAAAGCACGTCAAACCATACAGAACCCAAGACAAGCCACTGGATTGCTGGTCAGGGTCCACCATCACAAGGCCAAGATGCAGCACGGGGGTGGGATCGGGCACAGTCTCCAACGTCATAATCACCAAGGCATTAAAGGCAATCGGTGTCCCATCGGGCAATGTGACAAGGGTCACAATGGTATCGCACAAATGAGCGCGACCCCCCGAAAACACGCCATAGTTCAGCTCGCCGTGGCCAAGGGTTTTGTCTGCAATGGTCCGCAAATCTGCCGTTAAGGCCGCAAGATCGGCGTCGTTCATCCAAACGCCGGGGCGTTCAACGATACGCACCGTGTGGTCGCGCCCGTTGCGCAATGTCACGTCCATATGTTCGCGGCGAAGCGACTAAAGGATGGGTCTTATCATAGGGCGCCTGTCGTCATTTGGAGACGTTATGGCGCGCGCATGGCAGGCAAGCGAGGAAACCCTGACCATTTCAGGGCGATTGCGCCGCTTAGGCGGGCATATCCAATACACGCTGGGACCCCTCGTGCGCCAGCGGGCTCAGCCCGTCACCGCCGCTTTTCATATGATCCGCCAGCTGTTCCAGCATGCGTGGTTCCCAGAATTCCTTTAGGTGATCTGCCACACAGCCCGCTTTGTCGGCGTCAGGCTGGGTTTCGAAGAACGTGGCAATCTGGTTGATCATGCGATTGATTTTATCAGGCGACATCTGAGGCCTCGTCAGTTTGGATGCGTTGGGGATGGGTGAATATTTCGAACGTGTCATCGCGGGCAAGTGCCACAAGCGTGATATTGGCAGCGTCTGCGGTTTGCACTGCAAGGGTCGTGGGCGCAGACACGGCGAGGATGACAGGTGCGCCTGCCATTGCAGATTTCTGGACTATTTCAACCGAGACACGCGATGTTAGAACCACCGCACCGCCTGTGCAATCGAGCGTCGCACCAATCAACTTGTCGAGAGCATTGTGGCGGCCCACGTCTTCGCGGATATCTATAAACCCTTGATCAGAAACATAAAAACCTGCCGCGTGAACCGCGCGTGTTTGATCATGCAGCGCCTGCCCGTCGCGCAGCGCGCGCATTGCGGCCACGATATGATCTGGTGTCAGGCTGATGTTTGCGGTGACCGCGGGCACATCGCGCGCCGCCTCAGTAAGGCTATCGATGCCACAGAGCCCACACCCAACAGGTCCGGCCATGGCGCGGCGACGCGACGCCAACGTCTCGGCCTTAGCGTCAGGCAACCACATTTGCACTTCGATGCCGTTCTCATGGGTTACCACTTCGATGCTGTCAGGCGTGCCCCAGCCTTCGGTGCGGGTAAATCCACGGCCAAAGTCTTTCAAATCGCACGGTGTCGCCATCATCACCGCTTGTGTCGTGCCGTTGTACACCATGGCGATGGGCACCTCTTCTGGCAACGCACGGCTAATTGAGCGCGCGAGACCTTTGCTTACAGCGTAAGCGGATGTCGCGCGCAACCCTGTCATTACTCAGCCGCCGGAAGGATACGGCGGGACTGTTCGGCCTGCGCGTTGTAGTCCTCCTGCCACTCGGACGGGCCATTGGACAGGGCCACTTGGACCGCTGTCACCTTATATTCAGGGCAGTTCGTCGCCCAATCAGAATAGTCGGTGGTGATGACGTTGGCCTGTGTGTCTGGATGGTGGAAGGTCGTGTAAACGACGCCCGTGGACACGCGATCAGTGATCTGCGCCTTCAACTGGGTTTCCCCTGCACGGCTGGCCAGACGCACGTATTGGCCATCACGAATGCCGCGCACTTCGGCGTCATGTGGGTGGATTTCCAGCAGGTCTTCTTCGTGCCAAACGCTGTTTTCCGTGCGACGGGTTTGCGCGCCCACGTTGTATTGCGACAAAATACGCCCCGTCGTCAGCAACAGCGGGAAGCGCGGACCTGTCTTTTCGTCCGTCGCCACATATTCGGTGATGATGAACTGACCTTTGCCGCGCGCAAAGCCATCGACGTGCATGATGGGGGATCCATCTGGATTGTCATCGTTACACGGCCATTGGACGGACCCGCGGGTTTCTAGCATTTCGTAGTTTACGTTGGCAAAGCCGGGCGTCGTTGCCGCGATTTCATCCATGATCTGGCTGGGGTGTGTGTAGGTCCAACCAGAATTCATGGCATTGGCCAGCAACATCGTGACTTCCCAATCCGCATAACCGTTCTTCGGGGCCATAACCTTGCGCACGCGGTTGATGCGGCGTTCGGCGTTGGTGAATGTGCCGTCTTTTTCCAGGAACGTAGACCCTGGAAGGAACACATGGGCGTAGTTTGCGGTCTCATTGAGAAACAGGTCATGCACGATCACGCATTCCATCGCCGCAAGGCCCGCTTGCACGTGCTTTGTGTCGGGGTCGGACTGCAAAATGTCTTCGCCTTGGATGTAGATGCCTTTGAACGTGCCATCGACAGCGGCGTCGAGCATATTGGGGATACGCAGGCCTGGTTCTGGATCAATCGTGGTGCCCCAAATAGCCTCAAACACTTCGCGGGTGGCGTCGTCTGACACGTGGCGATACCCGGGCAATTCGTGCGGGAATGACCCCATGTCACAGGCACCCTGCACATTGTTCTGGCCGCGCAACGGGTTCACGCCCACGCCGTTCTTGCCCAAGTTGCCCGTCATCATCGCAAGGTTCGCGATGGCCATGACGGTTGTCGATCCTTGGGAATGTTCGGTCACGCCAAGGCCGTAATAGATCGACCCATTGCCGCCGGTTGCGAACAGTTTTGCCGCTGCACGAAGTTCCTGTGCATCAACACCAGTCAGCATAGCTGTGGCTTCGGGGGAATGGCGCAGATCAGAGATGAATTCAGCATAATGCGCAAATTCGTCCCAGTTACAGCGGGTGCGGATAAACTCTTCGTCCATCAATCCTTCCGTTACGATCACATGGGCAATCGACGACAAAACGGCGACGTTTGTGCCGGGAAGCAGCGGTAGATGATGCTGCGCTTCGATATGCGCGGATTTTACGATGTCCGTGCGACGCGGATCGATCACAATCAGCTTGGCCCCTGCCCGCAGACGCTTTTTCAAGCGGCTCGCGAACACAGGATGCCCGTCCGTTGGGTTGGCACCAATGATGATGACAACGTCAGTTTCTTCAACGGAATCAAAGTTTTGCGTACCAGCCGACGTGCCAAAGGTTGTCTTCAATCCATAACCCGTCGGTGAATGGCAGACCCGCGCGCAGGTGTCGGTGTTGTTGTTGCCAAAGGTGGATCGGATCATTTTCTGAACAAGATACGTTTCCTCGTTCGTGCAACGCGACGACGTAATGCCACCGATGGATTTGACGCCATGTTTGGATTGCAAATCGCGTAACTTGGTCGCTGTGTAGCTGATCGCCTCGTCCCAGCTGACTTCACGCCATGGATCGGTAATCTTGTCGCGGATCATTGGGTCCAGAATCCGGTCAGAGTGGTTGGCATATCCCCACGCAAAACGCCCCTTCACGCAGGAATGGCCACGGTTGGCTTCGCCGTGTTTGTAGGGCGTCATGCGCACCAATTCGTCGCCATTGAGTTCCGCTTTGAACGAACAGCCGACGCCACAATACGCGCATGTCGTGATGACGGACCGTTCAGGCGTGCCCATTTCGATCACGGATTTTTCCTGCAAAGTCGCTGTCGGGCAGGCTTGCACGCAAGCACCACAAGACACGCAATCAGATGACATGAAATCATCGCCACCAGCACCCGCAGACACGCGGCTGTCAAAACCAGTGCCAGTGATGGTCAACGCAAACGTCCCCTGCACTTCTTCGCAGGCGCGCACGCAGCGCGAACAGACAATACATTTAGCCGGATCGTAGGTGAAATATGGGTTGCTGTCGTCCTTGGGAATGAACTGTGTGTTCACATCACCGGATGAATTGCGCGCCTCAAAGTGGTTGGCCACAGCTTCGTACCGTACATCGCGCAGACCGACCATTCCGGCCATGTCTTGTAGTTCGCAGTCGCCATTGGCCGCACAGGTCAAACAATCCAGCGGATGGTCGGAAATGTACAACTCCATGACGCCTTTGCGGATCTTTTTGACCTTGGAAGATTGCGTTTTCACAATCATGCCTTCGCCAACTGGCGTCGTGCAGGACGCGGGCGTGCCGCGGCGTCCTTCGATTTCGACCACGCACAAGCGGCATGACCCAAAGGCCTCAAGGTTGTCGGACGCGCACAGCTTCGGCACCTGAATGCCCGCTTCGGCAGACGCGCGCATGACCGATGTGCCTTCGGGCACTGTCACATCGAACCCGTCGATCTTCAGCGTTACCATGTTGGTCGATTTGGACCTTGGCGTGCCCATGTCGATATCGCCGTTCGCCATGCGGGTGGGGAGGATGAAATCTTTCATTCGGCAGCTTCCTTCTGGGTCGCGAAATCATCTGGGAAATTATGGAGGGCGCTTAGGACAGGATAAGGTGTGAACCCGCCAAGCGCGCAAAGTGAGCCGTCTTTCATCGTCTCACACAGGTCTTCGAGGAGCGGGATAGCGTCCGCGTCGCCCTTGCCGATCCGGTCAATGGTCTCAACACCGCGCACAGCACCAATGCGGCACGGGGTACATTTGCCACAGCTTTCAACGGCGCAAAATTCCATCGCGAACCGCGCCATACCGAGCATGTTGGTCGCATCGTCAAACACAACCAGTCCAGCGTGGCCGATCAAACCGCCCTGCCCGTCAAATTCTTCATACCCGAACGGCGTGTCGAACTTGTCGCGCGGCATGTAGGCACCCAGCGGGCCACCCACCTGAACGGCCTTCACAGGGGCGCCAGACAATGTGCCTCCCGCAACTGTGTCGACCAGTTCACCCAGCGGCATGCCGAACGCAGTTTCATATAAGCCGCCGAATTTGACGTTTCCGGCGATCTGGATCGGGATTGTGCCTTTGGAACGGCCAAGACCGAAGTCTGCATAATGTTGTGCGCCCTTTTCCAAAACCACAGGCACAGTCGCCAGTGAAATGACGTTGTTCACAACAGTTGGTTTACCAAGAAAGCCTTCGAGCGCGGGCAGCGGCGGTTTCGCGCGCACAACACCGCGTTTGCCTTCAAGTGAGTTGAGCAGCGATGTTTCTTCGCCGCACACATAGGCCCCTGCACCGACGCGGATTTCCATGTCAAACGCACGGCCAGACCCAAGGACATCAGCCCCCAAAATCCCAGCGCCGCGCGCCAACACAACGGCTTTTTCCATCATATCAATGGCATCGGGATATTCGGACCGCAGATAAACGTAGCCCTTCGTCGCCTCAACCGCCAATCCGGCGATGATCATGCCCTCAATCAACGTGAACGGATCGCCTTCCATGATCATGCGGTCCGCGAACGTGCCGCTGTCGCCTTCATCGGCGTTACACACGATGTATTTCTGATCGGCCTTCGCGCCGAGAACAGTGTTCCATTTGATGCCCGTCGGGAAACCAGCCCCACCACGACCGCGCAGGCCCGATGCTGTCACGTCTTCGACGATACCCGCAGGCGTCATCGCAATCGCATTGCGCAATCCAGCCAGACCGCCATGTGCTTCGTAATCGGCCAGATCAAGCGGGTCGATCACGCCACAGCGCTGGAACGTCAGCCGCGTTTGGCCCTTCATCCAAGGCAGGTCTTCAACCAGACCGAGGCTGTCGAGCGTGCCATCAAGCAGCGCTGGGACATCCGACGCCTCAACCGCGCCGTAACCGACACGGCCCTGATCCGTTTCAATTTCAACCAGCGGTTCAAGCCAGATCATGCCGCGCGTGCCGTTGCGGATCACAGTCACATCAAGGTTGTTGTCCTTGGCGTGGGCCACAATCGCATCAGCCACATCATTCGCACCAAGCGACAAAGCCGCTGAGTCGAGGGGGACGTAAATTTTCATGCGCCGGCCTCCGCCAAAATTTTATCAAGTTTGGCGTGATCGACACGGCCCACAACCTTGCCATCCACCATAGCCGCGGGACCACAAGCACACAGGCCAAGACAATACACAGGCTCAAGCGTCACAGCGCCGTTCGCAGTTGTGCCGTGCCAATCAACGCCAAGCTTTTCAAACGCGCGTTCGGACAATGCATTGGCGCCCACGGCCTGACACGCCTCAGCGCGGCAAATCTTAACGATGTGCTTGCCTGCGGGGGCGTTACGGAAATCATGGTAAAACGTAATCACACCATGCACTTCAGCGCGGGTGATGTTGAGGTGGTCAGCAATCATCTGCACCACATCGCCCGGGATGAACCCTAACTCGGCCTGAACAGCGTGCAAAATAGGCAACAACGGCCCCTCAAGCCCGACGTGCTGTGCGAGGATCGTGGTCATGGTTTCGGTGGTCTGCGCGTCGGCCATATGGGCTGCTCCCTGAATTAAGGGCGTTGTCGCTGGTTTCGCGCGGGTAATCAATATCGTTATTTCGTGTATTGATAGGAAAATCCTATTAAGCCTTGCCCAATTCCGACACTGCTTTTGCCCGATCCAAAAGGGCCGCTAAAACAGGGGTAAATGGTTCACGGTGCGGCGCCACAAGCCCGACCACATGGGACGCATCGGGCTTAATCAGCGGCACCGAGCCAAGGTCATCCCCGTTGAGGAAAATTTCAGCCGCGCGCACAGGCAAAATCGTTGCCCAGTTGGAGCGCAAAACATGGCTGACCAGCACCACGACCGATGTGCTTTCGATCTGTGGCGCGACCTGTACCCCTGCCTCAGACAGGTGTTGGTTGATGATGCGGCGGTTTTGCATATCTGGCGTCAACAGGCACAAAGGCACCCCAGCAAGATCGGCCCATTTCACAGGTCCCTTCAACAAAGGATGGCCGGATTTAGCAACTAAAACATAGCGTTCCGCGTAAAGCGGCACAGTGGTGACACGCCCCAACGGTTCATTGTCAAGGTACGTCAGCCCCGCATCAATTTCGAGGTTCTCAAGCATCGACAAAATCTCGGTCGATGTTTTGGACTGTACCGTGAAACGCACATTGGGATGCGCATCGCCGTACCCCGCTGTCAGATCGGACACCACCGTCAGCGCCGTCGGGATCACCGCGAGGCGCAAATCGCCAGACAACCCTTCGCGGGCCACGCGCATTTCTTGTCGCAATGACCGCGCGTCCCCCACAATCCGCCGTGCCCAATCCAGCGCGCGTTGTCCTTCGGGGGTCAACCCCTGATAGCGCGATCCCCGCCACACCAGCATCACGCCCAGCTGATCTTCGAGCTGTTTGATCGCCGCCGACAGCGTGGGTTGCGTGACACCTTGCGCCGTCGCCGCGCGGCCAAAGTGTTCTTCACGCGCCAAGGCAATGAACATTTCCAGTTTGTCGATCATGGGACTGCCTTTCGATAGGATATACCTATCAAACACCTCTGCCCGAGTTGGTGCAAGGGGCCGCCGCCCTCCCCCTCCGCCCCGTGACATACTGATCATCGCGCCCCCCACGCTGCACATTCAAAAATTCGTTGGCTTTTCCGGGCAAGCCCCCGCAAGGTTGCGTCGATTAGAATGGGGAACAGGTCGGATGACACAGCAATCCGTGCGCTTAGGCGTTGATATTGGCGGGACGTTCACCGATGTGGTGATTGAAGTCGGGGCCGCGTCTTTCTCAACCAAGGTTCTGACAACATACATAGCGCCCGAAAACGCGATCATCGACGGGATGCAGCAAGTCTGCGCCAAGGCGGGCATTGATCCATCCCAAATTAACCAGATTATTCACGGCACGACCCTTGCGACCAACGCGCTGATTGAACGGCGCGGCGCGAAAACCGCGCTGATCACCACCCAAGGCTTTCGCGATGTGATCGAAATGCGCACGGAATCCCGGTTCGAACAATATGACCTGAACCTGACATTGCCCGAACCCCTTTTGCCACGTCAAATGCGCTACACGGTCCCGGGGCGGATGGACGCGAGCGGCACAGAGCTGATCCCCCTGACCCGCGCCTACATCGAACCCGTTGTCGAAAAAATCGCCGCCGCTGGATATGACAGCATCGCCGTCGGGCTGATCCATTCCTACCTGAATGATACCCACGAGAGGCTCGTGGGGGAGGTTTTGGCCGACATGATGCCCGATGCCATGGTGTCTTTGTCCAGCGAAGTGTCCCCCCAAATGCGCGAATATGAACGCTTCAACACTGTCGTCGCCAACGCCTATATCAAACCCCTAATGAAGTCCTATCTTGGCCGCCTTGAAGGGCGGCTTCGCGGCGAAGGGGTCACCTGCAACATCTTTCTGATGCATTCGGGCGGCGGCATTATTTCCATCGAAAATGCGGCTGAATTTCCTGTGCGTTTGGTTGAATCTGGTCCAGCGGGGGGCGCGGTTTTTGCGGCCAACATCGCGGCGCGGTATGGGCTGGATAAAGTGCTCTCGTTTGACATGGGCGGCACCACGGCCAAAATCTGCCTTATCAAAAATCAAACCCCAAAAACATCGCGGGTGTTCGAGGTCGCGCGCACGTACCGCTTCAAAAAGGGATCGGGCATGCCGATTTCGATCCCCGTGATCGATATGGTTGAAATTGGCGCGGGGGGTGGATCGCTCGCGCAAGTCGATGCGATGCGTCAAATCCGCGTCGGCCCCGAAAGTGCAGGATCAGAACCTGGACCTGCGTGCTACGGGCGTGGTGGTGCAAAACCCGCAGTAACAGACGCCGATCTTGTGTTGGGTAAACTGGACCCTACGAATTTCGCTGGCGGAACAATGACGCTGAACACCGAGGCGTCGGCCAAGGCGCTTAGTGACGTTCTGGGGGATCCTTTGGACATGGACGCGCCTACCGCTGCGTTCGGTCTGGCAGAAGTGGTCGATGAAAACATGGCCAATGCCGCACGGGTTCATGCGGTTGAAAACGGCGAAGACCTGTCTGAATACACGATGATTGCCTTTGGTGGCGCCGCACCACTGCACGCGGGGCGGCTTTGTGAAAAGCTTGGCGTTGCGCGCGTATTGGTCCCCCAAGGGGCCGGCGTCGGATCCGCCATCGGCTTTTTGCGCGCACCGTTCAGTTTCGAAGCAAACCGATCCGTCTATATGACGCTGGCCGATTTCCAGCCCGACAAGATCAAGACCCTGCTGACGGATTTACAGGCTGAGGCGACGGGGTTTGTGCGCAATTGCGATGCGACCTCCCCCATTTTGTCCGAGTTCAAAGTTTACATGCGCTATTCGGGTCAGGGTTGGGAAATTCCGATCACCCTGACGCAAGATCAAGCGATGAACCCCGATGCCGCGACCTTTGAAGCCCGCTTTGTCGAAGACTACGTCAAGCTGTTTGGCCGTGCGGTGGATGGCATGGATATCGAAATCACTGTGTGGTCTGTGAATGCGACGACCCCACCCGAAACCGTGCCCCGCGTCCCTGAAGATGCTGGGTCCAGCGCGGCGATGTCCCATGCCACCCGCGATCTGTTTGACCCCGCCTTGGGCAAGTTCGTGCCCGCCAGCATCACGCTGCGCGATGATATGGATGTCGGTGCCACAGCCACGGGCCCCGCCATTATCACAGAGGACGAAACGACAATCATCGTCCCCAGCAGCCGCCATGCCACCCGCCAGCCAGATGGGTGTATCGACATGAGGATCAAACCATGACCCCATCCAACGTCGCCTATCAAGTCATGTGGAACCGCCTGATTTCTGTCGTCGAAGAACAGGCGCAAGCGCTTGTGCGCACTGCGTTTTCAACCTCAGTTCGCGAGGCAGGTGATCTGTCCGCTGGGGTCTACGATGTTGAGGGACAGATGCTTGCGCAGGCCGTCACGGGCACGCCGGGGCATGTGAACGCGATGGCGGACGCTGTGGCGCATTTCATCCGCCGCATCGGGCGCGACAACATCTTTGAAGGCGATGTCTATATCACCAACGATCCGTGGGAAGGTACCGGGCATTTGCACGACATCACGATGGTTACACCGTCGTTTCACAACGGCAACCTTGTCGGGTTCTTTGCCTGCACCGCACATGTTGTCGACATTGGCGGGCGCGGGTTTGGCGCCGATGCGGCGAGCGTTTATGAAGAAGGCCTATATCTGCCAATCATGAAATTTGCCGAACGTGGCACCGTCGATCAGACCCTCGTGCGTATCGTGCGCGGCAATGTGCGCGAACCAGACCAGCTCATCGGGGATATGTACGCGCTGGCGACGTGCAACGAAATCGGGCACCGCCGCTTGGTCGAAATGATGCGCGAATTTGATTTGGCGGACCTTAGCGGGATCGCCACCTTCATCCTTGATAATTCCCGCCGCGCAACGCTTGAACGGATCGCCGCCCTTCCCCGCAAATCCGCCACGGGTGACATTACGATGGACGGGTTTGACACCCCGATCACGCTGAAGGTGAAGGTGACGGTGCATGCGGATCGTATTGTGTCCGATTTCACCGGATCATCGGGCGTGGACAAAAAGGGCATCAATTGCCCGCTGGTCTATGCAAAGGCCTATGCGTGCTACGCCCTCAAGGTCGCGATTGCGCCGGAAATTCCCAACAACGCCGCCTCCCTCGCGCCGTTCGAGATTGAGGCCCCAGTCAACACCATCGTCAATGCTATTCACCCTGCCCCCGTGGCCCTGCGCCATATCGTGGGCCACTTTGTCCCCGATGCAGTGTTCAACGCGTTTGACAAAATCGTGCCTGGGTTGGTTCCGTCCGAGGGGGCCGCGTGCCTGTGCAATTTCCAAGTGTCCTTGCGTCCGCGCAGCGATGGTCCCGCACCAAACAATGCCCGCCGATCAGAGGTGCTGACCTTCAATTCTGGTGGATCAGGTGCGCGACCTGCCCATGACGGATTGAACGCAACCGCCTTTCCATCAGGTGTGATGACAATGCCGATTGAGGCCACAGAACACGCAGGCCCCGTGATCATCTGGCGCAAGGAATTGCGCCCCGATTCAGGTGGGGCTGGCAAACAACGCGGCGGCCTTGGCCAATACATGGAAGTCGGTGCACGCGAGGGCCATGAATTTGATATCCAAGCCATGTTTGACCGAGAGGACCACCCTGCCAAAGGTCGACGTGGCGGCAGTGCGGGCGCACCCACAACTATCGCGCAAGATGACGGATCGAAGATGAACGGCAAAGGCAAACAATTCGTGGCACATGGGCGCAAGGTCGTGATGGCCTTCCCCGGTGGTGCTGGATACGGCGACCCGTCACAGCGCGATATTGCGGCCGTAAAACGTGACCTTGCGCGTGGATATATCTCGTCCCAAGTGGCGGCGGATGACTATGGTTTAGGCCCTGAGGATATTCAGGCTGTTCAGGACGCAATTGCCAAAGGGGAAGACGTATGACCAAGCACCAATCACCGCAAAAAACCCGCTACGACGTCATCATCGTCGGGGGCGCGATCATGGGGTCGTCCGCCGCGTGGTTCTTGTCTGACGATCCTGATTTTGACGGGTCTGTGTTGGTCGTTGAAAAGGACCCGAGTTACGAATTTGCATCCACGACGCACACAAATTCATGCATGCGGCAGCAGTTTTCTGAGGAACTGAACGTGCGGATATCGCAATTTGCTGCAGATTTCGTGACGAACCTGCCCCGCTACATGGGCAATGATGACCGTGTGCCCGACCTTAAGGTCCACAATTTCGGTTATATGTATTTAGCCGACAATAACGGGTTTGCTGATGTGTTGCGCGCGAACCAAGCGACGCAAGTCGCGGCGGGTGCGGGCACGCAGTTGATGACGCCGGATCAGATCAAGGCCGCCTACCCGTTCTATAATGTCGATGACATCGTGCTGGGGTCGATCAACACGGTGAACGAAGGGTTCTGGGACGGCAGCGCTGTGTTTGATTGGTGGCGAAGGTCGGCGCGCGAACGCGGTGTCGAATATATCCAGAACGAGGTCGTCGCGATCACCAAGAACCCAGCAGGCACACGGGTCGAAAGCGTGACCTTAAAATCCGGTGATGTGATTGCCTGTGGCACGGTGCTGAACGCATCGGGGCCCCGCGCAATTGAAACAGCTAAAATGGCGGGGCTGACGATCCCCGTTGAACCCCGCAAGCGGTTTTCTTGGGTCTTTAGCGCAGAACAGCCCCTCGATCGCGACCTGCCGCTGACGATTGATCCATCCGGCGTGCATGTGCGTGAAAACGGCGGTGGCACCTATCAATGTGGCGCGCACTCAGAAATTGACCCTGCCGTGGCCTACGATGATTTCCAGATAGACCACGCCATGTGGCAGGACCACGTCTGGCCGATCCTTGCCACGCGCATTCCACAGTTTGAGGCGATCAAGGTCCAGTCCGAATGGGCGGGGCATTATGCCTATAACACGTTTGATCAAAACGCGATTATGGGGCCACACACAGAGGTTGAGAACTTCTATTTCCTCAACGGGTTTTCAGGCCACGGGCTGCAGCAATCCCCCGCGATGGGGCGTGGCACAGCGGAATTGATGGTGCACGGCGCATACAAAACACTTGATCTGAGCCCTTTTAACTTTGATCGGATCGCAGCAAACCGACCCATCATCGAAAAGGCGATTATCTAAGCCCTCTGAACGTCGTGAAGTCATTCAACAAGCCGCCTCAATCAGCGGCAGACTTCCCCTTCAAAGATCTCTGCGTCGTTGGTGACCGTGCGTGACGTGTAGTCATAACAACCCTCAGCACCGGACGGCGCATAGCGGATGTAATAATCCTGTCCTTCAAAGCTTTAGTCCATGCTGCGGCTGCCGTCGGCGTTTTGCGTGAACACAAGGTTGTCCACCCCGCCCCGTGGCGGCCTGCCCGCGTCTGGCCCGCGACCACCACCCGCGGCAGACAACGGACGAACGCTTGGAAGGTCATCAAAATTTGCAACCGCCCCCATCAAGCATTGCACGATGTAGGGCGCGTCTGGCGAGGTGTGGTAGCAATACCCAAACGTATCACAGATCTGGCCATTGCACACATCTAACGTCCCGTCAGCGATGGCGCTGCCGTCCGGGTTGGTGTCCCCGTAAATCGGGAAGCCGTCAAACGCCCAGCCAATGATCGCATCTGGTCCGGCATTTTCCATTTGCTCAATCATGCAAGTCGGCGCGACGTGGTAGTGATAATCATCACCCCGCCCAGCGTGCCCGCCACAGACATCCAACTGGCCCGTTTGCAATGTGTCATGCTGGATTTGGTGATGCGACAGGTCGTCCACGCTCATTTCGCCGCCGCCGGTATAGTCGTAAATCGGCACTCCATTCACAGCCACACCAAGTGCTGCATCGCGCGTGAGAGGCGTCCCGTCGAACTGGGGCGCCAGAATGATCGGTGCGCCGTAATCAGTGGGGATCGGCACCTGTTCGTTGGTCCCTGTGATGCCTGTCATCATATCATGATCGGGATAGGTGTCCGACGTCAGCGTCGCGTGGCTGTCTGAACACGTCACGGCGACACTGTCGCTAAATCCAGCAGCCTTCACTGACGCCGTCACAGCAGCGCAATGATCTTCATGGGCAAATGCGGGGGCAGCAAGAACAATCAAAATCGGGGCAAAAGCGCCGGATCGTTTCATTGTAGGTACCATTTTTGAATTAATCATTGAACGGTCAGGCGGCACAAAACCGTGTTGCTTTGTTCAAGGTCTGGACCCCAAATCAAGTCGGCTGACGCATCCCAGGTACTTTCGTCATACCCGTCTTTCGGGCTGACCTCGCGTTCTGAATAGACGTCAGCGGCAGGCCAGTCGGTTGCGTCGAAATCCACGCTATCCCAACCATCGGGTTCACTTGATGCGTCAAACCCGCAAGCGCCTTGGCCCGCGACTGGATCGGCATCACTTTCGCAGGATTTATCCAGTGGGGCAGTATGGATCACCAGACAGGACCAATCCGCACTGCTCACCGCGACTAAATCACCGGCGGCATCCATGATCTGCAAAATCACACCACCATCACCCATCTGCTGGCGGCGTGTGCCGATGTATTCCAGACCGGTATCGTTTTCTTTGAAATCCTTTGCCATGAGACCGATGACAAAGGGTCTTTGCGCCTCAAATATAAAGCTTTCAGCGTTGAAGGACCTCTCTGTTGTGATCGGAACGCTATCTTGCGCGACCTGCACACCGTTGATCCGCATCTCAAACCAATTGTCAGCCCACACGTCCGCTGAAAACGTGTCAGCGCTGGTTGCGGTGGCTGCTGCAATCAGCGCGAGCGTTGGGAAAATTCGGGTCATGGTCCGTCCTTAGTCTGGTTCAAAGCATTATACGGACAGCGGCGCGCGTTCCGTCGCGGCTTGCTAAAAAACTTGGCGATCGCCTTGGCCGATCACTTGGCCCCATTGGTGAACGTCTTGCGCCGTTCACGGATTTTCGCATCCGATTCAACCGTTCTATCATGAAAAAACCCGAACCATTTGTCCCAAGGCAGTTCAAGAGAGCCATAGTTACATTCAAAATAGCGGTGATGCATTTGATGATGGAACGTCCCCAGTTTGATCCGGTTCTTGTCTTTGATCATCATACCCTCAAAGCCCGTGTGCGTCGTGGCCGCCGTCAATGCGTAATACTGAAGGTGAAACAGAATATGGATCGGATGCGCCGCAACCACAAAATGAATAAGCACGGAGCCCAAAAAAATTAGGTGTTCGACGGGATGCATCGACAGGCCCGACCACGGTCCCACATTGATGTTGCGGTGGTGCAGTGCGTGCACGTGTTTGTACAAAAACGGAATATGGAGCGCGCGGTGGATCCAATAAAAATAGAAGCTTTCCCAAACCGGTATAAGAAGGAAAAGTGACACGAACCAAATCGGATGCGCAGCCCACGTCAAAACAGGTGCGTACCCATTGGCCATGGCCCAAAACATCAACACTTCATAGGCTGTCCAGACCGTGACACCACTGGCGATCGTTCAGAACATATTGTCGCGGATTTGCCCGCCCAGCGTAAATTGACGCCCGCTTTTCATCAGCGGGCGGGGATCATATTTCAACACCTGCCCCTGCTTGGTGAACGTGTAGAAATACAAATGCAATCCGCCCGCAACGACCGTCATTAGCACCACGTTGCGGATAAACATTTCCGCGATCCAGCCAAACGCCAGCGTGCGTGTGATATCAAGCGAAGGCTGGAACCAGTAAAACGAAACGCAGGCAATCGCGACGACGATCAGCCGTTCTGTGATGAAAAACCACGAATTCCACAGCCATGCCGCCATTGCCATGGGACGCGGTGGCCAGCTGAAAAACGGGGACACTTGCAGCGGGACATCTGGCGAATGGTTCCAGCCTTTCAGGGGCGCGTCAGACATAATTGGCCTCATGAAAGTGGTGACTGCCTCACCTTTGCATGCCCGCCTTCAACTGGAAAACAATAATGCACGGGCGCGGAGGGTCATTGCTGCGCTGTTTGCGTCAGTCTTCAGCTAGGACCGCACCATCTGCAAGTGCCGTGATAAGGTGCCTGACACGCTCAGCGTTGTCTTTGGCGCGCGTTCGGTCACCGTGCCACAGGGAATTCTCAAAACCTATACGCATTTTTCCACCTCTTTGCGCGGCTTCCACAAGACTATCTGTTTCGGACACCCCAAAGGCACAGACCATCCAGTCAAACGTCATGCCCTGAACAGGATCAAGGACATTCAGGTAAGCCGCCAATGGGGTCGGGTTGTGCCCGCCATCAGGATAGCGGCCCTGCACAAAAATGACGCGGTGAACCTGATCGGGAATAACGCCACCATTAACCGCCGCAACGAACGAGAGCACATCTTCGGGAGAATACAGGATATGCTGGATATCGACGCCACTGTCATAAGCCCAATCATAAAAATCACGCGCTTGGGGGGCATCATCGGGCCCCGGCATCATTTCACGCAGCGCCACGGACACATGATCGGGTTGAAGGTTTCGCATGACGGCTTGTTGTTCGGTCGCGGTGTAACGGCCCGCAGCCTCTGACGTGACCTGCAAATACATGTCGGGAA